>NZ_JBDJOA010000013.1:0-85102 GCF_039674765.1 Stenotrophomonas sp. TWI273
TTGGTCGGCTGCTCAGGTGGGCTCGGGCGGAGAGCAGCCGACCAACGGTCGGCTCTACCATCGGGCGGAGAGCAGCCGACCAACGGTCGGCTCTACCACCGGGGCGGAGAGCAGCCGACCAACGGTCGGCTCTACCATCGGGCGGAGAGCAGCCGACCAACGGTCGGCTCTACCACCGGGTCGCCCAAGGGGGGGCGCGGTGTTTTATCCGTGCGGGGATTGCAACTGGGCGTCCAGCTGCGCCAGACGCTCCGGCGTGCCTACGTCGGTCCATCGGCCGCGATGGTGCTGGCCGGTCACACGGCCCTGCGCCATCGCGTGGCGCAGGAGGGGGACGAGGCTGAACTGCGGCGGTGTCGCGCCGGCCCCGGTGGTGTCGCCGATCACCGCCCGCCAGCCGTCGAGGATCGCCGGGCGGTACACGCCGATACCGGCATAGGTGAGCCGCGCGCTGTCGCCGTCATCGCTGACGCGACCATCGGCGTGCAGGATGAAATCACCGCGCGGGTGCTGCGCGGGATTGTCGACCAGCACCAGATGCGCATCGCCGGCAGGCGTGCGCGGCAACGTGGCGACCTCCATATCCGTCCACACATCGCCGTTGATCACCAGGAACGGTGCCTCGCCGAGAATCGGCAGGGCATTGAGGATGCCGCCACCGGTTTCCAGCGGCACGGCGCCCTCATCGATGAAGTGCAGGCGCAGCCCCCAGCGCGCACCGTCGCCCAGCGCGGGTGCGAACTGGTCACCCAGCCAGGCGGTGTTGATCACCACCTCATCGATGCCGGCGGCAGCGAGCCGTTCCAAGTGCCACACGATCAGCGGCTTGCCACCGGCCACCAGCAGTGGCTTGGGCGTGTGCAGGGTCAGCGGGCGCATGCGCTCGCCCTTGCCGGCCGAGAAGATCATGGCCTTCATGGGCGCGCCTGCACCGGTTCGGCGATGCGGGCCAGGGCCGGTTTGATGCGCAGCTCGAACAGGTCGTGCAGTGGGGCCAGCTCGGGATGGCGCGGCAGCACTTCATCCAGATAGCGGATGAAACGGGGTGCATCCTCGAAGTAGTGACCCTTGCCGTCGCGGTCGCGCAGGCGCACGAACAGGCCGAGAATCTTGAGGTGGCGCTGCACGCCCATCCAGTCGGCGTCGCGCAGGAACTGCGGCCACGGCCGCACCGGCAGGCCGGCGGCCAGGGCGAGCGCGTGATAGCGCGCCAACCACGCGTCCACGCGTTCGATCGGCCAGCTCAGGAACGCATCCTTGAACAGGCTGACCGGGTCGTAGGCGATCGGCCCGCGCACCAGATCCTGGAAATCCAGCACGGCCGGCCCGCCGTCGATCGGCATCAGGTTGCGCGGCATGAAATCGCGGTGGGTCAGCACCTGCGGCTGCTGCAGGGCGTTGTCCATCAGCAGGCGGTGCATGCGCTGCAGGTGCTCGATCTCGCCGCAGTCCAGTGCCAGGCCGAGGTGACGTTGCAGGAACCATTCGTCGAACAGCCCGGCATCACGCTGCAGCAGCGCCTCGCCGAAGCTGCCCATGCCCTCGGGCACCGGGATGGACTGCAGCCGGATCAGTTGCGCGAAGGCGGCATCGAACCAGGCATCGGCGTTGTCGGTGTCGATATGGCGGGCCAGCGTCGGGCCGCCCAGGTCTTCCAGCAGCAGGAAGCCGTTGTCTTCATCGCGTGCCAGTACCTGCGGCACGCGCACGCCGTTGGGCTCGAGCAGGTCGTGCATGCGCAGCCACGGGCGCACATCCTCCAGCCCGGGCGGGGAATCCATCACGATGTGGCTGCCGCGCGCGCTGGTGGCGCGCCAGTAGCTGCGGAAACCGGCATCGACCGACGCACGGTCAAGCGCGGTGGCCGGGTCGCCGAGGGCGGCGCAGGTCCACTGCCGGCGGTGTTCGGCGCGCAGCGGATCGGAAGCGGGATCGTTCATGGACGGGTACGTCGAAGCGGCGCCGGAAGGCGCGCGGGAAGAAAGAAGAGGGCGATGCTCAGCGCTTGCTGCTGAACAGCCGGAGCACGGCCAGGACCGCGACCGCACCGAGGATCGCGCCGATGAAACCGGCAGGCTCGCCGCGGGCATACCAGCCCATGTACTGGCCGAACCAGCCGGCCAGCAGGGCGCCGACGATGCCGAGCACGATGGTCAGCAGGCAGCCCATGCGGTTGTTGCCGGGCATGAAGAAGCGCCCGAGCAGACCGACGACGAAGCCGACCAGGATGATGTAGAGCCAGCTGGTGCTGCCAAACAGTCCGTTCATGCCAAATGCGTCAGTAGAGGTGGACGCAGCCTAGCAAGGCCAGGCTGCGTCCGCCAACGTCAGCAGCAGCCGTGGCCACCGTGACGGGTGCCGCTGTCGGCGGCGACCGGCGAACCGCTGGTCTCGCCACGCAGGCTGGCCGCGTAATGCTCGCTGATCACCTTGGACACGCAGGAGGTCACGCGCTTGCCCATCGGGATGTGCAGGAACTCGTTCGGGCCGTGTGCGTTGGAGTGCGGGCCGAGCACGCCGGTGATCATGAACTGCGCACCCGGGAACTTCTCGCCGAGCATGCCCATGAACGGGATCGAGCCGCCTTCGCCCATGTACATCGCCGGCTTGCCGAAGAAGGTCTGGCTGGCGTCGTCGATCGCCTGGGTCAGCCACGGCGCCATCGCCGGCGCATTCCAGCCGCTGGAGGCCTTCTCCAGGTCCAGCTTCACTTCCGCACCGTTCGGCGGATCGCGCAGCAGGGCTTCTTTGAGCAGCTCGCCGCAGGCTTTGCCGTCAGCGGTCGGGGGCAGGCGCAGTGACAGCTTCACCGCGGTATGCGGGCGCAGCACGTTGCCGGCCGAGGCCAGCGGCGGCAGGCCGTCCACACCGGTGACCGACAGCGCCGGGCGCCAGGTGCGGTTGAGCACCAGTTCGGCCAGGTCGTCGTTCATCGGGCGCAGGCCATCGACCATCGGGAATTTCTCGAAGATCGCGGTGTCCACCACTTCAGCGGCACGCTTGGCCTGTTCCTGGCGCTCGGCCGGGATTTCGACATTCATGCCGTCGATCAGGATGCGGCCGGTGTTCTCGTCCTCGATGCGCGAGATCAGCTGGCGCAGCAGGCGGAAGCTGGACGGGATCACGCCGGAGGCATCGCCGGAATGCACGCCTTCGTTGAGCACCTTGACCGAGAAGTTGCCGCCGGTCAGGCCGCGCAGCGAGGTGGTGCACCACAGCTGGTCGTAGTTGGCGCAGCCCGAATCCAGGCACACCACCAGCGAGGGCTTGCCGATGCGGTCGGCCAGGTGGTCGACATAGGCGGGCAGGTCGTAGCTGCCGGATTCTTCGCAGGCTTCGATCAGGATCACGCAGCGCGCGTGCGGCAGGCCTTGTTCCTGCAGCGCCAGCACGGCGGCCAGCGAACCGAACATCGCATAGCCGTCATCGGCGCCGCCGCGGCCGTACAGCTTGTCGCCGCGCAGCACCGGGATCCACGGACCCAGGTCGTCGTCCCAGCCGGTCATTTCCGGCTGCTTGTCCAGATGGCCGTACAGCAGGATGGTGTCGTCGCCGGTCTCGGCGCCGGAGGCCGGGATTTCCAGCAGCAGCAGCGGGGTGCGGCCTTCCAGGCGCACGACCTCGACGGTCAGGCCCGGCAGGTTCTGGGCGCGGGCCCAGGTTTCCATCAGGGTGACGGCCTGTTCCATGTAGCCGTTGGCGACCCAATCGGCGTCGAACATCGGCGATTTGTTGGGGATACGGATGTAATCGACCAATTGCGGGACGATCTCGTTGTCCCACTTTTCACTGACGAATTGGCCGAGCTTGGCGCTGTCCATCTGAACTCCAGAGTGCTTTTGACAAGTCCCGCCATTCTACGCCTGCGCTGGGGTAGGTATTTCCCTACACCACGTCGGGTGTTAGGCCTGCTGTGTGAAGGTGCCGTGGACGATAGGCTGTGTGTATGTGGCGAGGGACGCTGGAACCTTCGACAGGATTGCCGGCAGGGGCCGGTTCCGAGCCACAAGGAGTTACACGGTGGGACCTTGGTTTTCGTGCAGGGCGCTGGTGCTGGGACTGCTGTTGAGCGGAATGGCCTTCGCGGCCGATCGGATCAACATCAATACGGCGGACGCGTCGACGCTGCGGCAGGGACTGGCGAACGTGGGGCCGATGAGGGCCGAAGCGATCGTCGCGTACCGGCGACAACACGGACCCTTTGAACACGTCGAGGATCTGGCGCGGGTGAAGGGGATAGGGACAGCTACCGTCGAACGGAATCGACAACGGATGACGACCGGGGCCAGGCAGGCGCCGGCCGAGGCACCGCCCAGGAGGGCAGCGCCGGCCTCCGTACCAAGGCGCTGAACAACAGGACAGGTCGGGACAGGCAGGACGCCGGTCACTGGTCGCCACGGCAGGATGCCGCGGCGGCACCGACAGCTGCAGGGAGGCAGCACGCAGGGAGGCGGCGCGGAAGGATTGGCGCGGACCCACCAGGACGGTGGCATCCAGACCCCGGGAAGGGTTGAGATGGCGGAAGCATATACGGCCGAGTGCAGGATGCATGGCCGGCACCCAGACTGGGCAGGATGCACAGGGGGAAGGCGGGATGCCGACAAGGATGTATCGATTGCCCGGTCTGCACAGGATGTGTGGCCGGGCAATTACTTTTTGGGGCGCACGAAAACCGGCAGCAGGGCTGCGCGTGTTTTCGCGAACGCATGCAGGCACTTCGTGTAGCGTGGCGGCATCTCTTCGAATGGATGCACGACATGGCAGTACGCAGCACGCTGTTGAGTCTGGCCCTCGGGACGCTGCTGGCGACCGGGATGCTTCCCGCCACGACCGCCAACAGTGCGCCGACGGCCAGCAAGACGACCGAGGCCCCGCGCGGTCCCACCGATCTCAAGCCCGGCGAGTTTCTCTGGCATCCGGAGATCTCCCCGTCCGGCCCGATCGTGCTGGTGGTCAGCCTCGATGAGCAGCGCGCCTACGTGTACCGCAACGGCATCGCGATCGGCATGAGCACGATCAGCTCGGGCAAGACCGGGCATGAAACCCCCACCGGCGTGTTCACGATCCTGCAGAAGGACAAGGACCACAAGTCCAACCTCTACAACAGCGCGCCGATGCCCTACATGCAGCGCCTGACCTGGGACGGTATCGCGCTGCACGGCGGCAGCCTGCCCGGTCACCCGGCCTCGCACGGCTGCGTGCGGCTGCCACAGGCGTTCGCGCAGAAGCTGTTCGGCGAAACCCACCGCGGCGATACCGTGGTGGTGGCCGATGCCAAGAGCGCGCCGATGACGCTGGCCTATCCGGCCGTGCTGGCGCCGGTCAGCAGCACCGGCAAACCGCTGGTCGAGAGCACCGACGCGCCGGCGCATTACTGGAACGATGCGGCGGCCCCGGCCGGCCAGGTCGGCATTCTGGTCAGCCTGCATGATCAACGCCTGTATGTGCTGCGCGATGGCGTGCTGATCGGCGAGTCGCGGTTGGAGGCCAAGGCCTTGCCGGCGTTCGAGGGCACCACGTTGTTCGTGATGGGCCAGGGCTACCAGGACAACCCCAGCCCGCTGGACCCGCACCGCCCGCTGCACCGCTGGACCGCCTACCCACTGCTGGGCCAGACCGCCGCCAATGCCACCCCGGACCTGCTCGCCACGCCGAGCCTGCCGATGGCGCTGCCGCCGGAATTCGCCGAACAGCTTTACAGCGTGCTGGTGCCCGGCACCACGCTGCTGGTGACCAGCCTGCCCGCGGTTCGCCCGGTGCCCGATGAACAGAACCTGCAGCCCGTCTTGGAATCCGACGCCGGCGGGTCCACGTTGTAAGCGTTGCCTCCGGTTGGTGTGCTGCCCATGCCCGTTGTGAAATTGCTGCCTGCCGCGTTCTGCGGCCTGATCGCGTCCGCCACGGCGGGCGCTGCCAGCCCTGCGCCGGCCCCGGAGGCGACTCCGGTGCAGATGGCCGAGATGCTCTCCAAGGCCGCACCGGCTGCGGACAAACACGTGTTGCAGCTGGCGGCCCGCGCGATGCGCTGTGCGTTGCGCCGGCCGGAGCTCGGCGTCGACCCGGGCAAGTTGAGCGTGATCGATTACTCGCGGCCGTCGACCGAACCGCGTATGTGGATTTTCGATCTGACCCGCCAGCGGCTGCTGTTCGAGGAGTGGGTTGCGCATGGGCGCAACAGCGGTGACAACCGTACCCAGCATTTCTCCAACAAGGACGGCAGTTTCATGTCCAGCCTGGGCGCGTTCACCGCCAAGGAGACCTACATGGGCGGCAACGGCTATTCGCTGCGCCTGGAAGGGCTGGAGCCGGGCTTCAACGACCATGCCCGCGACCGTGCGATCGTCATCCACGGCGCGCCGTACGTGAACCCCGCGATCGCGCGTCTGCAGGGCCGGCTGGGCCGCAGCCTGGGGTGCCCCGCCGTGCGGCTGTCCGTGGCGCGGCCGCTGATCGACAGTCTGCGCGGGGGCACGATGGTGTTTGCGTATTACCCCGACAAGGACTGGCTGGCGCGTTCGCGCCTGCTGGAACCCGATTGCGGCGGCGTGTCCTGAGGCAGCTCTGCTGCGTCGGCTCAGGCACACTGGCGCCATGTCGACCGATACCGTCCTGAGCGCGGCCAGCCGCGTCATCCCCTCCTTCGAATACCGCCGCGAACGCTGGCGCAACGGCCTGGGCTGGACCCGAGAGATCCTGCGCGTGCCCGACAACGACAATTGGCAGGTGCGCCTGTCGATCGCCGAGATCGAGCAGGACGCCGCGTTCTCGGCCTTTCCCGGGATCGACCGCGAACTGGTGCTGCTGCGTGGCGAAGGCCTGCACCTGCGGTTCGCCGATGGCGCACTGCATACCCTGATGCCGCCGCACGACCGCCTGCGGTTTGCGGGCGAAGCGCAGGTGACCGGCGAACTGATCGACGGGGTGACCCACGATTTCAATCTGATGTGGCGGCGCGATGCCGTGCAGGCCGAGCTGCTGCACCGGCCGCTGGTGGGCAGCATGTTCTTCTTCACCGAACCGGAGGCGGCGTGGGCGATTCATCTGCTTGCCGGCCAGGCCGAATTCGAAGGCGAGCCGTCGCTGGCACCGCTGGCCGCCGGTGATACCGCCTGGTTGGCCGCCGGTGAGCGCCGCCGGTTTGCCTTGCACGGCGGCGGCGAGTTGCTGGCGATCCGTGTCGCTGCGGGGGGCCGCAACGCCTGAGGGCCTGCCGACAATCCTCAGTACACGTCGCGCCGGTAGCGCCCGGCCACGATCAAGGCCTCTTTCCCGTCGCGGCCCAGCGCCTGCTCGATCACCGCATCCACCGCCGGGGCCATGCCCTGCAGGCTGCCGCAGACCAGGATCGTGGCACCGTCGTGCACCCACTGCTGCAGCGTGTGGATCTGCGCCTGCAGCCGGTCCTGCACGTAGTGATGCTCACCAGCGTCGCGACTGAACACCGTATCCAGACGCGCGATCCAGCCATCGCGCTGCCAGGCGCGCAGGTCGTCGCCGAAGAAGAAATCGTGCGCGGCCGTACGCTCGCCGAACAGCAGCCAGTTGCGGCGCGCGCCGGCACTGATGCGCTCGCGCAGGTGGGCGCGCAGGCCGGCGATGCCGGTGCCGTTGCCGATCAGGATCAGCGGCGTTGCCGCTGCCGCACCGTGGAAGTTCGGGTTGCTGCGGAAGCGCAGATCGATGCGCCCATCCAACGCAGCGTGATCGCACAACCAGCCGCTGCCCAGTCCCGGGGTGCCATCAGGACGCAGCTGACGGCGCAGCAGCAACTGCACCTGGCCTTCGGCAGGCAGGCTGGCGATGGAGTACTCCCGGTGCGGCAGCGGGCGTAGCGCGGCGATCAGCGCGTCTGTGTCGGCAAACGCGGCCGTCTCGTCGCTGCTGGGCAGATGCGCCCGCGCGAGATGCGCACGCAGCGGCTGTCCATCGATGTCCGCATCGCCCTCCCAGGGGGTATCGCGCAGCCAGGCCTCGACCTCGGCCGGCGAATGCTGCGGCCCGATCTCGACCACGTCGCCGGCCTGCCACGCCGGCAGCACGCCATCGGCAGGTACCAGGGTGATGCGGTAGGTCGGTGCGCCCGGGCTGCCCGGGTTTTCCAGATGGCGCGCCTGCAGTTGCCACGGCAGATAATCGGCCGGGGCCCAGTCCGGCAGTTCGGTCGCTTCACCACCGAGCTGGCCGAGCAGTTGCTGCCAGTGGCGCAGTGCGCCGGGATCGGCGTTGTCTACCTCCACGGTATCGAACAGCGGATGCGCGCCGTGCTGACGCAGCCACGCATCGAGCTGGTGGCCAAACGCGCAGAAATGCCCGTAGCTGCGATCACCCAGTGCCAGCACGCCGTACTGCAGCTGCGGCAATGCGAGCGCCTGTGGCATCACCTTGCGCAGGAAGGGCAGGGCATGATCCGGCGCATCGCCTTCGCCGGTGGTGCTGGCCACGAACAACGCCTGCCCGCTGCGCTGCAGAAGCTCGGCCGTCACCGCATGCAGCGCGCGGATGCGGACCGGCAGGCCGGCAGCGCGCAACGCCTGCGCACTGCGTTCGCACAGCTGCTGCGCGAAGCCGGTCTGGCTCGCCCAGACAAGCAGGATCGGTGCGGGTCCGTTGTCGGCCACGTGGTCTTCGCGCGCGCGCCCGCGCCACCAGATCAGCGTGCAGAACGCGGCATAGCCCACCAGGCTGCCCGCTGCCCAGCGCCACTGCGAGGCCAGGGGTGCGCTCTGCCACCACGCGTCACCCAGATGCAGGCGCAGCAGCGCCCAGGCGATGACCGCCAGCAACAACATGACCGCCAGGTTGCCCAGCCACGCACGGGAAGGACGCAGACTCATGCCGCGCCCACGCGGTCGTCGGCGAGCAGGTGCTCGAATGCGGGACTCATCTGTTCCTCGATCCCGTGCGCGCCCCGGCTGACAACGCGGGCGGCCAGTGCATGGGTGCGCGCAAATGTGATGCCCTCGTCGGGGCCCATCACCGTCAATGCGGTGGCCCAGGCATCGGCCTGCATGGCACTGTCGGCGACCACGGTGACCGCGGCCGCAGCGCGCGTGACCGGTGCACCGGTGCGCGGATCCAGCGTGTGGCTGAACTGCTCGCCGCCCTGTTCGAAGTGATGCCAGCGATCACCGGAGGTGGCCACCGCCCGATCTCCCAGCGCGAGCACGCGTGGCGGATGGTCTGCTTGTGCATCGTCTTCCGGGGCCGATTCCACCAGCACGCGCCACGGCTGGTCATCAGGCTTGCGGCCAAAGCCGTGCAGCTCGCCGCCGACCTCCACCAGTGCGGCGTGCACCCCGTTCCCGCGCAGCCACCTGCTGACCTGATCGACACCAAATCCCTTGGCAATCGCCGACAGATCCAGCGCCAGCCCACCGGGTTGCAGCAGGCGACCGGGCTGCCACTGCAGCCGTTCCCACCCACACCGCGCACGGGTGGCGGCGAGGGCGGCCGCATCGGGAATGCGCCGGGCCTGCGCCTGTGCGCCGAATCCCCACAAGGCCACCAACGGGCCGATGGTCGGATCGAAGGCGCCACCGCTGCGCTGTGCGATGTCCAGCGCGCACTGCATCACGGTGTCGAACAAGGGCGGCAGCGCCTGCCACTCACCCGCGGGCGCACGGTTGAAGCGCGCGATATCGCTGTCGGCTTCCCACGTGCTCATCTGCGCCACGATGGCGTCCAGCTGCGCCTGGATGCCGGCGTGCAGCGGGTGCAGGTCGCGGCTGCGCGCCACGGCCAGCTTTACCTGCCAGGTGGTGCCCATGGTGTGGCCGCCGAGGCTGGCGATGTCGAGATCCGGGTTGTTCATGGGGATGGGCACGTCGGGCCTAGTAAGCCCGATGGCCGGACTGCGTCGGGTGAAAAGCCCCCGTCGTGTCGACGGGGGCGGGGTGAGGTGGACGGCGCGTGCAGCGGCCGCGCCGAAGGCCGTTACTCGGGCAGCACTTCCAGCGTGGCCACGTAGCTCAGGCGACGCTTCTTGGCTTCCTTGATCGAGGTCTTGCTGTCCTCGGTGCCGGTTTCCAGCCAGTACATGCCTGCTTCCGGCCAGGTGACGGCGAACTCGCCCTTGGCATCGGTGCTGACCTTGATCTCGTCCTGGGCGTTGCGGTACCGGGTGCCGCCGCGGGTGATCTCGAACGCCAGGCCGGCGGTCGGCTTGCCGTCGACCAGCACGCGGAAGCGCGCGGCTTCACCGGCGACCAGATCGTTCGGGTGAGCCAGGGCGATCATCTCGATGCCCTGGTTGGTCGGCTTGAGCGCGGTGTCGTTCGGGGTGCCGTTGGTGACGAAGGTTTCCACGCGACCGACCGACTGCGAGACCTGCAGGTTCCTGGCGTTCTTCGGCACTTCGGTGGCGAAGGTGGCCGGCGTACCGCGCCAGCGCTTGGGCTTGCCGTCCTCTTCCCAGCTGGCCGACAGACCGTTGTTGATCGTGGCCAGGCGGTAGGTGCCCTGCTGGGTCAGCTCGACATCGAACACGCTGCGGAACTTGCCGGTCGCCGCGTTCTGCGGCTGCACGGTGCTGCCGTCCGGCGCGGTGATGACCAGGTTGTCCAGGCGCAGCGGCACGTGGTTGAAATAGAACAGGTCGTTGGAGACCGCCGCATCGACGGTGATCCACGGGTTGGTGCCCGCGATCACGGTCTGCGAGGGCTGCAGCCAGGCCTTGTGGGCCAGGGCGGAGAACGGAAGTGCGGCGGCCATGGCGGCGGCGAGGACGAGCGTGCGCTTCATCGAAAAACTCCAGGTGGATGGGGGATCAGGGCTTGGCGGTCAGGGTGACCAGACCGAGTTCGGTCGCGCCCTGGGCCTTGCCGGACTGGGCGGACGTGGCCGGCCAGGTGAAGGGGATCTTGAGCAGTTCGCGGCCGCCGACTTCGCGCACCGCTTCCACCACGAGGGTGTAGTTGCCCGGTGCCAGCGCCTTGAGCGCCGGCTGCTTGTCGCTGAAGGAGAGCGCGTGCTTGCCGACCGGGCGGGTCGGGCCGGTCACGCCGTCCACCGGCACCTCCAGCGTGCGACCGCTCTTGCGCCACCACTGGCGCAGGTCGGGCAGCCACTTGGTGCCATGGCCTTCGGCGTTGCCGGTCTGCTGGTACCAGACGGAGAGGTTGGCGGCGACCTTCTGGTCGGCCCCTTCCAGCCACACGGCCACATACGGGCGGTGGTACTCGGCCACGTTGAGCTTGGGCACCTCGACGTTGATGTCCAGGGTGGTGGCATAGGCCGGCGAGGTGGCCAGCAGGCCGCTCAGGGCGATGGTCAGGGTGACGCGCATGGTGCGACTCCGGAAGGGACGGTCAGTGGATGAGGATCAGGGCGATCAGCAGCGGGATCAGCAGGCCCAGGCCGACCAGCGGCCAGGTCATGCGGCGCTGGCGGGCATGCAGGTGCAGCAGGAACAGGCCGGTGATGCAGAACACCAGGCAGGCCACGGCGAAGATATCCAGGAACCAGCCCCAGGCGGGCCCGGCATTGCGCCCTTTGTGCAGATCGTTGAAATAGGACACCCAGCCGCGTGCGGTGGATTCGTATTCCACGTCGCCCGTTTCGCGGTCGATGCTCAGCCAGGCATCGGCCCCCGGGCTGGGCATGGAGAGATAGATTTCGCCATCGGACCATTCGGCCGGGCGGCGCCCGATCGAGATGCCGAGCTGCGCATCCAGCCAGCGGCTGGCCACCCGGGGAATGGGCGCGTGGCCATCGGCGCGGTCGCCCAACTTGCCGAGCAGGTCAGCAGGCAGCTCGAGCTGGCGGCTGACCACCTGCGGCGTGGCTTCGATCCTGGCCGCGTGGTTCAAGGTGATGCCGGTCGCGGCGAACAGCAGCATGCCGATCAGGCACACCGCCGAGCTGATCCAGTGCCACTGGTGCAGCGTGCGCAGCCAGAAGCCGCGGCGTTGTTGTTGCACGCTGGAAGAAGGAGCGCTGGTGGCCACGGTCGGGAGAGAGAGTACTGAGGGGCGAATTACACCATTGATGAGAATGATTCGCAATTTGTGAAAAAAGAAGGCAGCGTTCCGTCGCCGGCGCGCTGCCCGAGGTCAAGGCCAGCGGCGACGTCACTCAGGACGCCGCCGCGGTGTGCCTCAGAACTTGGCGTTTAATGAGATCCAGTAGCTGCGACGCTGATCCTTGGTGGCGTAATCGTCCACGCAGCTGAACTCGCTGTCGCTGATCAGCACGCAGGACTGCGAGACGAAGTCCTTGTCGAACAGGTTGTTGACCCGCGCGTTGACGGTCAGCCACTTGTTGATATCCCAGCTGCCGCCGAGGTGGAAGATCGTGTAGTCCTCGTAATAGCGGGTCTGCGAGCTGCTCACGCCGCCGACGTTGCTGACCAGCGTGTCGCGGTAGCGGTCGTAGCGGCCTTCGCCGATCAGCGACAGGCTCACCGCCTCGCTGATCTGCC
The DNA here is from genome assembly GCF_039674765.1 of Stenotrophomonas sp. TWI273. NCBI lineage: Bacteria > Pseudomonadati > Pseudomonadota > Gammaproteobacteria > Lysobacterales > Lysobacteraceae > Stenotrophomonas > Stenotrophomonas sp. TWI273. Next base: position 12,419 of record NZ_JBDJOA010000013.1, read on the forward strand.
AGTTCAGGCTCGCATTGGCCATGTGCTTGGCCGGGTTGCCGGTGATCGGCAGGCCCTTGCCGGTGCCGCTGGTCTGCTCGCTCTTGGTCCAGGTGTAGTTGCCGCGCAGCTGCAGGGTGTCCAGCAGATCGACCTGGGCGGCAGCTTCGACGCCGCGGGTTTCGGCCTTGTCGATGTTCACGCTCTGGCCGAAGGTGCTGTAGCCCAGCTCGGCCCAGCCCGGACCGATGTCCACGCAGTAGCTGCCATCGTTCGGGGCGACTTCGCAGTTGGCGAAGGTGCCGCCGCTGGCGATCTTGTCATCGAACTTGTTGAGGAAGCCGGTGAGGTTGAAGCCCCAGCGATCGCCTTCGTAGTAAGTGGCGATTTCGTAGTTGGTGCTGGTTTCCGGCTTCAGGTTGGGCGAGCCGACCAGCGGGGTCACGCCCTGGCCGCCGAAGCCGACGATGCCCGGGAACAGCTGATCCGGACGCGGGGTCTTGTAGCCGGTGCTGATGCCGCCCTTGACAGTCCAGGCATCGCTGGCGTTCCACACCAGGTAGGCGCGCGGGCTGACGTGGCTGCCGAAGATGTTGTGATCGTCATAGCGCACGCCGACCGTGGCGGTCAGGGTATCGGTCAGCGACCAGTTGTCCTCGGCGAACAGCGCCCACATGCGGTGCTGCTGCTTGACGTTGTTCTTGTAGCCGTTGCCGTCCATGCCGAACACGCCATCGACCATGTCGGTGTCGTTGTACTGGCCGCCCACGGTGAGCTTGTGCGCGCCGAAGGTCAGGTCGAGCATGGTGTCCAGCACGTTGCCCTTCAGCTCCATCGTGCGCAGCGGGCGCGGCAGGAAGGCCTGCAGGCGCGCCAGCTCGGCGGCGTTGAGCGCGCCCAGTCCGTTGCGTGCGCCGGCCGCGCAGTTGGCGGCGGCACCGGTGCGGCGGCAGACGTCGTTCCACAGGCCCTGCAGATCAGCGCGCTCGTCCAGGGTCAGCGGCAGCGAGCGGCCGAGGTTGTTGCTGGTGATGTGGGTCAGCGTGGTCTGCCAGGTGCCGAACTCATAGCGGCCCTGATGGGTCAGTGCCAGCTGGTCGCGCTCATAGCGCTGGTAGGCGGTGTAACCCACGCGCGGCTGCACCACGCGGCGGGTGATGTTGCCCGGACCGTTTGGGTTGCGGATCGTCGCATTGCCAACGCGCCACAGGCTGGCCAGGCTGTCCAGGGTGCCGGTCTGGCCTTCGCTGTTGTCGTACTTCTGGCGCGACACGTCGTAGTCCAGCCACAGCTCGTGGTCGTCATTGACGATGAAGTTCAGGCGCAGGCCGGTGTTCCAGTTGGTGTTGGCCACCGCCTTGCCGCCGCCACCGAAGCCGATGCTGCGCGACCACAGCGTGCCGTCCGGCAGCGGCAGGTCATCCCATTCCGGGTTGGAGGCTTTGGCGTCGTAATAGCTGCCGCGCACCGACAGGCCCAGGCGGTCCTTGACCAGCGGGCCACTCAGGTAGACATCGGTGCTGCGGGCATCACCGAACTGGTCGTCCTGCTGCAGGGTGAAGCCCTGGGTGACCGCGCCATGCCACTCGGTCTGGTTGCGGCGGGTGATGATGTTGATCACCCCGCCCATCGCATCGGAGCCGTACAGGGTCGACATCGGGCCGCGGACCACTTCGATGCGTTCGATCGCATCCAGCGGTGGCATGTACGAGAACTGGCCGCCACCGAAGTTGTTCGGGTACAGGTTGCCGGCGTTGCTCTGGCGGCGACCGTCGATCAGCACCAGGGTGTAGTCCGAGGGCATGCCACGCATGGAAATGGTGGCGCGGCCGTTCTTGTCGGTCGGCTCCATGCCCACGTCGATGCCTTCCACGTCGCGCAGCGCATCCACCAGGCTGGTGTACGGGCGCTTGCTTAGTTCTTCGCGGCTGATGACGCTGATGCTGGCCGGGGCATCGGCGATCTTCTGCTCGAAGCCGGCGGCGGTCACGACCACCTTGTCCAGCGTGGTCGGGGCGGCGGCCTCGCCGTTGGCGAAGGCCGGGGCGCTCAGCGCACCGAGCAGGGCGATGGACAGGGTGCAGCGGGACAGGGACGTGCGACGACGATGGCGCTGGGCCATGGGGGTAACCTCGGAAAGAAGAACGCGGACGCAACGCGGCAGGCCGCAGGGCGGCAACACGCGCAGGAATCAGGAAGGCCCGGAACGGGCAGAGCGTGCGTGACCGCGCGGGGCGCGATGGCGCCGCCGGCAGTCGGGATCAGCCCTGCGGAGGGGCCTGGCCGCGCTGGACGCGCAGGCCGGGTGCAGCAGGCAGCGGCGTGGCCGGTGCCGAATCAATGGCGGGTACGACCCGTGGCGGCTGTGCTACCAGCGTGGCCATCAGCGCATCCAGCGATTCCACGACCGGTGGCAGCGACGGCTGCGGCGGTGGCGTGGAAGCAGGGCGCGCGCTGGTGACCCGGCGCGGCTTGGCCGGGGTGTCTTCCTGCACCGCGGTCTCACCGCCGCCGACAGGACGCTCGTCCATTGGCATCTGCAGGACCATCACGGTGCTGCCCGGGGCAACACGCTCCAGCACCGGCAGGCCGGTAAACAGCATCGCCAGCACCGCCAACCACGCCAGCACCACAGGCAGCGCCGGGCGCTGCCCGCGCATGGCGGTGGCAAAGCTGCGATGGCGGTGGGGGTGGCGCAAGGGAAGATCCCGAAACGGCGGACCGGACCTCCGGTTCGCAACGCGCCGAGATTGTAGTGAGAAATGTTCCCAAGCGCAAATGGGAATGATTTGCGATTGCAGGGGCCTATGGCGCCAGGCTCAGATCTCGCTCCAGCGTCGCAGGAGATTGTGATACACGCCGGTCAACTGCAGCACGGCCGCGCTGTCGGCACCGGTGGTGCGCAGCGTTTCGATCGCACTGTCCATCTCCAGCAGCGTGCGCCGCGCGCTGTCATCGCGCACCATGCTCTGCACCCAGAAGAATGAGGCCAGCCGCGACCCACGGGTGACCGGATTGACGCGGTGCAGGCTGCTCGAGGGATACAGCACCAGATCGCCGGCGGGGAGCTTCACCTCGTGCTCGCCGTAGGTATCGCTGATCACCAGCTCGCCGCCGTCATAGTCGTCCGGCGCGGTGAGGAACAGCGTGCACGATACGTCCGAGCGCAGATGACTGCGCTGTCCGTCCAGCTGGGTAATCATCACCGCCCCATCCACGTGGAAGCCGTACTCGCCGCCGCCCTGGTAGCGGTTGAAACGGGGCGGCAGAATCCGCAGTGGCAATGCCGCCGCGAAGAACAGCGGATGCCGGTCCAGGGCGCCCAGCACGATCCGGCCCAGCTCGGCCTTCAGGGGCGAGGCGTCGGGCAATTGTTCATTGCGCTTGACCTGCGCGCCCTGCGCGCCGACGGTCTCGCGCCCATCGGCCCATGCCGCCTCGGCCAGCGCGCGCTGGAGGTGGGCCAGTTCATCCGCGCTCAGTACGTCGGGAACATGCAGCAACATGACAGGGTCCTTGTACGACGCAGGGGAGGGCTCCCCTGCGTCGGCCGGTGGTCAGAAGCGGAAGTCCGCACTGAACAGGACGGTGCGCGGGGCACCCGGGGTGTAACGGTAGCCGCTCTTGTTGATCGCAGCCACGTACTGCTTGTCGAACAGGTTGTAGGCGTTCAAGCGCAGCACCAGGTGCTCGTTGATGGCATACGAAGCCACCGCATCGTAAACCGTGTAGGACTTGGTGAAGGCCGGGGTACCGACCGCACCGTCGGTGCCGCGATGCATCTGGCCGGCGTAGCGCACGCCGCCGCCGATCGTCAGGCCGGACGGGAAGGCATAGCTGGTCCAACTGGTGAAGGTGTCGCCCGGGGTGTAGGTCAGGTTGCGGGTGCCGTCGGCGGCGACGTTGGCGCCTTCTTCCACCTCGGTATCCAGATGGCTGTAACCCGCCGAAACCGACCAGTTGTCGGTGATGCGGCCCACGGTGGAGACTTCGATGCCCTGCACCGACTTCTTGCCGGTCTGGGTCGGGTTGCCCGCATCGTCCAGGACCTGCGTGTTGATCTCGTTGCTGACCTCGGTCTTGAACAGCGCCACGTTGAAAGCGAGTGCGTCATCGAGGAAGGCCCACTTTGTCCCCACTTCGACGGTCCTGGCTTTCTGCGGCTCCAGGCTCGGATTGTCAGCGCTGCTGGTAGAGGCGCTCAGCTGGAAGTTGCTGCCGCCCGGCGGCTGCTGGGAGAGGGCGTAGTTGGCGTACAGGCTGACGATGTCATCGACCTTGTAGACCGCGCCGAGCTTCCAGTTGAGCAGGGTGTCCGAATGTTCAAGCGAGGGATTGGCGATCACGGTGCCAACCGGGTTGGCGCCACAGGCCGGACCACGGCCGCCGCACACCGACGCACTCTGGTACTCGGTCGAGTAGTGGTCCGCGCGCAGACCTGCGGTGACCAGCAGGCTTTCGCCGAGGTTGAGGGTGTCGAAGAGATAGATCGAGGAGGTGGTGGTCTTGCCGTGGCTGTCGGCGCCGTTGTGTGCCCAGGTCAGTCCGGTCGCGTTCCAGTCCGGGGCATACAGGTTGGCCGGCGACCAGGTGGTGCCACCGGTGGCGGCCTGGCCGAAGCTCTTGAGCTCCTCGCGGGTGAATTCCAGGCCGGCGCTCAGGTTGTGCACGATCGCCCCGGTGGTGATATCCGCCCGCAGGTTGAGCTGGTCGGTCAGGATCGTGTTCTGCTGGTCCTTGAAGGTCGGCAGGCTGCGCGCGATGGTGTAGGTGGCTGGATCGGCCGGGTTGGTGAAGCGGATGTTGCCGGTCGGTGCGCCATTGGCACCGCGCGTGCCGGTACCCATGAACGCGGTCAGCAGGTAATCCTGGTCGGTGCGGCCCCAGCGGGCGGTGTTGGTCACGCGCACCGCGTCGTTGATGTCGTGCTCGATGCGGAACGTCGCCATCTTCGCGGTGACATCGTCGTGGTCGGCGCGGGTGCCGTAGAAATTCTCCGGATCGACCGGCTGGCCGGCCAGCTGCTCCAGGCTGGGCTGCGGCGTCCAGCCCGGCAGGCCCAGGGTCGGCACGCCGCCGTCGGGCACGTTGTCCTGGTCCACGTAGAGCAGGTTGAGGAAATAACGCGTGCTGGTGCCCAGGCCGAACGCCAACGACGGTGCGATGCCCCAGCGGCGGTTGTTGACGTGGTCGCGGCCGGGTTGGTCGCTGTCCTGCCACATCGCATTCACGCGCAACGCACTGGTTGCGCCGAGCGCCTGGTTCCAATCGGCGGTGCCGCGCTGCTGGCTGTCGGTACCGGCCGAGACCGTGCCCGACACGGCGTTGTGCAGGTTGGCCTGTTTGCTGACCATGTTGATCGCACCCGTGGGTGCCGAGCGTCCGTTGTCGGTGCCGGCCGGGCCCTTGGCCACCTCCACCTGCTCGGTATTGAACACATCCCGCGAGATCGAGCCGAGGTCGCGCACGCCATCGACGAAGATGCTGCTGGAGGTGTCGAAGCCGCGCATGAAGATGCTGTCGCCGGTGTTGGTGTTGCCGTTCTCACCCACGTAGAACGTACCCACCCCCGGGCTGTTGCGCAGCGCATCGGTCAGCGTGGTCGCACCCTGCTGATTGAACAGGTCGCTGGTGATCACCTGGATCGTCTGTGGGGTGTCCTGCAGCGACTGGGTGAACTTCGGGGAAGCGACCTTGTCGGCCTTGAAGCCGCGCACGCCGCGCACATCGATCTGATCCAGGGTCTGCGGCGTGTTGCCACTGGACTGGGCGTGCGCGATGACCGGCAGGACAGCCAGGCTCAGCCCGGTGACCAGGCCGGCAGTGGCGCGACCGGCAACGGTGCGCGGAAAGGAAGAATGCTTGCGGCTCTTGATCATGGTGTGGACGATCCGGGAAGGGAAAGACGGGCGGCGCGGCACGCGCGGGGAACAGCGGCCGGCAATGGAGACGCGGGCACGCGAAGCCGTTCGCACTGCGCACAGGCGCAGGCACGGCACGCCCCACGCGGTGCGTGGGGCAGGGATCAGGCGTGGGGAGGCGCGTGGCCGGGATTGAGCCGCAGCGAAGGTTCCAGCCGCTGCCGCCGCAGCGCATCGGACGGCCACAGCGGGACCAGGGTCGTCCAGCCGGTGCGCCGCTGACGCAGGGGCACGCCGACATGGCCGAGTTCGGGATCGGGGCCGGACTCGGCGGCCGACGGGGGCTCTGCCGCCGGGAGCTCGGGCACGGGCATGGCCGGGGCGGTCGCCGTCGGCGAGATGTCCCAGGCCAGCGAGGCCCGTGCCGTCGCCTTGCCTGGCTCAGCGCCGCGCTGGGGTCCGCTCAGCCCGCGGCACGCCAGCAGCACCACGCAGAGCGTGGCCCACAGGGCAAGAGCGCCAAGAAGAGAGCGGTGGGCGGACACGGGCTACCGGACGGGCGCGACCGGCTGGCCGCAATGCCTATCGTAATAGGAATAATTCGCGTTTTCAAAAAGCCGCCGTTCAGCCCGGCTCAGTCGCGGTCGTCGCGGGCCCAGACCGCGTCGTGTTCCCGCTTGACCGGGAACTTCGCGACCGGCGAGTAGGCGGGGGCGCACAGCGCGGCGCCGTCGCGGATATCGAAGCGGGCCCCGTGCAGGACGCACTCGATGCTGGCCTCGCCGATATCAAAGGTGCCCGAGGACAGCTCGAACTCGTCGTGGGTGCACTGGTCTTCCAGCGCGTACAGCTCGCCGTCCAGGTTGAACACCACGATCGGCGTGCCGGTCACTTCATCAAAGGTGCTCTTCATCTCGCCCGGCAGCAGCTCGGCGCTGGCGCAGACGAAGGTCCAGGTGTCACTCACGCCGGCACCGCCAGCGGCTTTTCCAGGATCTCGAAGCGTAGATCGTCGCGCTTGGGGATGCCGAAGCGTTCATCGCCATACGGGAAGGGCTTCTTGATGCCGGTGCGCTGGTAGCCGCGGCGCTCGTAGAAGGCGATCAGTTCGTCGCGGATGTCGATCACCGTCATCTGCATGACCGATACCCCCCACTCGCGCGCGGCGTGGGCTTCGGCGGCCAGCATCACCTGCTTGCCGACGCCGCCGCCCTGCTGGGTCGGGTCCACCGAGAACATGCCGAAGTAGCCCTTGCCCTGGTCATCGGCGATATGTGCACAGGCCAGCAGCTGGCCCTCGCGCTCGGCGAGCAGGATGGTGCTGCGCGGGCGCTCGATGTCGGCCTGAAGACCCTGCGGGTCGATGCGGGCGCCATCGAGGAGGTCAGCCTCGGTGGTCCAGCCGGCGCGGCTGGCATCGCCCCGGTAGGCGGAGGTGACAAGGGTGACGAGGGCGGGGATGTCGGCCAGCGTGGCGGCGCGGTAGGTCAGGGTGCTCATGCCGCCATTTTAGGCTGGCCGGGGCCCGGACGGAAACGACCGGGGCGGGCAACGAAAAACGCCGTGGCAGGCCACGGCGTTCCAGGGGGGCACAGACGAGGCGGGCTCAGCCCAGCAGCTTGCGCACCTTGTTCAGCGCCACGATGAAGCGCTCGATCTCGTCATGCGTGTTGTAGAACGCCAGCGAGGCGCGGCAGGTCGCGGCGACGCCGTAATACTGCAGCAGCGGGTGCGCGCAGTGCTGGCCCGAGCGCACGGCAACACCTTCCAGGTCCAGCAGGGTGGCCAGGTCGTGCGAATGCGCGCCCTCCACCAGGAAGGAGACCACCGCCGCCTTGTCCGGCGTGGTGCCGAAGATGCGCAGGCCGTCGATCTTGCCCAGTTCTTCGTTGAAGTGCGCCAGCAGCTCGGTTTCGCGTGCTTCCACGTGGTCCAGGCCGAGCGATTCGAGGTAGTCCACCGCCACGCCCAGGCCGATGAAACCGGCGATGTTCGGGGTGCCGGCTTCGAACTTGTGCGGGGCATCGTTGAACACGGTGCCCTCGAAGCTCACTTCCTTGATCATCTCGCCGCCACCAATGAACGGCGGCATGGCGTCCAGGTGTTCGCGCCTGGCCCACAGCGCGCCGGTGCCGGTCGGGCCGCACATCTTGTGCCCGGTGATGGCATAGAAGTCGCAGCCGATCGCGGGGATGTCGACCTTGCGGTGCGGCACGGCCTGCGAGCCATCCACCACGGTGACGATGCCGCGCTTGCGGGCTTCGCGGCAGATCTCGCGGACCGGGTTGACCGTGCCCAGCACATTGGACACATGGGCAACGGCGAGCAGCTTGACCTCGGGGGTCATCGCCGCACGCAGTGCGTCCAGGTCCAGGGCACCCTCCGGGGTGATCTCGGCCACGCGGATCGTCGCGCCGGTGCGCTGGGCGACCAGCTGCCAGGGCACGATGTTGGCGTGGTGTTCCATGCGCGAGACCAGGATGACATCGCCGGCCTTCAGCCGCGGCAGTGCCCACGAATAGGCGACCAGGTTGATCGCGAAGGTGGTGCCGCTGCACAGCACCAGTTCGCTGGCGCGCACGTTGAGGAAGCGCGCCAGCTTGTTGCGCGCGCCTTCGTAGGCATCGGTCGCCTCGGTGCCGAGCGCATGCACTGCACGGCTGACGTTGGCGTTGTAGCGGCGGTAGAACTCGTCCAGCGCACCGATCACCTGCACCGGCTTCTGGCCGGTGTTGGCGTTGTCGAAGTACACCAGCGGCTTGCCGTGCACTTCGCGCATCAACAGCGGGAAGTCCAGGCGCACGCGGTCCCAATCGGGCGCGGCGCCGGTATCGGCGACCGGGCGCGGCGTGGACAGGTTCATGCCACGCCCGCCAGGGCCAGTGCACGGGTGAGCTGGGCGGTGAGCTGCTCGGTCAGGCGTGCGTCGAGCGCGTTCAACGGTTCATGGCAGAACGCCGCGCTCAGCAACTGCTGCGCGCGATCGGCCGGCAGGCCGCGCGAGCGCAGGTAGAACAGCGCATTCGCATCGAGCTGGCCGACCGTAGCACCATGGGCGGCCTTCACTTCGTCGGCGTCGATCACCAGCGTGGGCTGGGTATCGATCTCGGCATCGGCCGACAGCAGCAGGTTCTTGTTGGACAGGTTGGCGTCGGTGCCATCGGCGCCTTCGCGGATGTGGATGCCACCGTGGAAGACCACGCGGCTGCGGTTGGCCGCCACACCACGCCAGACCATTTCCGAGGCGGTATCGCGTGCGATGTGCTCGATGCCCAGGCGGGTATCGACATGGCGGCGGCCGTTGCCGAGCAGCACGCCGTTGGCGGTCAGCTGGGCGTTGTCGCCTTCCAGGCGGACGTTGAGCTCATGGCGGCTCAGCGCGGCGCCCAGTTCCAGATCGACACGACGGTACTGCGCGTTGCGGGCCAGCACGGCGTCGGTGCGCAGCAGCGAGGTGGCGCGGGTGGCGTCGGCCTGCACACGGGCGTGCGAGAGCACGGCATCCTGCGCCAGGTGGACGTGCACGAGGGTGTTGTCCAGGTGCGCGGCATCACCGACATGCAGGTGGTGCTCGACCACGCCCAGCGCAGCGCCAGCGCGAAGTTCGATCAGGTGGCGGTGGTGCCAGGACAGATCGGTCTCGCCAGCCACGCTGATGAAGACCAGCTGCAGCGGCGTCTCGACCTGCACGCCGGCTTCCACGCGCAGCAGCACGCCTTCATCGGCGAGCGCGGCGTTGAGGCGGGCGAACACTTCCTCGCTGCGCTCGAAGCGGCGGCCGAGGAAGCGAGCGGCTTCATCGCCCGCGGCCAGCGCCGACGACAGGGTCGCCAGCTGCACACCGGCCGGCACCGCGGCGACATCGCTCAGCGCGCCGGACGGGCGACCATTGACGAACACCAGCCGCGGCGACGGAATGTCGGCCAGCAGGGCGGCATCGACCACGGCCGGGGCGAGCGGGGCGGGCTGGAAGCTGCGACGCTCCAGCTGGCGCAGGGAGGTGTATTTCCAGGCTTCGGTGCGCGGGCCGGGCAGGCCGGCCTGCAGGGCGGCATCCAGCTCGGCGCGACGTGCATCGCTGCCGCAGAAGCCGCTGGCGAGGGAATCGAGCAGGGCGCTCATCAGACCGCTGCCTCCGGCACCACGCGGTCCTTCAGGAAGTGGTAGCCATGGGCTTCCAGTTCCAGGGCCAGTTCCGGGCCGCCGCTCTGCACGATCTTGCCTTCGGCCAGCACGTGCACCACGTCCGGCTTGATGTAATCGAGCAGGCGCTGGTAATGGGTGATCACGATGAAGGAGCGGTCCGGCGAACGCAGCGCGTTGACGCCGTCGGCCACGCTCTTGAGCGCGTCGATATCCAGGCCGGAGTCGGTTTCATCCAGGATCGCCAGCTTCGGCTCGAGCACGGCCAGCTGGAAGATCTCGTTGCGCTTCTTCTCGCCACCGGAGAAGCCTTCATTGACGCCGCGGTGCAGCAGCTCGTCCTTCAGGTGCAGCACGGCCAGCTTCTGGCGGACCAGCTTGAGGAACTGCATCGAATCCAGCTCTTCCTCGCCGCGCGCCTTGCGCTGGGCGTTGAGCGCCGCGCGCAGGAAGTAGGTGTTGTTCACGCCGGGGATTTCCACCGGATACTGGAAGGCCAGGAACAGGCCGGCGGCGGCGCGTTCTTCCGGCGCCAGCTCGAGCAGGTCACGGCCTTCGAACTGCACGCTGCCTTCGCTCACGTCATAGCCGTCGCGGCCGGCCAGGACGTTGCCCAGGGTGGACTTGCCGGCGCCGTTGGGGCCCATGATGGCGTGCACCTGGCCGGGCTTCACGTCGAGCGAGAGGCCCTTGAGAATCTCTTTTTCGCCAATGCGTGCGTGGAGGTTGTCGATCTTCAACATGTCGATAATCGTCTTGTCAGATAGGGGAACTGGAGGCAGCGCGACTCAGAGGTCGTATTCGCTGCGCTCGAGGAATTCGTTGCGCAGGTAAGTGACCCGCGTGGTGGTCAAGGCCGCCTTGGCGCCGGAATACAGCATCGGATACATCGAGCCGTACAGCAGGCGCGGGTTCTCGTCATCGCCCACCGGGTAGCGCGCGTCCAGATCGGCGTCGCGCAGCTGGACCCACAGGCGCTGCGCTGCTTTCATCTTTGCCAGTGCGACCGGCTCGCCGGCCAGCTTGGCCACGATCTGACGGTACACCGCGTTCAGCTCGGCATCGGCCTGCTTGAACGCGTTGTCGGCGCAGGCATTGAGCTCGAGCTGGTTGCCACCCGGATCGCATTGCACGTCCTGCGTGGCCACAGGCGCCACCGCGCCCAGCAGCAGACCCAGGCTGATCAGGGCACGGATCATCCGACCGAGCCTTCCAGGCTGACTTCCAGCAGCTTCTTGGCTTCCACGGCGAACTCCATCGGCAGCTCGCGGAAGACCTGCTTGCAGAAGCCGTCGACGATCATCGAGACCGCGTTTTCCTGGTCGATGCCACGGGCGCGGCAATAGAACAGCTGGTCGTCGGAGATCTTGGAGGTGGTCGCTTCGTGTTCGACCGTCGCGCTGGGGTTCTTCACCTCGATGTAGGGGAAGGTATGCGCGCCGGACTTCTTGCCGATCAGCAGCGAATCGCACTGGGTGTAATTGCGCGCGCCTTCGGCGCCGCGATCGATCTTCACCAGGCCACGGTAGGTGTTCTGGCCATGGCCGGCGCTGATGCCCTTGCTGACGATCTTGCTCTTGGTGCGCTTGCCGATGTGGATCATCTTGGTACCGGTGTCGGCCTGCTGACGATGGTGGGTCAGCGCGACCGAGTGGAACTCGCCGACCGAATCATCGCCAAGCAGCACGCACGACGGATACTTCCAGGTGATCGCCGAGCCGGTCTCGACCTGGGTCCAGGTGACCTTGCTGCGCGCACCACGGCACTCGGCACGCTTGGTGACGAAGTTGTAGATGCCGCCCACGCCGTTCTCATCGCCCGGGTACCAGTTCTGCACCGTGGAGTACTTGATCTCGGCGTCTTCCAGCGCGACCAGCTCGACCACCGCGGCATGCAGCTGGTTCTCATCGCGCATCGGCGCGGTGCAGCCTTCCAGGTAGGACACGTACGCCTTGTCTTCGCAGATGATCAGCGTGCGCTCGAACTGGCCGGTGTGGCCGGCGTTGATGCGGAAGTAGGTGCTCAGTTCCATCGGGCAACGCACGCCCTTGGGGATGAACACGAAGCTGCCGTCGGAGAACACCGCCGAGTTGAGCGCGGCGAAGTAGTTGTCGCCGACCGGCACCACGGTCCCCAGGTACTGCTTGACCAGTTCCGGGTGTTCCTTGATCGCTTCGGACATCGAGCAGAAGATCACGCCCTTCTCGGCCAGTTCCTTGCGGAACGTGGTGCCGACCGAAACCGAATCGAACACCGCATCCACGGCCACGCCGGCCAGCTTGGCGCGCTCATGCAGCGGCACGCCGAGCTTGTCGTAGGTGTCCAGCAGTTCCTTGGGCACATCGTCCAGCGAGGCGTACTTCGGGCCCTTCGGCGCGGAGTAATAGCTCAGCGCCTGCAGGTCGATCTGCGCGATCTGCAGCTTGGCCCAGTCCGGCATCGGCATGGTCAGGAAGTGGCGGTAGGCGTCCAGCCGCCACTGCGTCATCCACTCCGGCTCGTCCTTCTTGGCCGACAGGGCACGGATGGTGTCCTCGTCCAGGCCGGGCGGCAACGAGTCCGATTCGATGTCCGTGATGAAGCCCGCCGAATACTTGCGGCCGAGCTGCTCATGGATCTCGCGGTTGGGGGTATCGCCGGTGGCGACGGTATCGAGGGTATCGGTGGCCATGGGGGCTGCCTGATCAGGAGACGACATCCGCCGCGATCGCGCGGCGGTGGGCGTCAACAAGGGGAAGAGGGGGCAGGATCTGCGCCAGGGTGACCGCGCGCAGCGCTTCGGACACCACGTCGTTGATCATCCGCCAGCTGCTGCGCGCGCCACACTGCAGCTCGCGGCCGCACTGGCTGTGGTCGTGGGCGCACTCGGTCAGGCCCAGCGGCCCTTCCATGGCTTCCACGATCTCGAACAGCGTGATCTGGTCTGCCGCGCGGGTCAGCCGGTAGCCGCCACGGACGCCGCGCAGGCCTTCGACCAAGCCGGCCTGGGCCAGCGGCTTGAGCAGCTTGCTGACGGTGGGCGGTTCCAGACGGGCGAACTCGGCCAGTTCAGTGGCACTGAGCACCTCGCCCGGGCGGGCAGCGAGCACGGTCAGCACGACGGTGGCGTAATCGGTGAGCTTGGTGACGCGGAGCATGTGGGGTGCAGAACCATAAAGCGGACTGAAATTGTACGCTTTTCTCCGGCGGCATCCAACCCGCCCGTTCAGGCGCCCGCAGGGCGGCCTGGGACGCGTATTGAACCGCATCGCTTTGGCAATCACAAAGATTAAGCGAGAATCGGGGCTTCCCACCGCAACGGTCAGCCAGATGCCCAAGAAGATCCAGGCCCGCAAGTCCACCATCCATGGCAATGGCGTGTTCGCGCTGGCGCCGATCAAGAAGGGCGAGCGGGTCATCCAGTACAAGGGTCTGCTGCGCAGCCACGCCGACGTGGATGCCGACGACACCGGGGATGTGGAGAGCGGTCATACCTTCCTGTTCACCCTGAACGACGACTACGTCATCGATGCGAACTACAAGGGCAACGACGCGCGCTGGCTCAACCACAGCTGCGATCCGAACTGCGAAGCGGTGATCGAGGAAGCCGAGGGTGACAACCGCCGCGAGGACAAGGTGTTCATCGAGGCGATCAAGGACATCAAGCCGGGCGATGAATTGACCTACAACTACGGCATCACCCTGGCCGAGCGTCACACCGCGCGCCTGAAGAAGATCTGGGAATGCCGCTGCGGGTCGAAGAAGTGCACCGGCACGATGCTGCAGCCCAAGCGCTGATCCCTCCGGTCGCCACCGGCCGTGGGCCGGTGGCTGTCCCGACACGATGTGCACATCGTGGTCACCGCCGCCCAATGCGGCCGTGGCCACACTGAGCGCTCCTACTTACTGGAGCCGCTCCATGGCACACGTACTCAACGGCAAGCACATCGCGATCCTCGCCACCGATGGCTTCGAACAGTCCGAGCTGCAGGAACCCAAGCGCCTGCTGGAATCCTGGGGCGCTTCGGTCAAGGTGATCGCCCCGGGTGACGCCCGCACGATCCGCGGCTGGAAAGACAAGGACTGGGGCGAGGAGGTCACGGTCGATGCACCGCTGAAAGGCGCCAAGGCCGACGATTACGACGCGCTGGTTCTGCCCGGCGGCGTGATCAATCCCGACAAACTGCGCATCGACACCGATGCGGTCGCGCTGATCAAGGCCTTCGGTGGGGCGGGCAAGCCGGTGGCCGCGATCTGCCACGGCCCGTGGCTGCTGGTCGAGTCTGGCCTGGCCAAGGGCCGCAAGGTGACCTCGTGGCCGTCGCTGAAAACCGATCTGGGCAATGCCGGTGCGGAGTGGACCGATGCCGAAGTGGTGGTGGATGGTAGCCTGATCACCAGCCGCAAGCCGGGTGATATTCCCGCCTTCGCCGATGCGGTGGCCAAGGCGTTGGCCGGTTGATCGTGTGGGCACCGACCCAGGTCGGTGCCCACCATCGCGTTAGTTGCTGAGCAGCCCGGCCGGCACCAGCGCGCCGAGATCCTGGTTGAAGGTGACCACCAGCTTGCCGTTCTCCACCTGCGCCGACTGCACCTGCAGCGTGCCGAGCACCGCGGCCACGCTCGGGTCGATCTTGTAGATCGGCTCGCGCTGGGCGTAATCGGTGAGCCAGGCATTGAGCAGGCCGCGCGTACGCGAATCCAGCTTGCCGCCGTTGTTGGCCGGGGTGAAATCGTCGACCGTCGGCTCCTGCAGGTGGAAGCCCTGGGTCTGCGCGTCATAGCGCAGGCCGCTGCTCAGCTTCACTTTGCCCAGCGGCGCCGGGTTGCCGCCGGCGGTCGCCATGGCGACATCGAAGCCCAGGTCCAGCCGGCTGCCCTGCGGAAGGGTCAGCTGCGGATGGCTCATCGTCATTGCGATCAGGCCCCCCAGCGCATTCTGCGTGCGCGGGAAGCTGCCATCGAGGTACTGCTGCACATCGGCGGCGCCGACCGACAACTGGCGGCCGGAGACGCTGGGCGCGGCCTGCGCGCCGATGGCGGCGGCCAGCAGCACGGTGCAGGCGGCGAGGCGGGACAACAGCGGGCGAACGTTCATGGCGGCAGGCCGTGGGGAATGAGATGCCAACAATAGCGCGCGCGGCTGAATCCAGCTTTGACGTACGCGGTCAGGATGCGCCGGTGCGCCCTGCCGATGCAGTCAGTTCAGTACCGGCTGGATCGAGGCGCCATGGATCTCCCACCCGCTCCCATCCGCGCGGGGTTGCAGCCGATACCAGCCCTCGAAACGCAGCGTGCTGGTCCCGGTGCTGACCCGGATCTGGACCGGCACTTCGCGCAGCCGGGAGGGCTCGGCGGTGTCCCGTGCGATCGGGGCGCTGGTCTTGATGCGCAGCCCGCGGAAGTCGGGCAATGCGCGAAGGGCGGCATCGTCCGGGTGGCCGCCCGGTCCGCCGCCGGTCCACTGTGCGTCGGCGGTGGCGACGTCGCCCTGCGCCAATGCACTCAGATAGCGATGCACCAGCGAGGGCTCATCCAGTGCGTCCGCGGCCACTGCACTGAGTGCGGTCGGTGCCGCGGCGGTGGGTGGGGGCGTCGGTGCACTGTGCTGAGGTGGCACGTCATCGGCGTGCGCTGCGCCTTCGCGCGCCGCAGCTGACTCGGTCAGGGGCGGCTGCTGCTGGCAGGAGCAGCCCTGCAGGAACAGCAACGGAAGCAACAGGACGGCGCGGCGCATGCAGGACTCTCCCCGGAGAGCGCCGAGTGTAGCGCCACGCCCGGCGCTTGGCTCAGGGCGCGCCCTGGATCGACTCCAGCGCGGCGAGCACCTCATCCAGCTGCGGTTGCAGCACGGTGAGCGGGTGGCTGGGTTCCTCGGCGTGGCGTTGGGCAAGATCGCGCAGCAGCTGGGTGGCCACGATGGCCGCGGCACGTTCGTCACCGCTGAGCCCGGTGTTGCGCCGCGCGATTTCCAGCAGGCGCATCCAATCCTGCTGCGCACGATGCTCCAGCTCGATGGTGCAGCGCCCGCTGCACTGCAGGCCGTCCTTTTCGATCGGGGTGACGGTGATGCGGTAACGCTGGGAAGAAGAGCTGGCCATGGCTGCCTGCGCGGTGGGGGACAAGGCCACCATAGGCTGCGATGTGTGTCGCGGCGACAGGCGCGGTCGCACGCAGTGTTCCACCCTGTGCGTTCCGCTCGGTTCCGCGATGCCGTGGATCGCGGCAGGACAGGCATCTTCGCGCCACGTGGGCGCCGCACACGTCTCTGGCAACGCTGTGTTTCGCTGCGCGCGCGTCACCAAAAAAAACGGGACGGCATATGCCGTCCCGTCCGGGTGCTGCAGGAAGCGCGCAGATTAGAGCGCGGCATCCTTGAGCTTCTTGAGCGGACGCACCTTCAGCTTGGTGGACGCCGGCTTGGCGGCGAACCACTGCTCTTCCTTGGTGAACGGGTTGATGCCCTTGCGCTTCGGCTTGGCCGGCACGCTGACGGTGGAGATCTTCAGCAGGCCCGGCAGGGTGAAGCTGCCCGCGCCCTTCTTGTGCACCGAAGCGGCGACGGCGCCTTCCAGCGAGGCGAGCACGGCGCGCACGTCCTTGGCGACAACGCCGGACGCTTCAACGATGTGTGCAACCAGACCAGACTTGCTCAGCACTTCCTTGATCGGCTTGGGAGCGGCCGGCTTCGCGGCTGCCTTCGTAGCGACTTTCTTTACTGCCTTCTTCGGGGCAGCCTTCTTAGCGGTCTTTGCCATGGTTTCCTGTTCCGTGAACGGTTGGTTGTTTGGTCGCGCCGAACCCCGTCGGCAAGCGAAATGTAGGGCAACTATGGGGCGCCGCCAATAGGCAAACGCATAAAAATTGGTGATTTCCACGCCCTTCGTTACCGCAGTGCATCAGGTCATAGCCAAAAAACAGGGTCCGCCCTCGCGGCGGAGGCCATCGGTCATGGACCGTCGCACCCCGACTGTCGCACGAAAACTACTTGAAAACAGCATCGATCTTGATGGCCGATTCAGCTGGGAGCGCCGCCTGCCGTGGCGCTGACGGCGGCCAGACACGGTGCTAACGCGGGGCGGTCTAGGCTGGCTTGGCCATTCATCCCGCAGGAGATCAACGATGGGTATTTCGCGTCATGCCACCGCGCATTGGGAAGGTGACCTCAAGACAGGCAAGGGACAATTGAGCACGCCCCAGAGCGGCTTGATGGACAAAACCCGCTATGCCTTCAGCAGCCGCTTCGGTGATGAGAAGGGCACCAACCCGGAAGAACTGATCGCCGCCGCACACGCCGGCTGCTTCACGATGGCGCTGTCGGCCAAGCTCACCGAGGCCGGTTTCGTGCCGACCTCGCTGGATACCGAAGCCAAGGTGGACCTCTCGATGGAGGGGGGCCCCCAGCTGTCGCAGATCACGTTGAAGGTGAAGGCCGTAGTGCCGAACATCGAGGCCACCCAGTTCCGTGCCATCGCCGATGACGCCAAGCAGAACTGTCCGGTGTCCAAGGCGCTGAGTGCGGTACCGATCAGCCTTGAGGCCGAGTTGGCCGGCTGATCCGCGCCCGCCATTGGTGCACAGCAGATTGTGATGGGAAAGCGGCGGCCGCATAGTCGCCGCTTTCCTGTTGTGGGGTATCTGCATGCGTCCGACCGCTTTTGCCGCCCTGATGGCCTGCCTGCTGGCCGGCACCGCGCAGGCCGATGTGCGCCTGCTGACCGCCGCGACCATCCATACCGGGGATCCCGACACGCCCGCCGCCACCGCGCTGGCGTGGGATACCGGCACCGGGCGCGTGCTCGCCGTCGGTGATCGCCAGGCACTGTTGACGCTGTATCCGCTGGCAGCGCTGACCGACGTCGGCCAAGCCACCGTGATCCCGGGGCTGATCGATGCGCATGCACACCTGATGTTCCTGGGTGGCACCCTGATGCAGGCCGACCTGACCGGCGCGACCGGCACCCAGGACATCGTGGCGCGCCTGCAGCGCTTTGCGGCCGACAATCCCGAGGGCTGGCTGCTGGGCAGCGGCTGGGACCAGAACCGGTGGCCGGACAAACGGTTCCCGACGGTGGCCGATCTCGACGCGGCGTTCCCGGACCGGCCGGTCTGGCTGGGTCGCATCGATGGTCACGCGGGCTGGGGCAACAGTGCGGCACTGCGCGCGGTCGCACGGCAGCCGGGCCAACGCGCGTTGAAGGGCAACTGGCAGCCGGCCGGTGGGCGCATCGTGCGCGATGCCAAGGGGCAGCCGAGCGGGGTGTTCATCGATGAAGCGATGAGCCTGGTGCAGGCGGCGATCCCAACGCCCAGCGACGCCGCCCGCGAGCAGATGCTGACCCGCGCACTGGATAAAGCGGTCAGCCAAGGCCTGACCGGTGTGCACGACATGGGCGTATCGCGCGCCGATCTGGCCCTGATGCGCCGCTTCGCCGATGCCGGCGCGCTGCCGCTGCGCATCGATGCGTATGCCGATGGCAATGGCGATGCCCTCGCGGATCTGTGTGCGCAGGGCGCGTACCAGCATGCCGGTGGCCGCCTGGAAATGCGCGGGGTCAAGCTCTTCATGGACGGCGCGCTGGGCAGCCGCGGTGCCGCGCTGCTGGCCGATTACAGCGACGATCCGCACAACCGTGGGCTGCTGGTGACCTCGCCGGCCGATTTCGAAACGGCGGTGCGCAAAGCCGATAGCTGTCATGTCCAGGTCGCCACCCATGCGATCGGGGATCGTGGCAACCGGATCGCACTGGATACCTATGCCAGGGTGCTGGGCGAGCGCCGTGGCAGCGACCATCGCTGGCGGATCGAGCATGCGCAGGTGGTGGCGCTGGAGGACATTCCGCGCTTTGCCCACCTCGGCGTGATCGCCTCGATGCAACCTGCCCACGCCACCTCGGACATGGGCTGGGCGCAGGATCGGGTCGGTCCCGAGCGCATCCTCGGGGCCTATGCGTGGCGGCGGATGCTGGGCTCCGGTGCCCGTCTTGCGCTTGGTTCGGATTTCCCGGTGGAACAGGTGGATCCCCGCCTGGGCCTGTATGCCGCGGTCACCCGCCAGGACCGTGCCGGCCAACCGCCGGCGGGCTGGCAGCCCGATCAGCGCCTGACCGCGGCCGAAGCGCTGCGGGGGTTCACTGCCGACGCCGCGTGGGCAGGCCATGACGAGGCCCAGGTCGGCCGGTTGCAGCCCGGCCTGCGCGCGGATTTCGTCGTGCTCGATCGCGATCCGCTCAGCATCGCGCCTACCGAACTGGCGGACCTGCAGGTGCGCTCGACCTGGGTCGATGGCGCACCGGTGTACGACGCGGCGCGTTGACGCGCCGCCGCCGGGATCACCAGTCCAGCGTGCCGCGGATGACGGTCTGCACCTGGCCACCGGACCAGACATCGCCATGGTCATCGATGCGCAGGGTCAGGCGCGCATCGTGGCCCACTTCGCGACCCTGGCTGACCACATAGCCGTGCGCGGTGCCAGGCAGCGCGTCGCGGCTGTCCAGCCAGGCAGCCAGCACCGCATTGGCCGCACCGGAGGCGGCATCTTCAAAGCGGCGACCGTTGCCGACGAACGCACGCACCGCAAGATCCCACGCCTGGCCCTGGCTGCGTGCATAGGCGAAGACCCCCATGCTGTCGGTGGCCTCGGCCAAGGTCGCCACGGCATGCCAATCCGGGGTGAGCGCGCGCAGGGCGGCCTCGTCAGCGAGTTCGACCACCCACCAGCTGCGGCCACCGGCCATGCGCGCCGGCGGCAGATGGCCCAGCGGCCAGCCCGCCAGCGCGGCCTGCAGGCGCGGGTCGGCGGCCGTGGTCACTTCGGCCACCGCGGCGCGCGGGGTACGGATCGCGATGGTGCGGGCCTCACCGCTGCCGTCCACGCGTAGCGGCAGGGCCCCGGCGATGCCGTCCTGGACCAGCATGCCCTCGACCGGTGCGGCCACGCCCAGCTCCAGCACGGCATGCGCGGTGCCCACGCTGGGGTGGCCGGCGAACGGGACTTCCTTCTGCGGGCTGAACATGCGGATGCCGTAGCTCGCGCCCGGGGCTGCAGGCGGGAACACGAAGGTGGTCTCCGGCAGCCGGGTCCAGCGGGCGATGGCCTGCATCGCCGTCTCGTCCAGGCCCTGTGCATCGAGCACGACGGCCAGCGGGTTGCCGGCGCCGGGGTAGGGCGAGAACACATCCAGCTGCAGGAAACGACGGGAGGTCATGGCGGGGCGCTCAACGAAAAACGGGCGGGCAGCTTACCAACCGGGGCCTTGTTCCGGGCCCTGTGTGGCGGCCTGCGCACCGGTCCGGGGACAAATCCACCCGACCTGGGCCGCCCTGGCCCTGCAACGGGCAGGCTTGGCATAGAATCGGGGGTTCGGCCCGGCGTGCCGGGCGATCCCCCTCACTACCCAAACCTCCACCTCCATGTCAGCTTCCCCCCTTGTCGATCGCTGGATCGTACTGAAGTTCGGCGGCACCTCCGTGTCGCGTCGTCACCGCTGGGACACCATCGGCAAACTGGCGAAAAAACGGGCGGAAGAAACGGGCTCGCGCGTGCTGGTGGTGGTATCGGCGCTGTCCGGGGTGACCAATGAACTCACCGCGATCGCCGATGGCGCCGCCGACAGCCGCGACCGTATCGCCGCGCTGGTCGCGCGCCACCGCGAATTCCTGACCGAGCTGGAGCTGGACGCCACCGCGCTGGACGTGCGTCTGGACGCGCTGGCCGGGCTGCTGGACGATCCGCGTGCCGCCGGTCGGCCGCTGGAGTGGCAGGCCGAGGTGCTGGGCCAGGGCGAACTGCTGTCCTCCACCGTCGGTGCGGCCTACCTGCGCGCCAGTGGCCTGGATTTCGGCTGGATGGACGCGCGCGAGTGGCTCGATGCGCTGCCGCCGCAGCCCAGCCAGAGCGAGTGGTCGCAGCGCCTGTCGGTGAACTGTCAGTGGCGTGCCGAGGCCGATTGGGCCACGCGTTTCCGCGCCCAGCCGACCCGCATGCTGATCACCCAGGGCTTCATCTCCCGCCACGCCGATGGCGGCACCGCCATCCTCGGTCGCGGCGGTTCGGATACCTCGGCGGCGTACTTCGGTGCGCTGCTCGGTGCCAGCCGCGTGGAGATCTGGACGGATGTGCCGGGCATGTTCAGCGCCAACCCGAAGGACGTGCCTGACGCGCGCCTGCTGACCCGATTGGACTATTACGAAGCACAGGAAATCGCGACGACCGGCGCCAAGGTGCTGCACCCGCGTTCGATCAAGCCGTGCCGCGATGCCGGCGTGCCGATGGCGATCCTGGATACCGAGCGCCCCGAGCTGCCGGGCACCAGCATCGACGGCAATGCCGCGGCGGTGCCGGGCGTAAAGGCGATCAGCCGCCGCAACGGCATCGTGCTGGTCTCGATGGAAGGCATCGGCATGTGGCAGCAGGTCGGCTTCCTGGCCGACGTGTTCGGGCTGTTCAAGAAGCATGGCCTCTCCGTGGACCTGATCGGTTCGGCCGAAACCAACGTGACCGTCTCGCTGGACCCGTCCGAAAACCTGGTCAGCACCGATGTGCTGGCCGCGCTGTCGGCCGATCTGTCGCAGATCTGCAAGGTCAAGATCATCGTGCCGTGCGCGGCGATCACCCTGGTCGGCCGCGGCATGCGCTCGATGCTGCACAAGCTCTCGGACGTGTGGGCCACCTTCGGCCGCGAACGTGTGCACATGATTTCGCAGTCTTCCAACGACTTGAACCTGACCTTCGTCATCGACGAAGCGGACGCGGACGGCCTGCTGCCGATCCTGCACGCCGAGCTGATCGACAGCGGCGCGATGCCGGTGGAAGAGGGCGAAGTGTTCGGCCCGCGCTGGCGCGAAATCGCCGGCACCATCCGCCCGCGCGAAACCGCCTGGTGGCGGGGCCAGCGCGAGCACCTGCTGACGCTTGCCCAGGCCGGTACGCCGCGCTACGTCTACAACCTGCCGACGGTACGGGCGCGTGCGCGCGCGCTGAACGCGATCAAGGCGATCGACCAGCGCTACTACGCGATCAAGGCCAACTCGCACCCGGCCATCCTGGAGGTGCTGGAGCAGGAAGGCTTCGGCCTGGAGTGCGTGTCGCACGGCGAGCTCAAGCACGTGTTCAACACGCTGCCGACGCTGTCGCCCAAGCGCGTGCTGTTCACCCCCAGCTTCGCGCCGCATGCCGAGTACGATGCCGCGTTCGCGCTGGGCGTGACCGTTACCCTGGACAACGTGGAAGCCCTGCAGCGCTGGCCGGAACTGTTCAGCAACCGCGAGCTGTGGCTGCGCGTGGACCTGGGCCGTGGCGAAGGCCACCATGCCAAGGTCCGCACCGGCGGCAAGGACTCCAAGTTCGGCCTGCCGATCGCCCGCGTGGATGAGTTTGTGCGCATTGCCGGCGAGCTGGGCACCCGCGTGGTCGGCCTGCATGCGCACCTGGGCAGCGGCGTGGAAACCGCGCAGCACTGGCGCCTGATGTGCGATGAACTGGCTGGGTTCGCCCGCCGCATCGGCAGCATCGAGACCATCGATATCGGCGGTGGCCTGCCGATCCCGTACAGCGCCGACGACGAGCCGTTCGATCTGGAGGCCTGGGCGATCGGCCTGGCCGAAGTGAAGGCCGTGCACCCGGCGTTCCGCCTGGCGATCGAACCGGGTCGCTACCTGGTGGCCGAGTCCGGCGTGCTGCTGGCGCGGGCCACCCAGGTGGTGGAGAAGGATGGCATCCGCCGCGTCGGCCTGGATGCAGGCATGAACACGCTGATGCGTCCGGCGCTGTACGACGCCTGGCATGACATCGAGAACCTCAGCCGCCTGAGCGGCTACTCCGAAGCGATGTTCGATGTGGTCGGCCCGATCTGCGAATCCAGCGATGTGTTCGGCAAGCGCCGCCGCCTGCCGGCCTCGACCGCGCCGGACGATGTGATGCTGATCGCCGACGCCGGCGCGTATGGCTACGTCATGGCCAACACTTACAACCAGCGCGAGATGCCGCGCGAGGACGTCATCGATGATGGTCCTTGACCGCTGCCTGCCGCCTTCCAAACCGGATACACCATGACTGCTTTTGATAAACACCAGGTTGCCGTTTTCCGCTTCGTCCGCTGCGACTTCGCCGCGGACACCGGCGTGGCGCAGCTGGTCTACGCCTTCGATGACGGCCCGGAATTGATCGAGACGGTGACCATTCCGGGCGCGCCGTTCGCGCTCGAGGGTGACCGCGCCGAGGCAGTGCAGCGCGCCCTGCGCCTGCTGCACCTGATGGCCGGCGTGAGCTACTACAAGGCCGGCGTGCCCGAACAGGTGCGTATCGACAGCTACACGATCGATGCGGCCACCGCTGCGCTGGTCGAGACGGTGTACCTCAACGGTCTGGGCGAATTCGCCTACCGCAATGGCCTGAACCTGCGTGGCCGCTTCCGCCTGCCGGTGGAGGGCGAGGCCTTCACCGCACCGGTGCTGGGCCTGCGCGAACACGCGCTGGTCGCCATCGGCGGCGGCAAGGATTCGCTGGTCAGCATCGAAGCGCTGCGCAGCCTGGGCATCGCCGAAACGGTCACGTGGATCGGCGGCTCGCAGCTGATCCGTGCCTGCGCCGAGCGCACCGGCCTGCCGATCCTCAACATCGGCCGCACGCTGGCCCCGGAGCTGTTCGAGCTCAACCGCCAGGGTGCCTGGAACGGCCATATCCCGGTCACCGCGGTGAACTCGGCGATCCTGGTGCTGGCCGCGCTGCTGCAGGGCGTGGACCAGGTGGTGTTCTCCAACGAGCGCTCGGCCAGCTATGGCAGCCAGATTCCGGGCACCGGCGAGGTCAATCACCAGTGGTCGAAGGGCTGGGCGTTCGAGCAGGCCTTCGGTGAGCACCTGGAGCAGCATGTCGCCGCAGACCTGCATTACTACTCGCTGCTGCGCCCGCTCTCGGAGCTGGCGGTGGCGCGTCAGTTCGCCAAGCGCGATGGCTACGACGCGCATTTCTCCAGCTGCAACCGCAATTTCCACATCCTGGGCGAGCGCCCGGTGAACCGCTGGTGCGGCGTCTGCCCGAAGTGCCACTTCGTGTTCCTGGCGCTGGCCCCGTTCATGCCCAAGATGCGCCTGGTCGGCATCTTCGGCCGCAACCTGCTCGACGATATCGAGCAGGCCCCGGGCTTCGATGCGCTGCTGGAATTCCAGGACCACAAGCCGTTCGAGTGCGTGGGCGAAGGCCGCGAATCGCGCGCCGCGATGGCGACCCTGGCCGCGCGCCCGGAGTGGAATGAAGACGCATTGGTGAAGCGCTTCGTCCACGAGATCCGCCCGCAGCTGGACGCTACTGAACTGCAGATCGAACCGCTGCTGGCACTGGAAGGCGAGCACCGCATTCCGCCGGCGATCTGGGAGCGTCTGCGTGCGAATTTCGCAGCTTGATGGCAAACGCGTTGCATTGTGGGGATGGGGACGTGAGGGACGCGCCGCGTTTCGCGTCCTGCAGCAGCGGCTGCCGTCGCTGCCGCTGACCCTGTTCTGCCCGGAGGCCGAGGCCACCGGTGCGCGCGAGGAAACCCACGGCGCGCTGACGGTCCGTTCGGATGTCACCGGCGAGGCGCTGGCCGCGTTCGAGGTGGTGATCAAGTCGCCGGGCATCAGCCCGTATGGCGACGCTGCGTTGCACGCCACGGCGCAGGGCACGCAGTTCATCGGCGGTACCTCGCTGTGGTTCGCCGAACAGGCCGCCGCCGACGGCATCGTGCACGATACCGTGTGCGTGACCGGCACCAAGGGCAAGAGCACCACCACCGCGCTGCTGGCGCATCTGCTGCGCGCCTCGGGCGCGCGCACCGGGCTGATCGGCAACATCGGCCTGCCGCTGCTGGAAGTGCTCGACCCGCAGCCGGTGCCGCAGTACTGGGCGGTGGAGCTCTCCAGCTACCAGACCGGCGAGGTTGCGCGCAGTGGCGCGCACCCGCAGGTCGCCATCGTGCTGAACCTGTTCCCCGAGCACCTGGATTGGCACGGCAGCGAAGCACGCTACATCGACGACAAGCTGCAGCTGGTCACCGGGGCCGCGCCGCGGATCGCGGTGCTCAATTCGGCCGACCCGCACCTGGCAGCGTTGTCGCTGCCGGAGAGCGAGGTCATCTGGTTCAACCAGCCGCTGGGCTGGCATATGCGCGGCGATGTCGTGCATCGCGGCGAGCAGGCCGTGTTCGACACCTCACACACGCCGCTGCCCGGCCGACACAACCGCGGCAACCTGTGCGCGGTGCTGGCGGCGATCGAGGCGCTGGGCCTGGACGCGGTGGCCCTGGCCCCGGCGGTGCAGGCCTTCCGCCCGCTCCCCAACCGCCTGCAGACCATCGGTGCGCGCGAGGGGATCACCTTCGTCAACGATTCGATCAGCACCACGCCGCACGCAAGCCTGGCGGCGCTGGAATGCTTCGCCGGTCGCCGCATCGCGCTGCTGGTGGGCGGCCATGATCGTGGCGTGGACTGGCACGACTTCGTCGCGCACATGGCCCACGACGTGCCGCCGGTGGAGATCGTCACCATGGGCGCCAACGGCCCGCGTATCCACGCGCTGCTGCAGCCGCTGGCCGATGCCGGCCGTTTCGGTCTGCATGCCGCTACCGATCTGCCCGACGCCATGCGGCTGGCGCAGGCCGCGCTCGGCGGGCAGGGCGGGGTGGTGCTGCTGTCGCCGGGTGCGCCGAGCTACGGCGTGTACCGCGACTACGTCGCGCGTGGCCGGCACTTCGCCGAACTGGCGGGGTTTGATCCCGATGCGATCACGGCGATCCCGGGCATCGGGATCGCATAACGTGCCACGGTAGAGCCGACCGTTGGTCGGCTGCGTGGGATCCTGCAATCAGGCTTCTTCCTCATCGATGAACGCGTAATCCCCGTCGATGAGCTGCTGCAGGTACGCATCGAAACCCGGTGCGATCACGGCATAGCTGTCCGGGTCGTGCAGGTAGCGCACCACCTGGCCGACCGTGCCGCCCGGCGCGGGGTCGAAATCCAGGTACAGCATCGACGTGCCGCCGTTGTTCATGCAGTGCGAGAAGCACAGGCGCTTGCCCATCGGCAGATCCGCATCGATGCCCTCGCCGAGGATCTCGGGGTCTTCCTCCAGCCATTCCTCGTAGATCGAGCGGATGCTGTCATCCCACTGCGCGCTGTCCTCGAATATCTGGTCCACCGAACGCAGGTAGTAGGGGTAATGCCCCTCCTCGACATCCGAGCCCAGCATCAGCACCACCGCCTCGCCACCCGGGTAGGGGCGGAAATGCGTGCCATCGACCCGCCCCAGCAGCGCCACCAGGCTCTCGGGCACCTGCGGCCAGCGCTCGCGCAGGCGCTGCAGATCGGCCGTGCTGGCGCCCTCGACCCAGGCCCACATCCGCGCATCGTCGTGGGGCAGGCGCGGCACCAGGCCGGAAAGGAAACGATCGACAAGGCTCATGCGGGGTTCCATGCAAAGGGGGCGGCCAGCCTGCCATAACAGGGACGGAGGTAGTTCATTCACGGGGTTGCACGTCGCGCCGGCGCTTCTACACGGTCTCGTCAACCGGCCGTCATACACTCGGGGCTCTTTCTGTCGGGAGCAGACGCATGAACAGGCAATGGCGGTGGGGTGCGGCGGTGCTGTTGGGCATGACGGCGCTGCCCGCGCTGGCGGCGATGCAGGCCAAGCCGGTGGAGTGGACCCAGGACGGCACCACCTTCAGCGGGGTGCTGGTCTACGACGACAGCGACAACGACAAACGCCCGGGCCTGGTGATGGTGCCCAACTGGAAGGGGGTCAACGATTCGGCCATCGCCAAGGCCAAGCAGCTGGCCGGCGATGACTATGTGGTGCTGGTGGCCGATGTGTACGGCAAGGGTGTGCGTCCGAAGACCGATGCCGAGGCCGGTCCGGTGGCGACCAAGCTGCGCAATGACCGTCCGGTGCTGCGGGCGCGTGCGCTCAAGGCGATCGAGGTGTTGAAGGCGCAGGCCGGCAAGGCACCGCTGGATGCCAGCCGGATCGGCGCGGTCGGGTTCTGCTTCGGCGGCACCACGGTGCTGGAGATGGCGCGCGCCGGCGCACCGCTGGCCGGTGTGGTCAGCCTGCACGGTGGGCTGGGCTCGCCGCTGCCGGCCAAGGCCGGTGGCACCCATCCCTCCGTGCTGGTGCTCAATGGCGCCGACGACAAGAGCGTGAGCAAGGACGACATCGCCAGCTTCGAGCAGGAAATGAACGCCGCCCAGGTCGATTGGGCGTTCACCAACTACAGCGGGGCGGTGCACTGCTTTGCCGAGTCGGATGCGAACAGTCCGCCGGGGTGCCAGTACAACGAGCGCGCGGCCAAGCGCGCGTGGAAGGCGCTGGATGAGTTCTTCGAGGAGCGGTTCGAGACGACACGCCGGTAGGTGCCAACCGTTGGTCGGCACGCTTTCCGATCAATGCGAGCGCTGCACCGCGTAACGGGCCAGCCCGCGAAGCGCGGCCACGGCATCGTTGTCGGCCAGGCCGTCGAGCGCACGCTCGGCGGCATCGGCGTATTCCTCGGCACGGGCGCGGCTGTACTCCAGCCCGCCGGTGGCGTGGATGGCCGCCAGCACCTCCGGCATCGCCTCGGCGTCACCGTTCTGCACGATCTCGCGCAGGCGGTCACGGGTGGTCGCATCGGAATGCGCCATCGCGTGGATCAGCGGCAGGGTGGCCTTGCCCTCGGCAAGATCGTCGCCCAGGTTCTTGCCCAGCTCATCGGCATTGGCCGAGTAGTCCAGCACGTCATCGGCGATCTGGAAGGCGTAGCCCAGGTTCATGCCGTAGTCGTACAGCGCCTGCTGGGTGGCTTCGTCCACGCCGCTGGCCAGCGCGCCCAGACGGGTGCCGGCAGCGAACAGCACCGCGGTCTTGCGCTCGATCACGCGCAGGTAAGCGGCTTCGTCCGTATCCGGGTTGTGGACATGCAGCAGCTGCAGTACCTCACCCTCGGCGATCCGGTTGGTGGTGTCGGCCAGGATGCGCATGACCGGCATGCGGTCCAGTTCGACCATCAGCTGGAAGCTGCGCGAGTACAGGAAATCGCCTACCAGCACGCTCGGGGCATTGCCCCACAGCGCATTGGCGGTGCTGCGGCCACGCCGCAGGCTGGATTCGTCCACCACGTCGTCATGCAGCAGGGTCGAGGTGTGGATGAACTCGATGATGGCCGCCAGCTGGTGGTGTTCCGGGCCGGCCTGGCCGACCGCGTGGCCAGCCAGCATCACCAGCATCGGGCGCAGGCGCTTGCCGCCGGCCGAGATGATGTGGTCGGCGATCTGGTTGATCAGCACGACATCCGAGGACAGTCGGCGACGAATCAGCGCATCGACGGCGTCCATGTCGGGCGCGGCGAGCGTCTGGATCTGGGGCAGGCCCAGCGCGGGGCGGGTGTCTTCGGTGATGGTCATGCGGTCTGACTTTCAGGCTTGGGCGGAATTATAGGCGGTGCGCTCGTATTCCGCCTGCGAAGACGCGCCGGCGGCCCGATCAAGGCGCGGGGCAGGGCGCCGGATCGTGCCGACCTTGGCCGCCGGCCCCCGGCCATATGCCGGGCGAGCCGCCGCCTGACCGGAGGCCCGGAACGCCCCGCGCACCGCGATCCGGCGTGAATACGTATGCATGCGACCCCACCGCTGGAGGCACCCCGCTAAGCTTGTCGGGTTCGTTTCTGGCCCCCTCGCGGGTGCCGTGGAAGCCCGAAGGGGGGCCCCAATGTCGCAGTCTCCATGGTGGCGCGGTGCCGTCATCTATCAGATCTACCCGCGCAGTTTCCTGGACGCCAACGGCGATGGCGTGGGCGACCTGCCCGGCATCATCGAGCGCCTGGACTATGTCGCCGCGCTCGGCGTCGACGCGATCTGGGTGTCGCCGTTCTTCAAATCGCCGATGGCCGACTTCGGCTATGACATCGCCGACCACCGCGACGTCGATCCGTTGTTCGGCACGCTCGCCGATTTTGACCAGTTGCTCGCCAAGGCGCACGCGCTGGGTTTGAAGGTGATGATCGACCAGGTGTTCAGCCATACCTCGATCGACCATGCCTGGTTCCAGGAGAGCCGGCAGGACCGCACCAATCCCAAGGCGGACTGGTACGTGTGGGCCGATCCACGCGAGGACGGCACCCCGCCCAACAACTGGATGTCGATCTTCGGCGGCGTGGCCTGGCAGTGGGAGCCGCGCCGCGAGCAGTATTTCCTGCACAACTTCCTGGCCGACCAGCCCGACCTGAACTTCCACAATCCGGCGGTGCAGCAGGCCACGTTGGATTACGTGCGGTTCTGGCTCGACCGTGGCGTGGATGGCTTCCGCCTGGATTCGATCAACTTCTGTTTCCACGACGCACAACTGCGTGACAACCCGGCCAAGCCGCTGGAAAAGCGCCTCGGCCGTGGCTTCAGCGCGGACAATCCGTACGCCTATCAGTACCACTACTACAACAACACCCAGCCGGAGAACATCGGCTTCATCGAGCGGCTGCGCGTGCTGCTGGACGCGTACCCGGGCTCGGTCAGCCTGGGCGAGATCTCCGCGGAAGATTCGCTGGCGACCACGGCCGAGTACACCGCCCCGGGCCGCCTGCACATGGGCTACAGCTTCGAGCTGCTGGTGAAGGATTTCAGCGCCGGTTACATCCGCGACACCGTGTCACGGCTGGAAGCCACCATGACCGAAGGCTGGCCGTGCTGGGCGATCTCCAACCACGATGTGGAGCGTGCGGTGACGCGCTGGGGTGGCCATCCGGCCCAACCGCGCCTGGCGCGGATGCTGGTGGCCATGCTGTGCTCGCTGCGCGGTTCGATCTGCCTGTACCAGGGCGAGGAACTGGGGTTGGGCGAGGCGGACGTGCCGTTCGAGGCGCTGCAGGACCCGTACGGCATTACGTTCTGGCCGAACTTCAAGGGCCGCGACGGTTGCCGTACGCCGATGCCGTGGCTGGATGCGCCGAAGGCGGGCTTCACGACGGGCGAGCCGTGGCTGCCGATTCCGGCGGAGCATCAGGCCGCGTCGGTGGCGACGCAGGAACAGGATCCGCATTCGGTGTTGAACGCGTTCCGTCAGTTCCTGGCATGGCGGCGGACGATGCCGACGCTGTTGGTGGGGGATATTCGTTTCCTCGAGTGCGCCGAGCCGGTGTTGATGTTCGAGCGGGTGCACGGGGAGGAGACGTTGCTGTTGGCGTTCAATCTGTCGGCCGGGACGGCTCGGGTTGCGCTGCCGGTGGGTGATTGGCAGGCGATGCATGTGCCGGGTCCGGATGTCGGCGAGGTGGTCGGTGGTGAGTTGGTGTTGCCGGCGCAGTCGATGTTTTGCGCGCGACGCGGCTGAGTGGGTTTCCGGTGGTATTGAGAGGGCGGGGCCGGGTGCCTCGCCCTTTTTTTGTCTTGCGTTCGTGCGTTGGGCCACAGCAACGGCAACGGCGCGTTGGGCTGCGCTTGTGCTGGTTTGGGCGGGCCCGGGTGGGGTGGGGGGCCCCCGCGCCACCGCAAGTACGTCCGTGTAGGCTCATGTCGCGCCATCCATGGCGCTCATGGTCCCGCCAACCCACCCGTGCCCGCCCTTTGACAATGGGCTGGTGCGCAAGGGAAAAGCGACGCTAGCAGCTGAAGCATGCGCAATGGTCGGATCGGCCAGCGCGGTCGAGATGATCGGGTTGATCGGTCTGGTCGGTGGGAGCGGAACAGTCCGGGCGGTCAGGGCAATCGGGGCGTTCGACGTGGTCGGCACGGTCAAAAGTGTCGAGGCGGCGGAACTGCTCGAGCTGGCCCTAACCGCAGATACCGCGTTCGATCCTCCGCCGCGTCGCGTCGCGTTGCGTTGCTTCGCTTCGCACTGCACTGCCATGGCAACCAACCACCTGTCGAAGGGCGGGGGTGTGTGGCTTGGCGGGACCGTTGTGCCGCATGGATGCGGCTCACGAGCCCCCATGGATGGGTTTACGGCGCGTCCCGCGAACCCACACAGCCCCGACCAGGCCAATGACAGCCGGCGCTGACGCTCTTCAGGGGCAGAGAAAAGCCAACAAAAAAACCCGCTGCACAAGCAGCGGGTTCTTCGATGTTGCCATTACGTCGCTGAAGCAAGCTCAATCAGAACTTGTAGTTCACACCCAGCATGTACGTGCGGCCCCACTCCACGTACTCCAGCGGTCGATCCTTCGTGCCAGCGTAGGTGCGATACGGCTCGTTGGTCAGATTGCTTCCCTGCAGCAACAGCGTCAGCCCATGCAGACTGCTGCTGTCCGCGAAGGTGTAGCTGACCTGCGCATCCGTCACGTTCTCACCGACCACATACCGCAGCGTCCGGTTGCCGTTGAAGTTGCCGATCTCACCGATGAAATCCGAACGGCGGCGTTGGCTCACGCGGGCCTCGAACCCACTGCGCTCGTAGTACGCCGTGAAGTTGTACACGCGCTCGGACAGGCCGGGCAGGCTGATCGGATCGCTGCCCACGCTGGACGCGCTTTCCGGATCCAGGATCTTGATGTCGCTGTCGTTGAACGTCGCACTGGCCTGCACGCCGAAGCCACGCAAGGTCTCGGTCAGCATCTCCAGCGGGAACGAGGCGGTCAGCTCCAGGCCCTTGAGCTTGCCACCCTGGCCGTTCTGAGGGGCCGAGAAGGTGCCGGTCGGCAGCACCGGCACGATCATGCCCGGCGGCGGTACGTAGCTGGCCAGCAGATCGCTGAAGTCGTAGTCATCGCGCGACTGCGTGTAGACGTAGGACTTGAGATCCTTGAAGAACACCGCAGCCGCCACATACGCCTTTTCACCGAAGTACTTTTCGTAGGACAGATCGATCGCATTGGCGCGCCACGGATCCAGCAGCGGGTTGCCGCCGCTGCCGCCGGGCTTGCCGGTGGCGGTGTCCACGCCGAACTCCAGGCCGGCGCGCATCTGGTCCACGCGCGGGCGTGCCACCTGCTTGGCCACGGCGAAACGCAGCGTCTGCTGGTGCGGGAACATGAAGGCCAGGTTCAAGCTCGGCAGCCAATCGGTGTAGGTCTTGCCGTCATCGATCGGCAGGATGTTCTGGCCGTCCGGACGCGAGCGGTCGAAGTAGTTGGACTGCGAGCTCTGGTCGGTGCGCACCATCTGCACGCCGATGTTGCCGCGCAGGCCCACCTCGCCCAGGTCGGTGTTGATGTTGGCGCGGATCCAGGCGGTGCTGGTCTTTTCCTGCACCGTCCAGGCCTTGGGAATCAGGTAGTCCAGGTTGGTGACCGGGTTGAAGACCATGTAGCGGTCCACCGCGGCCGGGACGTTCCAGGCGGGGATGTAGCCGATGCCGGCGAAGCCCAGGTTGACCGGTGCGTACTGCAGGTCACCGGCGATGTGGGCATCGCCCTGGTCGCCGAGCAGGATGTTGCCCTCGGCCTGGGTCTTGTCCTTGCGGCGGTCGGCGTAGTTCACGCCCACGTCCACATCGGAGAACCACGGCAGCGAATCGGGCATCGCAAAGGTGGCCTGCAGGCGGGCGCCCTTCAGGCGGTCTTCGACCATCGGCACCTTGCCGTAGCCGGAGCCGTAGATGGTGTTGGTCAGGAACAGCGCGTCCGGGTTGGAATAGTCCAGCCCCGGGCTGATCTGCGAGAACCCCTCCGGCTTGACCACCACCCCGACCGAATCCAGCTGCGGCATCGGCGTGAGCTGCAGGTTGTTCTCCAGGTTCAGTTCGTTGCGCGTGGCCTTGGAGTAGTTCACATCGGCGACAACCTTGACCCGCTCGAAGTTGAACTCGTTGTTCCAGCCGAACGCGTCGATCTTGTCCTTGCGCTTGTTGTACATGCCGCGCACCAGCGGATACACGCCGGTCGCCACGCCGCCGGCGAAGGTGCCATCGGCGTTGATCTGCGGGTTGGTGATCAGCAGGCCCGGGGTATAGCCGCCGTTGTAGTTGCTGAGGTTGACCTCGAACTGGTTGGCGGTATCGATCTGCTCGGCTTCGGTGTGGAACGCATCCAGGGTGCTGGTCCACACGTTCGACGGGCGGAACTGGACGGTGGCCATCACGCCGTCGCGCTCGTTGTTACCGGTGCGGCGCAGCGCCTTGATGCCGTCGGAGAACACCGTGCCCGGGGCCAGGCCGGGGCGGTTGCCCTGGTCGGTCTGCTCGGTGGTCCACGGTTCGTACAGCCCGACCTGGTTCTCCTGGATGGACATGTCGCTGTGCGCGTAGCCGATCGAGATGCCCAAGGTGTTGTCGAGGAACTGGTCGATGTAGCTGGCGCTGAAGCGGTTGCCGTACGGATCGACATTGGCGGCCTTGCCCAGCGAGCTCTTCTGGTAGCGGCCGCTGATCGCGATCACGCGCTCGGCGAAGCTCAGCGGGCGCACGGTCTGCATGTCGATGGTGCCCGACAGGCCCTGGCCGACCAGGGCGGCGTCCGGGGTCTTGTACACGGTCACGCCGTTGACCAGCTCCGAAGGGTACTGATCGAACTCGACGCTGCGGTTGTCACCGGTGCTGACCACTTCGCGTCCATTGAGCAGCGTGGTGGCAAAGTCGGGCGACAGGCCGCGCACGCTGATCACCTGGGCACGCCCGGCCACCCGCTGGGCGGCCAGACCGGGCAGGCGGCCCAGCGATTCGGCGATGCTCACGTCGGGCAGCTTGCCGATGTCCTCGGCCGAAATCGCTTCGACCACCGAGGTCGCGTCCTGCTTGATCGCGATCGCGTTCTCGATGCCGCGGCGGATGCCGGTGACCTGGACGGTGTCCAGATTGGTCGCCGCGGTGCCGGTCCGTGCAGTGGTGGTACTGGGTTCGGCGGTCTGCGCCGACGCCATCAACGGCGTCAGGGCGACGGCCAGCGCGAGACTCAGCGCGCTGCGCTTGCGGTTCAACATTTTCCCCTCCCAGGCAATGTTGCCAATCGTTTTTTTGGTTGCCCGGAGGACCCGGGAGCGTCATGGCGCGGTGGCCGTTGACTGCGTGGCTATGGTAGGCAGCGCATCGGCTGTGGGAATCACCCTGCATACGTATTCAATGACGTTTGCAGCGTTGGAAGCGATTACAGGTGCGTTATTACAGCCGCACCGGCGTACACGCGCCCGGTAGGTGCCGACCGTTGGTCGGCACGCCGCATCCACGCACGCGGCGCTGGCTGAGCGACTTACAACGGGGTAAAGCGGATCGCCTGGCCGCCGCCCGGTGCAAGCACCAGCGTCAGCGCATCGGCGCTGGTGACCTCGCGCGTTTCGCGCACGAAGGCGAAGGGATTGCGGCGGAAATCCGCGCCGTCGCCATCGCGGTAGATCTCCGCGCGGTAGCGCACACCCGGCGCCAGGAAGCCCAGCGAGACCGGGAGCACGCGGCCGTGTTCATCGGTGATGCTGCCCAGGAACCAGTCGCGGCTGTGGCGGTCCTTGCGCACGATGGTGACGTAGTCGCCCACCTCGCCGTTGAGCACGCGGGTATCGTCCCAGTCCACCGCGACGTCCTCGATGAAGCGGAAGGCTTCGCGGTGCTGCTCGTAGTGCTCGGGCAGGTCGGCCGCCATCTGGATTGGGCTGTAGATCGTCACGTACAGCGCGAGCTGCCGGGCCAGCGTGCGGGGATCGCCTGACCGCCGCGGCCCTTCAGACTCAGGATGCCGGGGGTGTAATCCATCGGTCCGGACAGCATCCGGGTGAACACCAGGTTGACCTCGTGCTCGGGCGGGTTCGGCGGTTGGCCCCAGGCGTTGTACTCCATGCCACGCGCGCCTTCGCGGGTGATCCAGTTCGGGTAGGTGCGGCGCAGGCCGGTGTCCTTGATCGGCTCGTGCGGATTCACCGCGATATGCCGCTTGGCTGCTTCCTGCACCACCTTGAGGTGATGGCGGGCCATGAACTGGCCGTCGTGCCACTCGCGCCACAGCGGCCCACCGGCCGGGTTGCGACGGTCGACCTGGCCGTCATCGCAGACATAGCCGCTCTTGAATGCATCCACGCCCAGCCGCGCATACAGATCCAACGCCGCGCCCAGCTGATCTTCGTAGTGTTCGATCGCGCAGCCGGTTTCATGGTGGCCGATCAGGTGTACGCCCTTCTTCGCGCCGTAAGCCGACAGTGCCTCGATATCGAAGTCCGCGGTGGGCCGGGTGAAATCGAAGGCATAACCATTGCCGACCCAGTCACCGTTCCAGCCGGGATTCCAGCCTTCCACCAGTACGCCACGGAAGCCATGCCGGGCGGCGAAGTCGATCACGCGTCGGGTCTTGGCGGTGGTCGCGGCGTGCCGCGGGCCGGTGGCCCAGCTCTCCTCATCCAGATGCATCGACCACCACACGCCCAGGTACTTGGAAGGCTTTACCCAGCTGACGTCGCCCAGCACATTGGGTTCGTTGAGGTTGAGGATCAGGCTGGATTCGACCAGCCCGCCGGCGGTGTCGCTGATCTGCAGCGTGCGCCAGGGGGTGTCGAAGGGCAGGTTTCGCCGCACTTTCCAGCCCTCGGCCGAGGGCGACAGCTGCGCGCGCAGGCGTTGGCCGTCGGTGCGGCGCAGCCACATGCCGGCGTAGTCCACCAGCGCGGCTTCGTGGATGGCGACATGCAGGCCATCGCGGCTGCGCAGCGTCATCGGCGTATGTGCCAGCGGCACCTGATCCAGCGGCGTGCGCTGGTAGAGATATTCGTAGTGAATCGGCTCACCGGCCGGAATCCACCAGGCGGTGGAGGTCGGCGCGATCGCGAACTCGGTCAGCTCATCGTCGATGATCGCCTCGCGCATGCCCGGCTGCTCGGGGAAGTGGTATCGAAAGCCGAGGCCGTCGTCATAGACCCGGAACACCACATCGAGGCGGCGCTGGGCGCCGCTGCGTTCGACCAGCTGCACGACGACTTCGTTGAAGTGATTGCGGGTCAGCCGGCGCTCGCCCCAGGGCTGTTCCCAGGTTTCATCGACGCTGCGCGACTGCTGGCCCACCACGGCGAGATCCCGGTCCAGGCGGCCATCGCGCAGCTGGAAGCCGAGCTTGGAGCTGTCCACCACGGTCTCGCCGAAACGTTCAACCCGGTAGCTGGGGTTGCCGCCGTCCAGTTGCAGCGACACGCGCAGTACCTTGCCGGGCGACTCGACGTTGGCGACAGTGACCGGTTCCGCCGAGACGGTGGCGCTGAATGCGCAGAGGATCCAGCCGAGCAGGGGCAGGCGACAACGTGCGAAAGGCCCGTTTGTTGGATGCGACAGTGACGGCATTTCCCCTCCCAAGGCGGCCGAAAACACCCCCGGACTATAGCGATGCGGTCACGATTGCCGACCGCCCTGGCCATGAATACGTATGCAGCTCGATGCAGGCTGCGGCGTGCCGTCTACCATGGGCCCAAGGCACCCTGGGAGGGGGCCGCGAGCGCATTGCCGCGAGGCGGTGCGGACCTACAACGCGAGCAAAGGGGAGGGAGGCAACAGGCGCGAGCCGGTTCGCCACTTCGATGCTGAAAATGATCTGCCTGACCGTTGCCCTCGGGGCAGCGATGGGGTCCACCGCACGTGCGGCCGACCTGGACTTCGATGGCCGCCATGCGCGTGCCGAGACCGCCGCTGAAGGTGGCTACCGTCTGCACGCACCGCAGGGCGAGGTGCGCGTCAACGCGCAGCCGATGCGCAGCGAGACCGGCAGTGTGCTGTTCGATGCGCTGTTCGGGCTGGCCCAGCAGGAGATGGATGCCGACCGCGTGGATGCGATCCGCGACTCCGCCTTCAATCACGGTAAGCCCGTGGACTGCGAGTGCTTCCAGACCGGCGCGCGCTGGCCCTATGTGTGGACCCGCGATGTGAGCTTCGCCGCCGATCTGGCGCTGTCGCGTCTGGATCCCGTACGCACGCGCCAGTCGCTGCAGTTCAAGCTGTCCACCGCACGCGATGGGCATACGGCCGGTCTGTTCGTGGCACAGGACACCGGCTCCGGTGGCAGTTGGCCGATCAGCAGCGACCGCGTGGTGTGGTTCCTGGCCGCACGTGGGCTGCTGGATGACGCGGCCTTTGCCGAGCAGGTCTGGCAGGCACTGCAGGCCACCCTGGCACAGGATCGCGAGGCGGTGTTCGAGGCGCGGATCGGCCTGTATCGCGGCGAGACTTCGTTCCTGGATTGGCGCGAGCAGACCTATCCGGACTGGACCCGCGAGGATGTCCGCTTCATCGGCGAGTCCTTCGCGCTCTCCACCAACGTGCTGCATTACCAGGCGCTGCGACTGGCCGAGCAGCTGGCACGCCAGCGCGGCGACGCGCGCGCCACCACGTACGGCGAATGGGCCGATGCGCTGGCCCGCCAGATCGACGCACGCTTCTGGCGCGAGGAGGCTGGCCAGTACATGAGCTACATCGGCGAGGCGGCCCACCCGGTGCCGTACGCCAAGTACGACCTGCTCGCGCTCTCGCTGGGCGTGCTGGCCGATGTGTTTCCGGCCGATCGCGCACGCCGCGCGCTGGCGAATTACCCGGCCGTGGCCGGTGGCAGCCCGGTGGTCTGGCCGCAGGAAGCGCAGCAGCCGATCTACCACAACCGCGGCATCTGGCCCTTCGTCAGCGCGTACTCGCTGCGGGCAGCGCGCCGGTTGGACGATGCCCCGC
The DNA here is from genome assembly GCF_039674765.1 of Stenotrophomonas sp. TWI273. Classification (NCBI taxonomy): domain Bacteria; kingdom Pseudomonadati; phylum Pseudomonadota; class Gammaproteobacteria; order Lysobacterales; family Lysobacteraceae; genus Stenotrophomonas; species Stenotrophomonas sp. TWI273. The sequence goes on from NZ_JBDJOA010000013.1 coordinate 49,940, forward strand.
GCATTGCCATGGAGATCGAATCGCTGATGCGCGGCACCGCGCTGGCCGGTTCCAACATGGAGAACTACGAGATGCGCACGCTGGCCGTGCATGTCGAAGAAGGCGCCCTCAGCGGCCCGGTAGTCAATTCGCCGCGGCAGCTGTGGTCGGTGGCTGGGTACCTCTCGATGGTGCTGGAAGGGGTGTTCGGCGTGGAAGACGATGGCCGCATCGCGCCGAAGCTGCCGGTGTCGCTGGTGCCGACGCTGTTCGGTGCGCATGACCGCATCCGCCTGGACGATGGCAAACAGCGGTATGTACTGGTGCGACCGAAGCAGCTTGCCGGCGAGCTGCTGGTGGCGGGTGATATCCAGCGCGATGCCAGCACCACCACAGTGCAGCTGGTGCCGTTGCATGCGACGGGCGCGACGCCATCACCGGCCATCCTGCGTCCCTCGGCGGTGTTCGCCCCGGCCACCCCGGCCGCCCCGGTGCCGCGTGAAACGACGGCAGGCTGGCAGATCACGGTGCCTGCCGGGCACGTGCTGTGGCGCGACGGCCAGACGCTGGCGCCCACACGGGGTGTCGCCACGATTGCCAGGGACGGTGCCAGTCACTGCCTGAGCCTGACCCGCCGGGAGGGCGCGCTGGAATCGCTGCACAGCCCGATGACCTGCATCGGCCCGCAGCAGGTGCTGGCCGGCGACACGCACTGGCAGTGGACCGCACCGACCGCCGGCCGCTGGCGTGCACGCCTGCGCTACGACAACCCCAACGGCCCGATCAACACCGGCGTGACTGCAGCGGTGAAGACGCTGGTGCTGCAATGCGAGGGTCAACCGGAGCAGCGCCGCCCCATCGTGATGCCGCACAGCGTGGGCGAACAGGACTCCACGGCGGTTGAATTCGAGCTGCCGGCACGCGCCTGCCGCGTCACGTTGGACGAGGGCTTCAACATGAGTGCGTTGACCCACTTCGCGCAGTACAACGGCGGCAAGGGCGGCAGTGAGGGCGTGCTCAATCAGGCCCGCGTGTCCGCGCTGACCCTGATGCCGGTCGCAGCCTCGCCGGAGCCGCGCCCATGAGCCGTTCGCCCAAACCGACGCTGTCGTTCTGGCAGATCTGGAACATGTGTTTCGGCTTCCTCGGCATCCAGTTCGGCTTTGCCCTGCAGAACGCCAATGCCAGCCGCATCTTCGAGACCCTTGGCGCCCCGATGGATGCGGTGCCTGGGCTGTGGATCGCCGCGCCGCTGACCGGCCTGCTGGTGCAGCCGGTGATCGGCTACCTGTCCGACCGCACCTGGACGCGCTGGGGCCGCCGCCGCCCGTTCTTCATGATCGGTGCGGTACTGACCACGCTGGCTCTGCTGGTGATGCCGAATTCGCCGACGCTGTGGATTGCGGCCGGCACGCTCTGGGTGCTGGATGCCTCGATCAACGTATCGATGGAGCCGTTCCGCGCGTTCGTCGGGGATCAGCTGGCCCCCCGGCAACGGCCGACCGGCTTTGCGATGCAGAGCTTCTTCATCGGCATCGGTGCGATCGTCGCCAGCTTCCTGCCTTTCATCCTGACCCACCTCGGCGTGGCCAACACGGCGGGCGCAGGGCAGGTGCCCGATACCGTGCGCTACGCGTTCTACTTCGGGGCGGCGGTGCTGCTCGCGGCGATCACCTGGACCGTGGTCAGCACCCGGGAATACTCGCCGGCCGAGCTGGCCAGCTTCGATGACGCCGAGCCGTCCGCGGTGCACCAGAGTGCGCGCGTGGCAGGACCGCCGCCGTGGGCGCAGATCGGCGGCTGGGTGGCGGTGGGCATCGTGCTGGCCGCCGCCATCGCGGCGCGGCAGGGTGACCGCATGCTGTATGTGTTGGCTGGCCTGTGCATCGCCTACGGCGTGCTGCTGGGTGTGGCGCGCTGTGTGCCGGGGGCGAACATGCTGGCCACCATCGTCGACGACCTGCGTGCGATGCCGCGCACCATGCGTCGCCTGGCCTGGGTGCAGTTCTTCTCGTGGTTCGCGCTGTTCGCGATGTGGATCTACACCACCGCCGCCGTCGCCGGCACCCATTTTGGTTCCACCGATACCGGCTCTGCCGCCTACAACGAGGGCGCCAACTGGGTCGGCGTACTGTTCGGTGCCTACAACGGCTTCGCGGCATTGGCCGCGCTGCTGATCCCGCTGATGGTGCGCTCACTGGGGCTGCGCTGGAGCCACCTGGTCAACCTGTGGCTGGGCGGGCTGGGGTTGATCTCGATGCTGTTCATCCGTGATCCGCACTGGCTGCTGCTGTCGATGGTCGGCGTCGGTTTCGCCTGGGCGTCGATCCTCTCGTTGCCGTATGCACTGCTGTCCGACAGCGTGCCGGCGGCCAAGATGGGCATCTACATGGGCCTGTTCAATTTCTTCATCGTGATCCCGCAGCTGGTCGCGGCCAGTGCGCTTGGCTTCCTGCTGCGCACCTGGCTGGGCGGCGATCCGATGCACGTGCTCGCACTCGGGGGTGGCAGCCTGCTGCTGGCCGGCCTGTGCGTGCTGTATGTGCCATCCCAACAGGAGGTTGTCTGATGCCCCGGTATTCGTCGTTGTCGCTGGCCCTGTCATTCGCGCTGTCCGCCAGCCCCGCCCTGGCCATCGAACGCCCGGACTATGTCGGCACGCGCGAGCCGTTCGCCAGCCAGGCGGTCTACTTCGTGGTCACCGACCGCTTCGTCAATGGCGATCCGTCCAACGACCACCGCGACCAGGGCGGGGCGCATCCCACCTTCGATATCCCGGTGCCCTGCCCGGACAAGGTCGATGGCAACATCGGCTACCTCGGCGGCGACTTCAAGGGCGTGCTCGACAATGCCGCGTACATCCGCAACCTGGGCTTCGGCGCGGTGTGGATCACCCCGATCATCGACAACCCGGACCAGGCCTTCACCGGCAGCAAGCCGATCAGCTGCACCAGCACGCTGACCGACCGCGGCAAGACCGGCTACCACGGCTACTGGGGCGTCAACTTCTACACGCTCGACGAGCATCTGCCGAGCAAGGGACTGGACTTCGCCGCCTTCACACGTGGCCTGCATGCCGCCGACCTGAAGGTGGTGCTGGATATCGTCGGCAACCATGGCTCGCCCGCGTGGACGATGCCGGTGGCGCAGCCGCAGTTCGGCCAGATCTTCGACAAGGACGGCCGCTTGATCGCCGACCATCAGAACCTCCCGCCGCAGCAGCTGGACCCGCTCCATAACCCGCTGCATGCGTTCTACAACAACATTGGCCCGGTCGACGGCAAGGACGGCTCGATCTTCGACGGCAACCTGGCCGAGCTGTCCGACTTCAACGAGCACAACCCGGCGGTGATGGACTATCTGGTCGGCGCTTACCTGCAGTGGACCGCGCAGGGCGTGGATGCGCTGCGCATCGACACCATCGGCTGGCTGCCACACCCGTGGTGGCATGCCTTCGTCAACCGCATCCGGGCCGAGCATCCCGGCATGTTCATGTTCGGCGAAGCGTTCGACTACGACGCCAGCAAGATCGCCGAGCACACCTGGCCGGCCAACGCGAACGTCAGCGTGCTCGACTTCCCGCTGCGCGGCGCCCTGTCGTCCGTGTTCGGCAGGGAGCAGAAAGGCTTTGAGACCCTGGCCGAGCCGCTTCACCTGCTGGATGGGCCGTACGCCAATCCGTATGAGCTGATGAGTTTCTACGACAACCACGACATGGCCCGGCTGGATGCCAGCGATGCAGGGTTCATCGACGCCCACAACTGGTTGTTCACCGCGCGCGGCATTCCGGTGATCTATTACGGCTCGGAAACCGGCTTCATGCGCAGCCGTGCCGAGCATGCCGGCAACCGCGCCTACTTCGGGCAGGCGCGCGTGAATGATGCGCCGAACAGCCCGATCTATGCGCCGCTGCAGCGCATCGCCAAGCTGCGTGAGGCCACACCCGCACTGCAGCGTGGTCTGCAGGTCAACGAGCGGCTGCAGGGCGATGAAGCGGTGTTCTTCCGCGTGCTGCAGCAGGGCGATACCGCACAGACCGCCCTGGTCCTGCTCAACAAGGGCGACACCGCCCGCACCGTCGATGTGCGCCGCTATCTGCAGGCCGGGACCTGGCGCGACGCGCTGGGTGGCGCCAGCCAGACGGTCACCGGCGCACTGAAGGCCGAGGTGCCTGCGCATGGCGTGCGCGTGTTCGTGCTGGATGCGCAGGTCGACCAGGCCGCGCTGCAGGCCCGGTTGAAGGCGGCGCTCGACGATCAGCAGGCCCGCACCAAGCGCCTGGCGAAGTAGCCGGGTGGTGCCCGGTCTGCCGTTCGCGGTGGGCCGGGCACTACAATCGGGCTCGCGATCGCGCACTGCGGTCCTTCCGAGTACGCTTTCCATGTCACGCCTGTCCCTGCGCCCCGCAACGCCCGACGACGCCGAACGCCTGTTCCATCTGATGCAGTTCTACTACTTCGAGGCGTCGGCCTGGAGCGGAGAAGAAGTACGCTCCGACGGCCTGTTCGACTGTGATCGGAGCGATGTCGAGGCCTCCCTGCGCAACGCCCCGCAGTGGGCGCGGTTGTTGTTCGTCGACGAGGCGCTCGCCGGCTTCGTGCTGGTGGACCGGGTGGAACGGGACGGCCACCACTATCCTGAACTGGCCGACCTCTTCGTGCTGCCCAAGTACCGGCGGCAAGGGTTGGCCGCGTATGTGGTCAACGCACTGGTGCGTCCCGGCGAGGGGCAATGGCTGCTCGCAGTGTTCCGCGGCGACGTGGCTGCGCATGCCCACTGGCTGCGGACCCTGCCGCGTCTTGGTCTGCCCCACGTCGCGCTGGCCGACGATGACCCGCGGTTCCATCTCTACCTGATCGGCGGTCCACCCAGCCTGTAGTGCCGGCCGCTGGCCGGCTCCCGACACGCCCGGCGGTACACTAGCGGCCCCCACCCACGCCCCCGCATTCCATGAACGACGCCGCCCCCCAGACCCCGATCGAAACGCTGCTCAAGACCGCGATGGACGGTCAGCTGCCGATCGGCCTGTTCATGAAGGCCTTCGTCGCCTCCGAGGTGGTGTTGCTCACCGGCAGCCTGGTGACGCCGGATGGCAGCGGTTTCGATCCGCTGCTGTTCGACAAGCAGGGCGTGCTGCACGTGTCCGTGTTCACCGATATGAGCCGCGTCGGTTTCCACAGTCAGCAGGCCCCGCATACCATCCGCATGCTGATGCTGGAGGTGCTCAGGCGCGTCCCCGGCGGCTACGGCGTGGTGATCAATCCGGGCACCTCGCTGGGCTTTGAAATCTCGCCGTCCGGCGTCAGCGAAATCCTCAAGGACTTCGCTGACGCCCCGCGCTGACGCTGAGTTTTACTGCAGCGTCACCTTCCGCCGGTTATCCGACGACACCCGATCGATCAGTTTGTTGTACGGATCAAAGCCCGCCTCATCCGGCTTGCCCTCCACCGTCACCGTGATGGAGGGATTGGCCTCGGTGACGTGGTGGCGCTGCAGGTACAGCACCTTCTGATCGCGCTCCTTGCCCGACGGCGCATTGGCGAACACGCCCACCTCGATCCAGTCGTCCATCGTACCGGCGGTCTCCTTGCCGCCACCGTCGGCATAGCGCTTCTCGGCGTGCAGCTTCAAGGTGACGTCGTACTTTCCATCGGCACGCTTCTGCACGCTCGCGGTGAGGACACGGTTGTCGTAGAAGCTGATCTTCTCGAACAGGTCCGTCACCAGCTGCTGACGGTCGGCCGGGGTCTCGGCGCGGATGTAGGCGAGCAGTTCGGTGGAGGTGGTGTAGGGCGGCGGCTGGAAGCCCTTGTCCTGCAGATAGCGCTTGAGGGCGCGATTGAGGGCGGCTTCGCCGATCTCCTCACGCAGCCGGTAGAACGCCAGCGAGCCCTTGCGGTAGTGGATGTACTGCTGGTTCTCCACCCGTGCCAGCGGCAGTTCTTCCACGCCTTCGCCACCACGCCCGGACAGGTACCCGTCCAGCTCGTTCTTGAGGAACTGGCGCATGTGCTGTCGGCCGTACTCCTTCTCCATCACCATCAGCGCCGAGTACTGCGACAGCGACTCGGACAGCATCGTGGCGCCCTGTACGTTGGCACCGATCACCTGGTGCGCCCACCACTGGTGTGCAATCTCATGTGCGGTGACATAGAACACGTAGTCCACCTTGTCCGGATCGCGCAGGTCGGCGATGAAACCGATCGATTCGGAGTAGGGGATCGTGTTGGCGAAGGACTGCGCGAAGCTCTGGTAGCCCGGGAATTCGATGATGCGCACCTGACGGTGCTGGTAGGGCGTGAAGTTGGCTTCGTAATACGCCAGCGACTTCTGCACCGCATCGATCATGCGGTCCACGTTGTAGCCGTGCTGGGGGTCGTAGTAGATCTCGACCGGAATGCCCTTGTAGGCCGCGCGTTTCACTTCCCAGCGGGCAGACAGGTAGGCGTAGAAGTTCAGCATCGGCCGGTCCATGGCATAGCTGAAGCAGCGGCGGCCGTTCACGGTCGTCTCCCGCACCAGGTATCCCGGTGCCAGCGCAACCTGGTCCGGCGCGGTGCAGATGGTGCTGCGGAAGTCCAGCCAGTCGGCATCGTCGCTGACGTAGTTGTTGGCGCGTGCGGCCTGGTCCTCCAACTTGGGCATGCGGGTCGGCTCGCCAAGGCCGCGCTTGCGACGCTCGTTGCGGTCGGTGATCTGTACGCGCTGGTTGTAGCCGAACGACGGCAGATCGCTGCTGTTGAAGAAGCTGCCGTTGTCGACCAGGTTGGTCGGTGCCTGATGCGCGGTGATGCCGTCCGGATGCTGGTTGATGCGGAAGTGGATACGGCGTTCCTCACCGGGCTGCAGCGGCTTGGCCAGCCGGTAGATGCGATAGCCCAGATCAGCGTCGTGCATGGACAACGTTTCGCCCCCCAGGTCGACCAGGTTCAACTGCCTGTCATCGTCCATCGACACATGGATCTGATCGATGGGCGCGGCATGGGTATTGCGCACCGTCCAGTAAGCATCGACGACCATCGACTGGGTTTCCGGCGACAGGTCGATCCGGTTGTCCACCGCCACGATGCGTGGCTGCGGCACATCACGGTAGCGCGACAGATCGCGTTCGTAGCGGGCCTGCAGGTCCAGCTGCTGATCGGGCGAGCGGAACTCGTTGCGGATGTTGGTGCTCCAGTACAGCCAGCCACCCACCCCGATGAAGACCAACGTGGCCACCACTGCACCGAGTCCAGTCGGGCCGCGCAGGCGGCGCCCGGCCAGCACCAGCCGCTGCCGCGCACCATTGCCGACGCCGCGTACCCAGAAGGCCGAGGCGACGCACAACAGGGCCAACAGGAACAGCGCCCAATACCCTTGGAACGCCAGTTGCCCCGGCAGGAAGTGACCGTAGCCGTTCATGTCCGAGTACGGCGCGATCGGCCAGCTGCCGAAGTTGTACAGGTTCTGCGTGTAGTCGAGCATGCCCAGCACCGCCTGCCCGATCATCACCACGATCAGCAGTGCGTAGCCGACGAACTTGTTGTTGGTCAGCACCTGCAGCACCAGCGCCAGCCCACCCATCAGCAGATAGACCACCGAATCCAGCGCGAGCATCTTGAGATACACCAGCGGCTCGATGTGGGTGTAGCCCTTGGCCAGCTGCACGCCGATCGCGGCCAGCGCGCCGATGGCCTGGAAGCAGGCGATCACCGCCACCAGCGTGGCGAACTTGGCCAGCAACGGCACCCAGTTGGGCACCGGCATCGCATCGGTGACGTCACTGATGCGGGCGGTGCGTTCCTTCCAGACCAGCTCGCCGGCGAAGAACAGCACGATGATGATCAGCAGCCAGCTGTAGGTGCCTTGCAGCGCGGTCAGCATTTCCGAGGTGACCGGCCAGATCGGCGTGCCATACATCGTCTGGCGGAACAGGGCGCCGGGCAGGAAGTTGCACAGCCCCAGCACCAGCAGTACCAGGAAGGGCACGCTGCGCACCACGCCAGCCGTATCAAAGCGAACCTGATGCAGGAACTGGCGCCAGGCGGTGCCGACACCGCTGCCGGGCACCACGCGTGGCACCGTGACCTGGGCCGGGCGCAGCGACGGGGTGCTCGTTGCCGCGGCGGCTTTACGGCCCCAGCGACGACCGGCACTGCCGCTGCGCTCGGTGCGGAACAAGGCAAACGTCGCAGCGAACAGCACTGCCGCCACACCCAGCCATAGCGCACGGTTGGCCAGCAGCTGACCGGCGACGGCAGGCAAGCCGGAGTTGCGTTCGGCCACCGACCAGTAACGGATGGTCCGCGACAACGCGCGCAGGCCGAGCGGCTCGCTCAGCACCGCAATCCAGGTGTTGTCGATGTCGCGGAGCAGGGCCGCGCTGACGCCGTACAGCACGAAGTAGGCGATCACGCCGATGTAGACCCACAGGATCGAGCGGGTGGTGGCCGCCAGCAAGGCCAGCAGGGCCGTGGTGAAGATCAGGTTCGGAATCACGATGACGCCGAATGCCCAGACATAGCTGTACAGCGAGACCGGGCCCATACGGGCCGGATCGACCCAGGGCATGAACGGCCCCAGCGCCATGCCGGCGGCAATGATCACGTACACCAGCAGCCCGCTGACCAGCGCGGCGCCGATGCGTCCGGCCAGGTAATCGCGGCGTTTGATCGGGCTGGCGAAGATCAATTCGGCGGTGCCGAGATCGAAGTCGCGCAGCAGCGCATTGCTGACGAACAGCGTGGAGACCAGCATGCCGAGCAGAGTGAAGATGCCCAGCATCGAAGCGATGACGGTCGGTGCATTGCTGTGCACGTTGCCGGTGCCACCGCCGATCTGTATCGCGTCGGACGACGCGGCACCGAAGGCCATCAAGGCGAACAGGCCCGCCAGCAGCCACAGCAGCGGGGAACGGAGCTGCTCGCGCAGCTCGAAACGGAAGAAGGCAGCGATCATGGGCCGGCTCCGGTCAGGCGGTCCGCGACTGCAGGCGCAGTCGCTGGAAATAGACGTCTTCCAGATCGGGAGCCACGGCTGCGAAGCCGTCGCCGGGGTCGTTCGCGCTGTGTACGTGGATCACCGGCCGCCCACCGACCAGGCGCGTGGACAGCACCACATGGTTGGTCTCATACGTGGGCAGTTCGGCAACGTCGACCTGCTTGCGCCAGACCTGGTGCTGCAGCGCATCGATCGCATCGCTGGGTTTGCCGGTCAGCAGCACCTGTCCCTTGTTCATGATGGCCATGTTCGGGCAGAGGTCGGTGACATCTTCGACGATGTGCGTGGACAGGATCACCGCCACGTTCTCGCCGATCGCCGCGAGCAGGTTGAGGAAGCGGTTGCGCTCTTCCGGGTCCAGGCCAGCGGTGGGCTCATCGACGATCACCAGGCGCGGATCGCCGAGCAGCGCCTGCGCGATGCCGAAGCGCTGGCGCATGCCGCCGGAGTAAGTGCCGAGCTTGCGCTTGCGCGCATCCCACAGGTTGACCTGCTGCAGCAGCGCCTCGACCACCTCACGGCGCTGGCCCTTCTGGGTGATGCCCTTGAGCACCGCGAAATGATTGAGCAGGTCCAGCGCGCTGACCTTGGGATACACGCCGAAGTCCTGCGGGAGGTAGCCCAGCCGGCGCCGTACCGCATCCTTGTCGCGCAGCACGTCGATGGCCGCCTCACCGGGAATCGACAGCGTCGCCGAGCCGCTGTCGGCCTCCTGCAGCGTGGACAAGGTGCGCATCAGCGAGGACTTGCCGGCGCCGTTGGGCCCGAGCAGACCGAACATGCCGTGGGGCACATCGAGCGTCACACCGGCGAGGGCATGGACACCATTGGCGTACGTCTTGGACAGCGCGCGGATCTCAAGCATGTGGCCACTTCCCCTGGGAGATAGCGCGGTTATCCGCCCTATTCAGGAAGGCCGCATCCGCCGTAAGTCATGGGTGCTTCTGGACACGTGTGCGCCACCGAGCGGCCAGCCATGACGCAGCCACGCAGCCTGCGGCCACCAGCAGCCAGCCGGATGCCGTTGGCCCCGCGCTCTGCTTGATCGCGCCCCACCACGCCGGGCCGAACATCGCCCCGATGGCCAGGACGGCGAGGGCCAACAAGGCAAGCAATACCCGCGACACCCAACGTTCGATACCGGCGTCATGCCGGGCAATGCGCAGCGTGACATCACGGGCGAAGCGCATCGGCGGTCCACTCTGCGGGGCCGAAGCGATCGCCTGGGCGATGCGCAGGTAGTCGGTGGCGTCCGGCGCAGCGCGCTGGCCGCTGAGGGCGGCGCGCAGCGCATCCTCCTGGGCCTGCCATTCCTCGGGATCGATGCGGGGATCGTCTGCGCTGCTCATGCGGGCACTCCAATGCGGGATTCGAGCAGTTCGCGCAACCGCTTGCGGCTGCGGAACAGGTGGCTCTTGATGGTGCCTTCGGCCAGCTCGGTCAGGGTGGCGATCTCGGCGATGGAGATCTCCTCCAGGTGATAGAGCGTGAGCAGGGTGCGCTGCAGGGGCGGCAAGCCGTCGATCGCAGCGTACAGGTGGGCGTTGATGTCGTGCTCGCTGGTCAAGGCTTCCAGATCGATGCCATCGCCGATCTGTTCGATCAATGCGGTGCCGTCCTCGCCCATGGTGTTCTCCACCAGCGGAATGCGGCGGCGTTCCAGGTGGCGCTTGGCGATCGAATAGGCGACCTGCGCCACCCAGGATTTCAACGCGCTCTCGCCGCGGTACTGATGCAGCGTCTGATGGATGCGCAGGAAGGCTTCCTGGCACAGCTCGCGGGTGTCGTCGGGGTGGCGGACCATGCGGTCGACCACGCGCCAGCACAGCCCTTGATACTCCCGCACCAGCTGCTCGAACGCCCCGGGCTGCCGCGACAGAATGGCGGCGACCAGTGCCCGGTCGGCGTCGAGACAGTCGGCAGGGGTGGGCGGCGGGGTGCGCATCCCCATAGGGATACGTCGAGTGCGCCATCGGTTGCAACCGTGCTCCGTGCAACCCATTCCGCCCTGGCCGTATCTCAGTGGACAAGCCCCTCCTCAACGGAACGAACGCACCATGGATTACAACCTGATTCTTCCCGTCGTCCTGATCCTGGGCATCGTGTATGCCATCAAGAGCGTGGTCGATGGCCACACCCGCCGCCGGATCGTTGAAGCCCGCGGTTCGGAAGAGCTGGTGCGCTCGCTGCTGGCCGGCGACACCACCAAGCGGCGGCTGGCCGCGCTGCATTGGGGCTGCGTGTTGCTGACCCTGGCGCTGGCATTCGGCCTGGTCGATCTGCTCGGTATCGACCGGGTCACCCCCGGCGCCATCGCCCTGCTGCTCGGTGCGACAGGGCTGGGCAACGTGGTGTATTTCGTGCTCGATCGCCGCCTGAAGTAAGCCCGCCATCCTGCCGCCCGCGTCGCCGGCGGCTCCCCTGCAACAGGACCTCGAATGAAACGCATCCTGGCACTCTGTGCCGGCGTTGCCGTGGCCGTGATGTCTCCGGTGCGCGCTGCCACGCCTGTCGATTTTGCCCCGCTGTCCTCCCTCATCGAACAGACCAAGGCGGCCACGGGCCTGCCTTCGGGTACCGCGGTCGTGGTGGTGAAGGACGGCAAGGTGATCCATGAAGGCTACTACGGCCTGGCGGATATCGGGGCCGGCACGCCGGTCACGGCTGACACTGTCTTCTACATCGCCTCGGCGACCAAGCCGTTCTTCGCGCTGAACGCCCTGCACAAGCAGGCCGCCGGCGAGCTCGACATGGCGATGTCACTCCAGCAGATGTTTCCGCAAACACGCTTCGATGGTCTGGAGGCCGAGGCGATCACCGTCGGCGATCTGCTCACGCACACGGCCGGCGTGGACAACACTGCCCTGGTCTGGGCCACCGCCTTCAGCGGCGTGCACGACAGCGCCTCGCGGCGGGCGCTGGTGGGTGCGACGCGGCGCGATCCGGACGCGGCGCACGGCACCTTCCGCTATACCAACCTGGGCTACAACCTGCTCAGCATCTGGATGGACCAGCACGACGGCCTGCCGTGGCAGGACCAGCTGCAGCACACGCTGTTCGATCCGTTGGGCATGCGGCACACGAGTACCCGGATCAGCACTGCCGAGGCGGCCGGCTGGCCCATGGCCACGCCTTACTCGCTGGCCAGTGCGCAGCCGACCACGCCGCTGTATCTGCGCAAAGCGGACGACACGATGCAGGCGGCCGGCGGCATGGTCGCCACCGCGCCGGACCTGGCGCGGTTCCTGATCGCGCAGTTACCGGGGGAGGGCAACACCGCCCTTGCCCGGCAGGTAATCACCCGCTCGCAGCAGCGTCAGGTCGCGCTGGACGCGAGCTATCTGGATTTCGCGCGCGACGGCTACGCGTGGGGCTGGTACACCGGGCCGTACAAGGGCCACCCACTGCTGCACCACTTCGGTGGATTCGCCGGCTTCCACGCGCACCTGTCGTTCATGCCGGACCAGAACATCGCGCTGGTCGTGCTCAACAACGAGGACGTGCTGGGCGCGCCGCTGACCAACCTCATCGCCGCTCACGTGTATGGCCTGCTGTTGCACGAGCCCGGGATCGCGTCGAGCTCCGCCGCCCGCTTCCTGGCGCTGCAGGCAAAGGCGGCCCAGATGCAGGCGAACGTGGCGCGCCAGCGCGAGGCGATCCAGTCACGCCCCTGGCGGCGGTCCTTGCCGCGCGACCATTTCGTGGGCCGATACGTCCATCCGCTGCTCGGCGAGGTAAGGGTCGACGCGGCAGGTGACCAGGCGCTGCGGCTGCGCTGGGGGCGGCTGGACGCCGTCGCCAGTGCAGGCGAACAGAGGGATCAGGGGCGCGTTGAACTCGTCCCCGGTTCGGGGAGCTGGCTGACCTTCCAGGTGGGAGAGGGCCAGGTACGGTCGCTTACGTTCGAGACCCTGACCTTCCAGCGCGTGCCCTGAGCCAGGCTCAGCCGCGCAGCGAGGAGTCCCGCAGCACCTGCTTGACCGCGATGCTCTCGCCCTCCACCGGCTTGCCCTCGATCAGCGCCAGCAGCTTCTCCACCAGCAGGTGCCCGGCCTGCTTGGTGTCCTGCTGCACGGTGGACAGTGGTGGGGAGACCGAGGCGGCCAGCGGGATGTCATCGAAACCGGTGACCGCCACGTCCTCGGGCACGCGCAGGCCGTGCTCGCGCAGGGCGCGCATCGCACCGATCGCGATCAGGTCGCTGGCCGCGCACAGCCCATCGATACGTTCGCCGCGCGCCAATAGCGCCTGGCAGGCATCGAAGCCGGACTGCTCGGTGGTGATCGCATCGTGCTGCAGGGACGGCTCGGCGGTGAGGCCGCGTGCCTGCATCGCCTCGACGTGGCCGCGGTAGCGCTGCTCGAACTCGGGATAGTGGCTGGAAGCATGGCCGACGAAGGCGATCCGGCGGCAGCCCTGGTCGAGCAGGTGCGCGGTGATGTCGAAGCCGCCCTGGAAATTGTCGCTGCCGATCGAGACACCGGGCTGATCGGGCAGGGAAGCACCCCAGCGCACGAAGTGGGTGCCTTGCTCGACCAGCCGCTGCAGGCGCTCGCGCGACTCGTGGTAGTCGCCGTAGCCGAGCAGGATGATGCCGTCGGCCTTGTTGCTGTCCTCGTAATCGGCCTGCCAGTCGGTGGACAGCTGCTGGAAGGAGACCAGCAGGTCGTAGCCGCGCAGCGCGCAGGCCCGGGTGATCGAGCCGAGCATGGCGTGGAAGAACGGGTTGATCAGCGAGTCGTCGTTGGTGGGGTCTTCGAAGAACAGCAGCGCCAGCGTGCCGGCATTGCGCAGGCGCAGGCTGGAGGCATTCTTGTCGACCTTGTAATTCAGCTCCCGGGCAATGGCCAGGATCCGCTGCCGGGTCTCGGCGTTGACCATCGGGCTGCCGCGCAGCGCCCGCGACACCGTGGGCTGGGAGACGCCGGCCAGGTGGGCGATATCGAGGGAGGTGGCTTTGCCGCGGATGGTCATTTCAGCAGGGGGTGAGGCAGTGAAGGGACATCATGCCATGCGCTGCCAGGGCTGGGCCTGTCGCCGGGACGGTCAGGCTGGCCGGGGCCTGGCGGCAGTCGGCGTAACGGTCGTCACCCTTGCCGCGTATGGCTCGAGCAGGTTTCCGGTCGCTGCCGGGCGGAATTCCGACAGGGTCGGGGACGGCGGCAATGATAAGATGGTGCAATCTGGATCCCCCCAATTTTCCCAAGGGCGGCCCGGCAGATCTGCACCCCGCCCGGGGCTGTGATATGACTGCGGCCTGCCCTCGGACAACGGAAGAGCAACCCTATGGCGCGCGGCATCAATAAAGTCATCCTGGTCGGCAACCTCGGCAACGACCCGGACGTGAAGTACACCCAGGGCGGTATGGCGATCACCCGCATCAGCCTGGCCACCACCAGCGTCCGCAAGGACAAGGATGGCAACCAGCAGGAGCGTACCGAATGGCACCGCGTGGTGTTCTTCGGCAAGCTCGGCGAGATCGCCGGTGAATACCTGCGCAAGGGCAGCTCGGTCTACGTCGAAGGCAGCCTGCGTTACGACAAGTACACCGGCCAGGATGGCGTGGAGAAGTACTCCACCGACATCATCGCCGATGAAATGCAGATGCTCGGCGGCCGTGAGGGCGGCGGTGGCGGTGGTGCCGGTGGCGAACGTCCGCAGCGCCAGCAGGCCCCGCGCCAGGAGTACGGCGGTGGTGGTGGTGGCGGTGGCGGTGGTCAGCGCGGCGGCGGTGGTGGTGGCTACGGCCAGCAGCGCCCGCAGCAGCAGGCCCCGCAGCAGTCCGCGCCGCCGATGGACGACTTTGCGGATGACGATATTCCGTTCTGATTTCCAGTCGTCAGTTCGCGTTTGAATAAACCCCAGTAAGCCGGTGTGCTTACTGGGGTTTTCTCGTTTGGGCGGCGTTGTGCCCCGCAGCATGCGTTTTCGTGCACCGCGTCTTGCAAAAAAAACCGTTCCTCCTCTATGGTGCAATCGATTGCATTGCAGCAGTTCGATAGCGTTTGATACCAGGAGGCCGGAAGGCGGATGTCCATCCATTCCATCAGACCGCCCTCGGCGCCGGGGCTCACGCGGCGCGATGCGCTTCGCATGGCGGTCGCCGGCAGCCTTGGGCTGGGTGCTGCGGCCGTGTTGCCGGCGTTTGCCGCTGCCGCCCCGCTCAAGGGCAACCTGAAGCACGCCGTCGCCCGCTGGACCTTCCCGCAGCTGTCGGTCGCCCAGCTCTGCACGACGGTGAAGGACATTGGTTTTGCCGCCATTGATCTGGTCGGCCCAGAGGATTGGCCCACACTGAAGGCCCACGGCGTCTACAGCTCGATGTGCAACGGCGCGGAGCTGGGCCTCACCAAGGGCTTTGCCGACCCCCGGTTCCACGACGCCCTGGTGGAGCGCTACACGCGGCACATCGATCTGGTGGCCGATGCGGGGTACCGCAACCTCATCTGTTTTTCCGGCAACCGCAATGGCATGGATCCCCAGCAGGGCATGGCCCACGCCGAGGCGGGCCTCAAGCGCATCCTCGGGCATGCCGAGAAACGCGGCGTGGTGCTGGTGATGGAGCTGCTGAACTCCAGGGTCGATCATTCCGACTACCTGTGCGACACCTCCACATGGGGCGTGGCGTTGTGCCAGCGTCTCGGCTCGGACCACTTCGGCCTGCTCTACGACATCTATCACATGCAGATCATGGAGGGCGACATCATCGCCACCATCGGCAGGGATCACGCCTGTTTCAAGCATTACCACACGGCGGGCGTGCCGGGCCGGCACGAGATCGGGGACCACCAGGAACTCAACTACCCCGCCATCTGTCGCGCGATCCGCGACACCGGTTTCGACGGCTATCTGGCGCAGGAATTCATGCCTGCGGCACCGGATCCCGTCGGCTCGCTGCGCGAGGCGATCCGCCTCTGCGACGTCTGAAACGATATCCACCAGGTGAGAGATCCATGGCAGACAATCATTACGACGCCATCGTTGTTGGCTCGGGAATCAGTGGCGGTTGGGCGGCGAAGGAGCTGACCGAGAAGGGCCTCAAGGTGCTGATGCTGGAACGCGGCCGCAACATCGAGCACGTGAAGGACTACGTCAACGCGATGAAGGAGCCGTGGGACTTCCCGCACCGCAACCGGCCAACCCAGGCGATGAAGGCGGCCTTCCCGGTGCTGATGCGCGACTACGCGCTGGCCGAGAACCTCCAGGGCATGTGGGCCGACGAACAGGAATCGCCCTACATCGAGACCAAGCGCTTCGACTGGTTCCGCGGCTATCACGTCGGCGGGCGCTCGCTGATGTGGGGCCGGCAGAGCTATCGCTTCTCCGACCTGGATTTTGAGGCGAACCTCAAGGACGGCATCGCCACCGACTGGCCGATCCGCTACGCCGACATCGCCCCCTGGTACGACCATGTGGAGAAGTTCGCCGGCATCGCCGGCACCCGCGAAGGGCTGGACGTGCTGCCGGATGGCGAGTTCCTGCCGCCGATCCCACTCAATATCGTCGAGAAGGATGTGGCCGCGCGGATCAGGAAGGCCTTCGGCGGCACCCGGCACATGATCCACTCGCGCACCGCCAACATCACCCAGCCGATGCCCGAGCAGGGCCGCGTCAACTGCCAGTACCGCAACAAGTGCATCCTCGGCTGTCCCTTCGGGGCCTATTTTTCCACCCAGGCAGCGACGCTGCCGGCGGCGATGAAGACGGGCAACCTGACCTTGCGGCCATTCTCGATCGTCAAGGAAGTGCTCTACGACAAGGACCGCAAGCGTGCGCGCGGCGTAGAGGTCATCGATGCCGAGACGGGGCAGACCTATGAGTACACGGCGAAGGTCATCTTCCTCAATGCGTCGTCCTTCAACTCGACCTGGCTGCTGATGAACTCGGCCACCGATGTCTGGGACGGTGGGCTGGGCTCCTCGTCCGGCGAACTGGGCCACAACGTGATGGACCATCATTTCGGCGCGGGTGCCTCCGGCCGGGTCGAAGGGTATGAAGACAAGTACTACTTCGGCCGTCGTCCCTGCGGCTTCTACATTCCCCGCTTCCGCAACGTGGCTGCGGACAAGCGCCGCTACCTGCGTGGCTTCGGCTACCAGGGCGGTGCCAGCCGCATGGGATGGTCGCGCGAGATCGCCGAGCTGAATATCGGTGCCGACCTGAAAGAGGCGCTGACCGTGCCCGGTGACTGGCGCATCGGCATGACCGGCTTCGGCGAGATGCTGCCGCACCACGACAACACGATCCGCCTGGACAGCGACCGCAAGGACAAGTGGGGACTGCCGGTGCTGGCGATGGATGTCTCCATGCGCGCCAACGAACTGGCCATGCGCAAGGACATGGCCGCCGATGCCGCCGAGATGCTCGAGGCCGCCGGCGTCAAGGACGTGGAGATGCATGACAATGACTACGCCCCGGGCAAGGGCATCCACGAAATGGGGACTGCGCGCATGGGCCGTGACCGCAGCACCTCCGTGCTGAACCAGCACAACCAGGTCTGGGATGCGCCCAACGTCTATGTGACCGACGGGGCGTGCATGACCTCCAGCGCGTGCGTGAATCCTTCATTGACCTACATGGCGCTGACGGCACGCGCTGCCGACCATGCCGTGCGCGAACTGAAAGCGGGGAATCTCTGATGGACCGCCGCGAACTGCTGAAGATGATCGTCGCCGCCACCGGTGCGGCCATGATCGGTCTGCCCGCACTCGGTCAGGCACAGGCTCCTGCCGCAGGGGCGAAGTCGCGCTTCTCCGACGCGGATGTCGGCACGCTGGATGAGATCGCCGAGACCATCCTGCCGCGGACGAAGACGCCGGGGGCGAAAGACGCAGGCGCCGGTGCGTTCATGGCGACGTTCGTCAGCGACTGCTACACCGCCCGGCAGCAGGCGACGTTCCGCGCCGGCCTGGCCGATATCGACAAACGCGCGGGCGGCCGCTTCGTTTTACTTGCGCCGCAGGCCCGCACCGAGCTGCTGCGCGCGCTGGATGCAGAGGCCAGGAAGCACGCGGTCGAGGTGACCGAGACCGGCACCGCCGAGGAGGGAGAAGCGATGCCGCATTACTTCACGATGCTCAAGCAGCTGACCATATTCGGTTTCTTCACCTCCAAGGCCGGCGCAACTGAAGTGCTGCGCTACGTCGCGGTGCCGGGGCGCTACGACGGCGACCTCGCCTATATCCCCGGTACGCCGGCGTGGGGGACCAGCTGATGGAGCGCAACGGAATGATCACGCCTGTGCTGATCGCCGCCGCCGTGCTGGTTGCCGCACCTGCGCTCGGGCAGGCCGGTGCCGACCCTGCACGCGATCCGCAGAAGACCGAGGTCTGGACGCCGGTGCCAACGAGCGTGGCCACGCCCCCAGGAAAGGCACCCTCCGACGCAATCGTGCTGTTCGATGGCAACGATGTGTCCGCCTGGGAGTCGGAGCAGGGCGGGCGCGTGCCTTGGCGCGTCGCCGATGGCGCACTGACGGTGGTTCCGGGCACCAAGGGCATCCGCACCAGGCAGCACTTCTGCGACGTCCAACTGCATGTCGAGTGGCGCACGCCTGTCGAAACCGAGGGCTTTGAGGGCCAGGACCGCGGCAACAGCGGCATCTTCCTGCAGGAACGCTACGAGCTGCAGGTGCTCGACAGTTACAACAACCCGACCTATGCCAACGGCCAGGCCGGCGCCATCTACAAGCAGGCCATGCCCTTGGTGAACGCCTCGCGCGCACCGGGGCAGTGGCAGGCCTACGACATCCTCTGGAAGGCACCTCGGTTCTCACCCGGCGGCGGGCTTGTGTCGCCCGCGCGCATCACGGTCCTGCACAACGGCGTGCTGGTGCAGGACGACACCGTGCTGGCGGGCAAGACCGAGTACATCGGCGCGCCCTCGTACGCGCCCCATGGGTGTGCGCCGATCTACCTGCAGGAACACGATTCCAACGTCAGCTACCGCAACATCTGGGTGCGGGCGCTGTAGTGGACTCCTATTTCGCCAGGTAACTGGCGAGATTGTCGATTTCCTGTGCCGACAGCTGGGAAAAGGGCGGCATCAAGCCCCCGCCCTTGCTGATCTTTTCCTTGATCTGCGCCGGCTGCAGCCGCTTGGCGACATCGGTGAGTGCGGGGAACGTCGGCGGAATGCCGGCCCGATTCGCGCCGTGGCAGGCCGTGCAGTGCACGGTATAGAGTTGTGCGCCAGCGGCCGGGTCATCCTTGCACCACGCTGTGGGGGCCAGCACCGTGCCGAACAGCGTCAGGACCAGCGTCAGGATCTTGTTCACCTGGGGCTCCTTGGCGGGCTAGCGCGGTGCGCTGGCGGGCGGCGTGGCGGTGAGGTGTTGACGCAGGTAGTCCGCGCCCGTCTTGATGACCTTGGCCGGATCACGCGGTTGGTCGTGCTCGACGATGTACCACTGCACGCCCGCCGCCGCGGCGGCAGGCAGGATCGCGTTCCAGTCCAGCACGCCCTGGCCAACGGCGGCGAAGCCGCCCTCGTCTTCGGCCTGGCCTTTGGGGGCGTTGTCCTTGGCGTGTACCGCAAACACGTGGCCACGGAATTTGCCCAGCATCACCACCGGGTCATGGCCCGCACGGGCTACCCAGGCCAGGTCCAGCTCGGTCTGCAGGTCGGGGCCGGCCGCAGCGAACAGCAGTTCCAGGCCGGTTTTGCCGTTGAAATCGACCAGCTCGAAGTCATGGTTGTGGTAAGCCAAGCGCATCCCCTGGGCCTTTGCCAGCGCCGCGATCCGGCCCAGTTCCTGGCCCAGTGTGGTCCAGCCTGCGGCATCGGTCGGCCGATCCTTCTTGTCCAGGTACGGCACCACCAGGGTGGTGTTTCCGATCGAGTGGTTGAAGGCCACCACCCCGGCCAGGTCGCTGCGCAGATCGGCCAGTTGCACGTGGGAGGAAATGGCCTTGATCGAATAGCGGTCCAGCAGGTGCTTGAGTTCGGTGGCGCTGACGTTCTGGGTACCCACTGTCTCCACCGCGCCGACGCCCGCGTCATGCACGATCTTCAACTGCTGGTCGAGCGTGCCGGCGTCGCGCAGCGTGTACATCTGCACTGCGATGGGCTGCTGCGGACCGGCGGGGTCGCCTGCGAAGGCAGGCAGGGCAACGAGCAGCAGCAGTGCAAGGGTGGTGGTCCTGCGCGTAGCGATTTTCATCAACACATCCTCCCGGGATTCAACCGATGGTGGTCCAGGCCCGTGACCTGGCCGATGCAATCACGCGGTCGACGATCAACGCCGAACGCAGGCCGTCCTCGAAGGTGGGCAGGCCCTGTGGCCGCTCGCCGTCGATGGCGTGATAGGTGTCCGCGACGAACGCCTCGAAGCAGTGGCCGTAGCCCTGCGCATGGCCGGGCGGCAACACCGACAGCCGGCGTTGTTCGGCACTGCCGGCACCCGGTCCACGCACGAAGGTTTCCTCGCGCTGGTCGGGTCGGCCGATCCACAGCCGTTCGGCGTCCTCCTGGTTGAACGCCACGCTGGCCTGGGCGCCGTCGATCTCGAACCAGAGGCGATTGTGGCGTCCGGCCGAGACCTGGCTGACCGTCAATGACGCCAGCGTGCCTGCGCCGGTCTTGAACATCGCCGCGGCCACATCTTCGCTGGATACGGCCTGCATCGCGCCGCCCGCCGCCGGCGTGGTGAAGCTCTGGCCGGTGAGGGCGCCGCGCTCGGCGAGCACGGTGGCGAATGCCGCACTGACGTCGACGAAGCGCTCGCCACTGACCCATTCCACCAGGTCGCACCAGTGCGAGCCGATGTCGGCGAACACGCGCGACGCGCCGCCCAGCGCCGGGTCCACGCGCCAGTTGTTGCTGGCCGGGTCCAGCAGCCAGTCCTGCAGGTAGCTGCCGTGGATCAGGTGCAGCGGCCCCAGTTCGCCCTGCGCGATGCGGGCGCGCGCCTCGCGCACCACCGGGTGGTAGCGGTAGACGAACGGCACCGTGGCGACCAGCCCGGTCGAGGCGGCCAATGCGGCCAGCGCCTGGGCGTCCTCCAGCGTGGTGGCCAGCGGTTTCTCGCAGATCACGTGCTTGCCCGCGTTCAGCGCCGCCTGCGCCATGCCGCGGTGCAGATGGTTGGGCGTGCAGACGTGCACCACCTGCACCTGTGGATCGGCGACCACCTCCTCGATATCCCGATAGGCACGCGGCACGCCCCACGCCTGCGCCACGTCGCGTGCGCGCTGCGGTGACGAGGCGGCCACGCCCCGGATCTCCGCACCGGCCAGCAGCGCCGCGCGATGGTGTACGGCGCCGATCATGCCGGTGCCGACGATGGCAATTCCAAGCTTGGGCATCGGGTGCGGTCCTCAGGGGGTGGACGGTGCGGCCGCAACCACCGGCCGGTCGCGGAACAACAACAGGAAGGCGATCAGCACGACCAGCGCCACGCCTGCCGGGAACAGCCAGATCTTCTGCCAGTCCGGGCCAGCCGCCGTGGTGTAGTGCTCCACCACCGCGCCGGACAGGAACGTGCCAATCAGCATGCCCACGCCATACGTGGCCAGGGTGATGAAGCCCTGCGCGCTGCTGCGCGCGGCCGGGCCGGCATGCGCATCGGTGTAGATCTGGCCGGTGACGAAGAAGAAGTCGTAGCAGATGCCGTGCAGCACGATGCCGATCACCAGCAGGGAGAAGCCGCTGCCTGCATCGCCGAAGGCGAACATCGCATAGCGCACTACCCACGCCGCCATGCCCACCGCCAGCATCGTCTTCACTCCCAGCCGCACGAACAGGAACGGCATGGCAAGCATCAGCAGCACTTCGGAGACTTGGCCCAGCGATTGCAGGCCGGCCGCGCCGCGCACGCCCAGATCGTTGAGGTACGGGTTGGTGAAGTTGTAGTAGAACGCCAGCGGGATGCAGATGGCGATGGAGGCCAGGAAGAACACCAGGTAGGCGCGCGACTTCAGCAGCCGCAGCGAGTCCAGCCCCAGGATCTGTCCCAGGCCGGCGTCGCGCTGTTGCGCCAGCGGCGGCGTGTGCGGCAGGGTGAATGCATACAGGCCCAGGGCCAGCGACGCCATCGCCGCCATCTGGAAGGTCAGCTCGAGCCGATGCGCCTGTTCCCAGCCCAGCCAGCCGATCAGCACGCCGGCCACGATCCAGCCGATGCTGCCGGCCACCCGCACCAGCGGAAACTGCTTTTCCGGCGACTGCATGTGCCGCATCGCCACACTGTTGGCCAGCGCCAGCGTTGGCATGAACAGCAGCATGTATCCCATGACATAAACGGAGAAGGTGCTGAAGTCCGTCGCCGTGGAGGCCAGCCACATCATCGCCGCGCCGGCCAGATGCAGCACCGCGAGAATGCGCTGCGCCGCGAAGTAGCGATCCGCAATCAGGCCAACCAGGAACGGCGCGACGATGGCGCCGATGGACTGGCTGAGGAAGGCCGTCGCGACCTGGCTCGCAGTGGCCTGCAACGGCCCCTGCACCAGGTACGTTCCCAGGGTCACGAACCACGCGCCCCAGATGAAAAACTGCAGAAACATCATCGCGCCCAAGCGCGACATGGTGTGCGTCATGGCTTGCCCTCCCAGGCAGTGATGGCTCAGATCCCCAGCATGCGGCGCAGTGATCCAGGATCGGTGCCGCTGTCGGCAAAGTCGTCGAAGGCGCGCTCGGTCACGCGGATGATGTGGTCGCGGATGAAGACGGCCCCTTCGCGCGCGCCGTCTTCCGGGTGTTTCAGGCAGCACTCCCACTCCAGCACTGCCCAGCCGGGGAAGTCGTACTGCGCGAATTTCGAGAAGATCGCCTTGAAGTCGATCTGCCCATCACCGAGCGAGCGGAACCGGCCCGGACGATCGATCCAGTCCTGGTAACCGCCATACACGCCACTGCGCGCACTGGCGTGGTACTCCGCGTCCTTGACGTGGAAGATGCCGATGCGCGCGTGGTAGCGGTCGATGAAGCCGAGGTAGTCCATCTGCTGCAGCAGCAGATGGCTGGGGTCGTACAGGATCTTTGCGCGGGGGTGGTGGTCCACCACGTCGAGGAAGCGCTCGAAGGTCGCGCCGTCGTGCAGGTCCTCGCCCGGATGGATCTCGAAGCACAGGTCCACGCCGCAGGCGTCGAAGGCATCGAGGATGGGGCGCCAGCGGCGGCCGAGTTCGGCGAAGGCTTCTTCCACCAGTCCGGGCGGGCGTTGCGGCCAGGGATAGAAGTAGGGCCAGGCCAGCGCGCCGGAGAACGTGGCGTGCGCGGTCAGCCCCAGGCGCTCGCTGGCCTTGGCGGCCAGCAGCAGCTGCTCCACCGCCCAGGCCTGGCGGGCCGCGGGATCACCGCGCTTGTCCGGTGGTGCGAAGCCGTCGAACAGGCTGTCATAGGCCGGATGGACGGCAACCAGCTGCCCCTGCAGGTGGGTGGACAGCTCGGTGATCTGCAGGCCATGCCCGGCCAGCATGCCGGCGACGTCGTCGCAGTAGGCCTGGCTGCGCGCCGCCTCGGCCAGATCGAACAGGTGGGGCGCGCTGGTCGGCACTTGTACGCCAGAATAGCCCAGCCCCGCGGCCCAGCCGGCCAGCGTGTCCAGCCGATCAAAAGGAGGTGTGTCGCCGATGAACTGCGCCAGGAACAGCGCTGGACCCTTGAGCGTTTTCAAGAGGATTCGCCCTCGATGCAATCGATTGCATTATCCTAGCAGGGGCATTCGAAAGACCCGTTGTGCACTGCACAGCGGAAGGAAGAGGTAACCTCATGGCCACCATCTACGACATTGCAAAGCACGTCGGCGTCTCGGCCGGCACGGTGTCGCGGGCGCTGTCCCGGCCGGAGAAAGTGCTGCCGACCACGCGCGCGCGCATCGAGCAGGCGGCCGCCGCGCTGGGCTATGTCCCCAACACGGTGGCCAGAACCCTCAAGACCCAGCGCAGCGGCAAGATCCTGGTCACCGTGCCGGACATCGCCAACCCGTTCTTCGCCCAGATCCTGCAGGGCGCGGAGGACGCGGCGCAGGCCGTTGGCTACGCCGTCCTGCTGGGCGATACCCAGAACCTGCCCGAGCGCGAGGAGCGCTACGCACAGATGCTCCGGCGCAACGAGGCCGATGGCCTGATCGTGCTGGGCCATCGCCTCCCGCCCACGGCACGTGACATCGTCCAGCAGCAGGGCAGTGCCGCGCCGGTGGTCAACGGCTGCGAGTTCGATCCCGCGCTGGGCATCCCCAGCGTCCACATCGACAACGCGGCCGCCGCGCGCGCCGTGATGGAACACCTGTACGGGCTGGGGCACGAGCGGATCGCCGTGGTCGGTGGACCGCGCGACAATCCCCTGCACCAGCAACGACTGGAAGGCGTCCGGACCGCTGCCAAGGCGCGTGGCCGCCTGCGTCACCTGAGCGTTGTGCCGGGTGACTTCTCGGTGGAATCCGGCCATGCGGCCGGGATGAAACTGCTGGCCCGCGCGTCGGTGCCGACGGCGGTGTTCTGCTTCAGCGACCAGATGGCGCTGGGCGTGCTGGCGGCCTGTCGGGATCTTGGCATCGGCGTGCCCGATGGTCTGTCTGTCGTCGGCTTCGACGACCTGGCATCGTCGCGTTACCTCACGCCCCCGTTGACGACCATTCGGCAACCGATGCGGGAGATCGGTGCCCGCGCGGTCCATCTGCTGCTTGCCATCATCGAACGTGTCGATGTACCGCTTCAGCAGACGCTGGATTTCAGTTTGATGGTGCGGGGCTCGACTGCAGCGCCCGCGCCGCATCCACTACCATGGGCCACCCGTCAGGATGCGCCCGCATGTCCATAGTGATCCCCGCGTTGCCCAAGCCGCCCACCGCCCGCATCGCGGCCTGGGTGCTGATGCTGCTGGGCATGTGGCTGACCTTGAAACTCGGGCTGGTGGTGACCCTGCTGTCGGGTCTGCTGGTGTTCCACCTGACCCACCTGCTGGCCTCCACCGTCGAAGGCAAGCTGCCGCCCGGGCGCGCACGCGCCTATTCGGTGATCGTCCTGTCGGCGTTGATCATCGGCGCGCTGACCCTGGCGGCGATCGGCATCGCTTCGTTCTTCCGCAACGAGACCGGTGGCCCGGATGCGCTGTTGATGCGCCTGATGGACATCCTCAACACCTCCCGCCACCAGGTGCCGGACCTGCTGCAGCCCTATATCCCGGAAGACCTGCAGGCGCTGCGCACGGCGATGAACGACTGGGCGGCGACGCACCGCCAGCAACTCGGCATCGCCGGCACCTCGGCCGTGCAGATCAGCGTGCGGATCCTGATCGGCATGGTGCTGGGGGCGATGATCGCGCTCTACGACGAGTTGCCCTTGCCCAAGATGGGGCCGCTGGCGCAGGAGCTGATCGGCCGCACCAGCCGCATGGCCACGGCGTTCCGGCAGGTCGTGTTCGCACAGGTGAAGATCTCGCTGCTCAATACGCTGTTCACCGCCATCTTCCTGCTCGGGGTGCTGCCGCTGTTCGGCGTGCATCTGCCGCTGTCCAAGACGCTGGTGCTGATCACCTTCCTCGCCGGCCTGCTGCCGGTGGTGGGCAACATCATCTCCAACACGGTCATCACCATCGTCGCGCTGTCGGTGTCGTTCTACGTGGCCGTGGTCGCGCTGCTGTACCTGGTGGTCATCCACAAGCTGGAGTATTTCCTCAACGCGCGCATCGTCGGCGGCGAGATCCAGGCACGTGCGTGGGAACTGCTGCTCGCCATGCTGGTGATGGAAGCCGCGTTCGGGCTGCCAGGGCTGGTCGCGGCGCCCGTGTTCTATGCCTATATCAAGCGCGAGCTGCTGGACCAACGCTGGATCTGAATCACCGGCCGCCGCGCGCGCTCCGTTGCTCCCAGCCCCGCCGCGGTCTATAACGCGGGTGGGTCTTCCACGGGAACGGCGCCATGGCGACGAACGTTCCACATCAAGGTGGCCTTTTTCCGCGGGCGGTTACTGCAGCCGGTTCCGCCAGTCGCCTCGAAAAGCCAGGACACGCGCTACCTGCATATCGAGGAAGGCGTGCCGCTGGACGAAGCGCAGTTCCGTACCTGGCTGGAGCAGGCCAGCCGCCTGGCCGGCGAGCGGATGTGAGGGCAGGGCTGCCCTACAGCTTCAGGTTCAACGACACGTAAGCCGAGCGCCCCGGTGCGGGCGAGAACATCGGCTGGTCATCGCCGCCCCAGAAGAAGTTGTCGTACCACGCATAGGCGTAGTCGCGGCCGGTCAGGTTCTTCACCTGTACATCCACGCTCAGCCGCTCGGACAGCTGATACGACGCACTGGCATCAAGCACCGCGAAGGCGCCGAACGTGCCCTGCGTGTTGCGCTCTTCAATGTAATAGTCACCCTGCATCCGGCCCTGCAGGCCGAAGGTCCAACGATCGTTGGCGCGGTAGTCCAGGCCGATGTTGCTGATGTAGCGCGGCGTGGCGATGACCTCGTTGCCGGCCAGGGAGGTACCGTCGGTGGTGAAGGCGCTGACCACCTTGGCCTGTTGGATGGCGTGCGAGCCCCACAGCGTCCACCGGTCGCCCAGGCGCGCGGTGACCTGCAGGTCGATGCCTTCGCGACGGGTCTGGCCCAGGCCGACCGAGGTGCCGGTGGCCGGCATGTTGGCGACCTCGTCGGTTGCATCCTGGCGCCACACCGCGATGCGCGCGTCGGTGCCGACGGCCGGGGTGAACTTGATGCCCACCTCCTTGCCGGTATTGATCGAGGGCCGGAACGTGTCTTGGCCGGCGGTGAGGTAGGCCGGTGCGGTGGAGCCGGTCAGTACCTGGAACGTCCTGCCCCAGTTGGCATAGACGTTCAGGGCCGGGGTGATCGCATAGACCACGCTCAGCTTGGGCTGCTCGATCGTGCCGTAGTGCTGCAGCGGGGCGGTGATGCCACCGGGCAGGCGGGTGCTGCCGGAGAAGCGGTCGACGCGGTAGGCCGGCACGATCTTCAGGGCAGGGGTGGGCTGATACACGGCCTGCACGTAAGCACCGAGGTTGTCCAAGGTGTAACGGTCATCGTTCTGGACCCGCGCCGGGGTCGAGAAGTCGGTCGGGACGGCGTGGTTGTAGCGCAGGCGGCGGTACGTGTTGTCCTGATGCTCGGCGTTGAGACCGCCCTCGACTGTCAGCGCAGGCATGGCCGCCCAGGTCAGCGTGCTGAGCAGGCCCGTCTGTTTCTCGTCCCACTGGCGGCGCTGGCGCGGCGCGTTGCCGGGCACGTAACGGGTGAAGGTCACCTGCCGATCGTCCTCGTAGCGGTTGTAGTACAGCGTGTTGTTGACATGCACGGTGTCACTCAGCTGCAGGTCCAGATGGGTGCTGAGATGGCGCATGTCGCGGTCGTCGAGATCGTTGGCATTCTTGAGCGCCGATCCGCGGCGGTCGGTGGCCAACTCTTCAGCCGTCATGAAGCCGGGCTCGTCCGCCTCGTGGTGGTACACCCGTGCGATCAGGCCGATGGTGAACAGGTCCTCGTCGCCGCTGTAGAACCACTTGCCGCCGAGCGAGTATTTTTTCGAACGGTCATGATCGCGGTAGCCATCGGAGGCCTGTGAGGCCAGGAAGTAGTTCTGGGCGACACCGTTCGCTTCGCGACCGATCGCGACCTGCGCTTCGCGGGTGTTGTAGCTGCCGTAGGTGAGCCGCGCATCGGTGTAGTTGCCGCCTTGGCGGGTGCCGAGGTTGATGTTGCCGCCAATGTTGTGCAGGCCGTAACGGGGGTCGTTGGTGCCGCGCACGACTTCGATGTAGTCGATGTCCAGCGGGAACACCATGTCGATGAAGCGCTGGTTGCCGCTGTTGACGTTGCTGGGGATGCCGTCGATCAGGATCTTGATGCCGTTGAGGTAGCCCTCGCCGTTGAACGCGCGGAAGGTGGCCTTGCCGGACTCCGCGCCCTGGCGGGTTTCGGTCAGCTGCATACCCGGCATCTGGCCGAGCAGCTCCCAGCTGTTGGAGACGTTCTTCTCATGCACCTGGTCGCCGCCCATCACATCCACCGAGGTCAGCACGCGGTTCGCAGCGAGGGGACGGCGGGAGCCTTCGCGCACATGCACGCTGCCCAGCGTGATCGCCGCATCGCTGGACTGCGCGCGCGCTTCGCCGGCGCACAGGGTCGCCAGCACGGCGGACACCATTGCCTTGGTTTTCATCTCTTTGTGCCTTTCAGTAGCCGTGAGAACAGGGGTAGGGCAAGCGGACAGCGGTCGCTCGCTGAGGGGAAGGGGGAACTAAAAAGAAATAATATAACATTGCATTAATGTCCGCTTCCCTTTGACCTCCGGCAGCCAGCCCAACGCCCGTGCGCCCCCGCGCGCTGCGGCAGCCAGCGAGCCGTCCGCATCGCAGCAGATCGATGCGCGCAGCCAGTCGCATCCGCCGCCTGATCCACGAGGTCGATCCGGCGGTGGTGGACACCTGGAAGTGGCGAGGCGTGCCCGTGTGGGAGCACAGCGGCATCCTGTATACCGGCGAGACCGACAAGGCGGCCGTGACGCTGACCTTCGCCAAGGGCGCGGCGCTGCCCGATCCCAAGGGGCTGTTCAATGCGAGCCTGGAGGGCAACACCCGCCGCGCCATCGATCTGCACGACGGCGAAACGATCCACCCGACCGCGTTCAAGGCCTTGATCCGCGCCGCGATCGCGCGCAAGCGTGCAGCGAAGCCCCCTGCCGCTGCAGCGCGTGCGAAAGCACGCCAGCGCTCTGCCTGAATCATCACGACCTCCTGCACTGGAACAGGCCGCGCGATTCGGCAACGATAAAGGGCTGGGCGAGGCGGCAGCGATGCGGCCGGCCCATTCCCCCACGTTTCCAGGATGTGCCTGTGCTGAGTGTGATCGGCTGTTTGCTTGCGTTGTATCTGGTGTGGCGCGTGATCTGGCCGCTGCGGTTGTCGCGTCCGGTGCGGATCGTACTGGGCCTGCTGGTGGTCGCACTGGCGCTGCACCACCGGATCGTGGCCCAGTTCGCTGGGACCATGGCCTCGCCCGAGATTCCCAAAGCGGTGATCGCGGTGCTTGCGACCGGGTTCACCACGCTGCTGATCAGTGCGGTGTTCGTGTTGGTGCTGGATGCGCTGCTGCTGATCGCGCGCCTGGTCCGGGCGCAGCGCGTGCTGCCGATGCTGCGCGCGGCGTGGCTGCGCCCTGCAGCGGGCACGTTGGCGCTGCTGCTGTCCGCCTATGGCATCTGGCAGGGCATGGCGGTCCCCAAGCCGCGGCAGATCGAGGTGGCCATCGAGGGGCTGCCGGCCGCGTTCGACGGCTACCGCGTGCTGCAGCTCACCGACATCCACGCCAGCCGCCTGCTCACCGGTGCCTGGGTGGAGAAGGTAGTCACCGAGAGCAATGCCCTGCATCCGGATCTGGTGGTGATCACCGGGGATCTGATCGACGGCAGCGTCAGCGCCCGCGCCAACGACTTTGCGCCGCTGGCCAGGCTGCATGCGCCCGATGGCGTCATCGCGATCACCGGCAATCATGAGTACTACGCGCAGTACGCCGAGTGGATGCAGGCCTTCCGCGGGCAGGGCATGCAGGTGCTGGAGAACACCCACACGCAGGTCCAGCGTGACGGTGCGACGTTGACCATCGCCGGTGTCACCGATCCAGTGGCCGCGCGCTACGGTCTGCCCATGCCGGACCTGACGGCCGCACTGGCCGGGGCGGACCCGCAGGCGCCGGTGATCCTGCTCGACCATCGTCCGGTGGAAGCACGCGCGAATGCCGCGAAGGGCGTGGCGCTGCAGCTCTCCGGCCACACCCACGGCGGCCACATCGTCGGCATGGACCAGCTGGTCAAGCGCGCCAATGGCGGCTTTGTGTCCGGGCGCTACGAGGTGGATGGCATGACGTTGTATGTCAGCAACGGTGCCGGGCTGTGGCCGGGCTTCGCGGCACGTATCGGCGTGCCGTCCGAGATCACGCTGATCACGCTGCGGCCGCGCTGATGGTGTGTGGATGCGCCATGCCCGGGGTAGTGCTGCCGGACACCGAGGCCTGGACAATGCACGATCCAGTAGGCCGCGATTATCCGATCTGGGTGTCGCTGCCGGCCGGCTACGCGCGGGAGACACACCTGCGCTACCCGGTGCTGTATGTCACCGATGCGCTGTACAGCTTTCCGCTCGCGCGCAGCGTGCGCAACATGGTCGGGCAGGGCGGTGCGCATCTGGCGCCCTTCATCCTGATTGGCCTGCCACCGCAGGACGGGTTGAGCTCGCAGCAGAGCCGTTCGCGGGATTACACCCCGACTTGGCCCACCCGCAGCCCCGGGGACGAGTACACCGATGGCATCACCTACGGCGGCGCCGCGCACTACCGGGATTTCCTGGCGCAGCACGTGCTGCCGCAGGTCGAGGCGCGCTACCGGATCGATCCAGCGCAGCGGGCGTTCGCCGGCCATTCCTACGGCGGTCTGTTCGGCGCCTTCGTGTTGCTGACGCGTCCGGCGATGTTCCAGCGCTACATCCTGTCCAGTCCTTCGCTGTGGTTCGATCAGCATGTGATCGAGCGGATCGAGGCGGACTACGCCAGTGCGCATGCGGATCTTGACGCCCGCGTGCTGCTGTCGATCGGCGCGCACGAAACCCCGGCCTCCGATGCGCCGTTCGCCGCCCGCAACGACATGGTCGCGCATACCCAGGCCTTTGCCGACCGCCTGCGCGGGCGCGGGTATCCCGGCCTGCAGCTGGAGACACGCGTGGTGCCGGATGAGGATCACCTGACGGTATATCCGGCGATGCTCACCCGTGCTCTGTTGGCGTTGTTCCCCAATGGGAGCACGTTCCGGACCGTGTGAAATTTCCGCCAGTGGCTGTGCACGCCTCGGTCACCGGGCTGCGCGGAGGCTGGGCGCACGAGCCCTGACCCCCGGAGATTCCATGACCACGCTGACCCTGCCCGAACTGGCCAAGAAGATGGCCGGCATCGATTTCGCGATGCTGCAGACCCACACCGCCAGCGGCGAGATCGCCGGCCGGCCGATGAGCAACAACGGCGACGTCGACTACGATGGCGACAGCTACTTTTTCGCCTTCGACAGCGCCGACATGGTGGCCGAGATCGAGCGCGACCCGAAAGTGGCGCTGTCCTTCACCGGCAGCAAATCGCTGCTGGGCAAGCCGCCGCTGTTCGTGGCCGTGGAAGGCCATGCCACGCTCAGCCGCGACCGTGCGACCCTGCAGGCGCATTGGGTCCCGGACCTGGAGCGGTGGTTCAAGCAGGGCGTGGATACGCCTGGCATCGTGCTGATCCAGGTCAAGGCGACCCGCATCCACTACTGGTCGGGCGAGGACGACGGCGAGATCCGCCTGTAAGCGATGCCTGCCCCGTCGATCAAGATCGGATGCGCAGGCTGGTCGATTCCCAGCCGTTACGCCGCATTGACCGGCGCGGGCGAGAGCATGCTCGCGCGCTACGCAACGCGGTTCCCGGTGGTGGAGATCAACTCCTCTTTTTATCGGCCGCACCAGCAGCGCACGTATGAACGCTGGGCGGCGAGCGTGCCGGCCACGTTCCGGTTTTCGGTGAAGCTGCCCAAGGCCATCTCGCATGAGGCGGCCCTGCGCGGTTGCGGTCCGGCGCTGGACCGCTTCCTTGAGGAAACCGCCGGCCTGGGCCGCACGCTCGGCGGGCTGCTGCTGCAGCTGCCGCCGAGTCATGCCTTCGATGCGCGGGTGGCGGCCGGCTTCTTCGGCATGCTGCGCCGTCGCACCGCTGTGCGCGTGGTCTGCGAGCCGCGCCATGCCAGCTGGTTCACGCCGCAGGCCGACGCGCTGCTGCAGCGGCATGTGATCGGGCGTGTCGGCGCGGACCCTGCGCGGGTTCCCGAGGCTGCCCAGCCGGGCGGTGACGCCAGATGGCGCTACTGGCGATGGCATGGGGCGCCACGCATGTATTACAGCGACTATGACGACGCAGCACTGCGGGATTTGGCCACGACGGTTGCTGCGCGGTCAGCAGGTGCGCGCTGGGTAATCTTCGACAACACTGCCCATGGGTTCGCCATCGCCAATGCGGCGCGGCTGCAGGACCTGCTCGGCGCCGCCACCCTCCAGGAGCCCGCCCATGCCTGAAGGTCCCTCCATCGTCATCCTGCGTGAGGCCGCCGCCAAGTTCCGCGGCAAGACCGTGCGCCTGGCCACCGGCAACAGTACGTTGGACCTGACCCGCATGGAGGGGCGGCGGGTGGTGGCCCTGCGCAGCTGGGGCAAACACTTCCTGATCGAGTTCCGCGGCTTCAGCCTGCGCGTGCACATGCTGATGTTCGGCAGCTACCGCATCGATGAGCGCAAGCCATCGCCACCGCGGGTGTCGCTGCAGTTCGACAACGGCGAGCTCAACATCTATGCCTCGTCGGTGAAGTACATCGACGGCGCGCTGGAGGACACCTACGACTGGCGCGGGGATGTGATGGACCTGGCCTGGGATCCCAGGCTGGCGCGCAGGAAGCTCAAGCAGCAGCCGGAAACGTTGATCTGCGACGCGCTGCTGGACCAGGAGATCTTTGCCGGCGTCGGCAACATCATCAAGAACGAGGTGCTGTTCCGCACACGTGTGCATCCCGAATCCACGGTGGGTGTGCTTCCGCCACGCAAGTTGGGCGAGATCATCAAACAGGCGCGGCAGTACAGTTTCGATTTCCTGGACTGGAAGCGGCAGTTCGTATTGCGCCAGCATTGGCTCGTGCATACCAAGCGCACCTGTCCCCACTGCGGCGGGCCGATCAGCAAGACCTACCCGGGCACGACCCGGCGGCGGGCGTTCTTCTGCCCGGTGTGCCAGGTGCGCTACGGCGCCGCGCCTGCCGGGCGCAACGCCGCGCCGAACGCACGCAAGGCCGCCCCGAGGCGTTCAGCCAGGTCCTCGCCCATGGCGTAGGATGGGGGCAACACGCACGTACGCGCGTCCTGCGCGATCGACACCTGATCGCCTTCGCTCCTTTCTCAGAGTCGTTCATGCCGCCCGCGGAATGAAGACTCCCGTGTCCCACGGAGCGCACATGCCGGGCTATACCACCCGCATTCTCACCATCCCGGTCGGCGGGCACGACTTCCGTATCCGCGCGCTCAGCGATCTGCAGCAGTTTTCCGATCCCACCGGACGTGCCCAGCGGGCCGGCATCCACTCTTCGTTGTGGAGCCTGTTCGGTCAGATCTGGCCGGCCGGCCGCGCGCTGGCCGATACCATGAGCCACTTCGACGTGACCGGTAAGCGGATCCTGGAGCTGGGCTGCGGGCTGGGCCTGTCCAGCCTGGTGCTGGCCCATCGCGGCGCGGATGTCGTGGCGACCGACCACCATCCACTGGCCGAATCCTTCCTGGCCTACAACGCCGGCCTCAACGACCTGCCGGCGGTGACCTACCGTGACCTGCCCTGGGAGGTCCCTGACGGTTCGCTGGGGCGCTTCGACCTGATCATCGGCAGCGACATCCTCTACGAACGGGGGCATGCCCATCAGATCGCGGCGATGATGCTACGGCACGCCAAGCCCGATGCCGAGCTGCTGATCACCGATCCCGGCCGTGGCAACGTGGGCTCGTTCTCGCGTGGCATGGCCCTGCAGGGCTTCGATGTGACCGAGGAACTGGGGCTGTTCGAAGATGAAGGCAATGCGCCAGGCAACGGCCGCCTGCTGAGCTATCGGCGGGGTGCGGTGCGGCCGGCGGCCGTGGCCTGAGCACAGGCAGGGCGTGTTGCGACACGACCGCTCTCCTGTGACGCGGCCTGCAGATCGACTGGCGTAGGCTGTCGCCGTCCAGATGCGGCCCAGGCCGCCGGGAGTCCCTCGATGCAATCTCGCCCACTGCCGCGCCGCGAAGGCCTGCGTGTTTCCAGGATGCAGGCTTGAGCACGGCCGCTACCGCGCCCACGGCGCGCCCGCAGACGCGCTCGATGGTCATCGCCGGCCTCTCCACCGTGGTGGAGTGGTACGACTTCACCCTTTACCTGTATCTGGCCACGGTGTTGTCACGCGTGTTTTTCGGTGGCGGCGAGAATGCGTTGCTGGCCACCTTGGCCGGGTTTGCCGTGTCGTATCTGATGCGTCCCTTGGGGGCACTGGTCTTCGGCCATCTCGGCGACCGTTTCGGGCGGCGCTACATGCTGCTGGCCTCGATGTTGCTGATGACGGTTGCGATGCTGGCCACCGCGCTGCTGCCCACCTTCGAGAGCATTGGCGCGACCGCCGGTGTGCTGCTGTTGCTGCTGCGCTGCCTGATGGCCTTTTCGGTCGGTGGCGAATACACCGGCGTGGTGGCGTATCTGCTGGAAACCGCACCCGTGCGCAGGCGCGGGCTGGTCACCTCACTGGCCTCGGCCGCGAGCGAAGTGGGGGCCCTGCTGGCGGTGGCGTTGTCGGCGCTGACCGTCGCGCTGCTGAGCACCGCGCAGCTGGATGGCTGGGGCTGGCGGATTCCGTTCTTCGTCGGCGCGGCGCTGGCGGGGGCGATCCTGCTGGCGCGCTCGACCATGCACGAATCGCCGGAGTTCGAGCGGCAACAGGCCGAGGGCACCGTGCCGACGTCGCCGATCCGCGATAGCTGGCGGCACCACAAGCCCGCGATTGCGCGCACGTTTGCGATCTCCGCACTGGGCTCGATCACCTATTACGTCGGCATCACCTATGTGCCCGCATTCCTCGGTTCCGTGGGGCAGGTGAGTGAATCGGAGGCGTTGTGGCTGTCCACGGTCGCGGCGGTGGCGGTGATCGTGGTGACGCCGCTGGCAGGCGCGTTGTCCGACCGGGTCGGGCGCCGCCCCGTGTTGATCGCGCTGGCCGCGCTGTCGGCGCTGCTGCCGTTGACGATGTTCTCGGTGATGGCCGGCGGCAGCACCGTGGCGATCGGTCTGGCGGCGGTGGTGCTGGCGTGTCTGGCCGGTGGGGTGAGTGCGGTGGCGGCCCCTGCCACGGCCGAGCAGTTCCCCGGCGAAGGGCGGCTCAGCGGGCTGGCACTGGGCGTCACCATGGCCACGGCGTTCTTTGGCGGTGCTACGCCCTTGCTGGCCGAACTGCTGGTGCGGCATACCGGCTGGTCGTCGGCCCCCGGGGCGATGATCGCGGTGGTCGCGATACTGGTACTGCCGGTGATGTGGACGCTGCGCGAGACGCGGCCCCGGTAGGGCCGGCCGCTGGCCGACTCCACGCAGGATGCTGAGAAGGTAGTGCCGGCCGCTGGCCGGCTCCACGCAGGATGCTGAGAAGGTAGTGCCGGCCGCTGGCCGGCTCCACGCAATGTCGGGTCGTCGAGGA
>NZ_JBDJOA010000014.1:0-77011 GCF_039674765.1 Stenotrophomonas sp. TWI273
CCGGAAAACCTGCACCGCTCAGCCGACCAACGGTCGGCTCTACCTCAGCCGACCAACGGTCGGCTCTACCTCAGCCGACCAACGGTCGGCTCTACCTCAGCCGACCAACGGTCGGCTCTACCTCAGCCGACCAACGGTCGGCTCTACCGCGCGCGGTGCATGGCGGTGATTCCGGGCCCGTCGTTACCGGTTCGCCAGCAGCACCAGTACCGCACCCGTCCCGCCTTGACCGGCGGGCGCGGAATGAAACGCCAGCACATCGTTGCGCAGGCGCAGCAGCCGATCGACCAGATTCTTCAGCACCGGTGCGCCGCCATCGGACTGCAGCCCCTTGCCGTGGATGATGCGCACGCAGCCGTACTCATGCGCATGCGCTTCCACCAGGAACTGCCGCACCAGCGCCTCGGCCTGGGCCACGGTCGCACCATGCAGGTCCAGTTCGTCCTGCACGGAGTACTGGCCGCGCTTGAGTCGCTGGAACATTCGTGGCGGCAGGTTCTCGCGCCGGTAGCTGGCCGTATCGCCAGCCTCCAGGGGGCTGCTGTCGCGCAGCAGCCGGGCGAATTCCCCGCGTGCGTCCTGTTCATCCTGCTCGGCCATCCGTGCACGCGGCTTCGGCCGCGGCGCGGCCGGCGGCGGGGTGACCACCTTGCGCAGCGGTTTGACCTCGCCGATAGCGGCGCGGAACAACGCGGCAGGATCTTCGTCTTCAGGATGTGACATGCGTACAGCCTAATGGGCGGGGAGGGCGATGCCTACCGTTATCGGGGTAGGACGATCTGTCCGCTTGCGGCACAATAGCGGACGCACTTGCGCGGTCGTCATGCTCCCAAGGGGGCACGGCCACCGCCGCCAACAGTGGGAAGTGATGGAATCGAAGTCTTGAAAAATCAAGCGGTTAAATCGCAGATGCGGATTCTGGTCAGCAACGATGACGGTGTCGATGCACCGGGCATCAAGATGCTCGCCACGGTTTTACGTGACGCCGGTCATGAAGTGACCGTGGTCGCCCCCGATCGTGATCGCTCCGGCGCCAGCAATTCGCTGACCCTGGATCTGCCGATCCGCATGAAGCGCATCGACCACTACACCTGCTCGGTGGCCGGCACCCCGACCGATTGCGTGCATCTGGCCCTGACCGGCATGCTCGAGTACGAACCGGACATGGTGGTATCGGGTATCAACAACGCCGCCAACCTCGGCGACGACGTCATCTACTCCGGCACCGTCTCGGCGGCGATGGAAGGGCGATTCCTCGGCCTGCCCGCCGTGGCGATGTCGCTGGTCACGCACAACCACGAGCCGCGTAACTTCGACACCGCCGCCCGCGCCGCGGTCGAGATCGTCACCCGGCTCAAGGCCGACCCGCTGCCCGCCGACACCATCCTCAACGTCAACGTGCCGGACCTGCCGTGGAGCGAGGTCCGTGGCTTTGAAGTGACCCGCCTGGGCAACCGCCACCGCGCCGAAGGCTGCATTGCCCAGCGCGATCCGCGCGGCAATGAGGTGTTCTGGATCGGCCCGGCCGGGCGCGAGCAGGATTCCGGCCCCGGTACCGATTTCCACGCGGTCCGCAACGGCTACATCTCGATCACCCCGATCCAGGTCGATCTCACCCGTTACCAGGCCTTGGAGAAAGTGGCCAGCTGGGTGGCGGGGCTGACCGACGCGCTGGAACGGCCGGCATGACCCCGCGCCTGCGCCTGCAGCCCGAAGCCGTCGGCATCGGCATGACCTCGCAGCGGGTCCGTGATCGCCTGGTGGATCGCCTGCGCGATGCCGGCATCGCCGACGAAGCCACCCTCAATGCCATCCGCGTGGTGCCGCGCCATCTGTTCATCGATGAAGCGCTGGCGTCGCGTGCCTACGAAGACACCGCGCTGCCGATCGGGCACGGGCAGACCATTTCCCAGCCCTGGGTGGTCGCGCGCATGACCGAAGCGGTGCTGCAGTCGGCGCCGAAGAAGGTGCTGGAAGTCGGCACCGGCTCGGGCTACCAGGCCGCTGTGCTGGGCGCGATCGGGCTGGAGGTCTACACGGTCGAGCGTATCGGTGATCTGCTGCGCCAGGCGCGCAAGCGCTTCCGTGCGCTGGGCATGAACATCCGCAGCAAACATGACGATGGCCGCATCGGCTGGGCCGAGCACGGTCCTTACGATGCGATCGTGGTGACCGCGGCCGCACCGGCGCTGGTCGATGCGCTGGTCGAACAGCTTGCCGTGGGTGGCCGCCTGGTCGCGCCGGTCGGCGGCCCGGGCGCGCAGTCGCTGATCCAGTTGACCCGTCGCGATGACGGCAGTGTTGAACAGCAGGTACTGGCGCCGGTCACGTTCGTACCGCTGCTGTCTGGCATGCTGGACTGATTCCAAGGAGCGTTGCGTCATGAAGATTTTTGGTCCGCTGTACGAGCGGGCAATGAAGTGGGCCGCGCACGAGCGCGCGCCGACCTATCTGACGGTGTTGAGCTTCATCGAGGCGATCATCTTCCCGGTGATGCCCGAGGTGATGCTCGCCCCGATGTGCGTGGCCCAGCCCAAGCGCGGCTGGTGGTTCGCCACGCTCAGCCTGGCCGGTTCGATGGCCGGTGCGCTGGTCGGCTATGCGCTGGGCCACTTCGCCTTTGAAGCGCTCAAGCCGGTGTTCGCCGCGCTGGGCATGTTGACCAGCATCGAAGGCGGCATCGCCATCGTGCAGGCCAAGATGGCCGAGTCGCCCTGGGCGGTGTTCACCTTCCTGGTGCTGGGCGGCTTCATGCCGATCCCGATGAAGGTCTTCACATGGGCATCGGGTATCGTCGGCGTGCCGTTGCCGCAGTATTTCCTGAGCATGTTGATCGGCCGTGGCAAGCGCGTGTACGTGCTGGCGGCGGTCATTCGTATTGGCGGGCCGCGCGCGGAAGCTGCGCTGCGCCGTTGGATTGAACCGCTGGGCTGGATCGCGACCGCGCTGGTGGTCGTGCTGGTGGCCTGGCTTGTATGGAGAGCGAAGTTCGCATGAGTGCTGATCGTTTGAGCAAGGGAGTGCGCACCGGCGCGCTGCTGCTGGTGGTGTCGGCGCTGAGCGCCTGTGGCACCGCCACCGTGGTGCGGCCTTCGGGCTCGGGCGGTGTGGCCCACAGCACCCCGCAGACCTCGGTGGCCAAGCCCGGCCAGACCGCTGTCGTCCGTCGTGGCGACACGTTGTATGCACTCGCGCGCATCCACAACATCACCCCGCGCGATCTGGCCGCCTGGAACGGGCTGGCCGAGCCCTACACGATCTATCCGGGGCAGTCGCTGCGGCTGTTCCCGGGCGGCAGTGGTGGCAGTCCGGCCCGCGCGCCGACCACCGTGGTCACCGCGCCGCGGCCGGGCAGCACCGCGCCGGCCGCCACCCCGTCGCCGACCACCGCGATCAAGAGCAACATCAGCTGGCGCTGGCCGGCCGATGGCGCGATCGTCGGCCGTTTCGTCGCCGGTGAAGCGACCAAGCAGGGCGTGGACATTGCCGGCACCAGTGGCCAGCCGGTCCGCGCGACCGCCGCCGGCGTGGTGGTGTACTCCGGTGCCGGCCTGGTCGGTTTCGGTGAGCTGATCATCATCAAGCACAGCGATCAGTGGCTGTCAGCGTATGGTCACAACCGCAAGCGCCTGGTCAACGAAGGCCAGAGCGTGAAGGCCGGCGAGCAGATCGCGGAGATGGGCCGCACCGGCGCCGCACGCGACATGCTGCACTTCGAGATCCGCTACAACGGCAAGCCGGTCGACCCGCTGCTGTACCTGCCGCCGAAGTAAGCACGAAAAAGGCCGCCTCAAGGGCGGCCTTTTCTGAACGGAAATCCCGGTCTCACCCCTT
The DNA here is from genome assembly GCF_039674765.1 of Stenotrophomonas sp. TWI273. Lineage (NCBI taxonomy): Bacteria > Pseudomonadati > Pseudomonadota > Gammaproteobacteria > Lysobacterales > Lysobacteraceae > Stenotrophomonas > Stenotrophomonas sp. TWI273. The sequence goes on from NZ_JBDJOA010000014.1 coordinate 3,835, forward strand.
CAGGATGAACGCCGCGGCCACCTTGCGGCCCTCGCTGGCAAGGATGTTGAAGGTCCGTGCCGCCGCCGGGTTGTTCATCACTTCCAGGCCGATCCCGCGGGTCAGGCACGCGGCCATGACCGCGGCCGGCGGGAACACCTGGGTATCGCCCGTGCCCAGCACCACCAGCGCGGGGTTCAGTGCCAGCACCGGCTGCAGGTCTTCCGGGGTCAACTGGGCGATATCGGCCACCGGCCACGCTTCGATTAACGTGTCCGGGGCGAGGATGAAACTCGCGGCCAGGGTCCGGTCATTCACTTTCGCACTGCGGCCATCGGCGGCACGCAGGGCGTAGGCGTAGTCGGGGATTTCGTGGCTCAGCTGCATGGGCGTTCCGGGATCAGCCGCGCGGCAGGACGATCTGGCGCTGTTCCTTGCTCGGGCGGTACAGCACGGCCACGTGGCCGATACGCTGCACCAGCGCGCTTTCGCTGGCACTGACCAGCTCGGCGATGAGGGCGTCGCGGGCCTCGCGGTCTTCGGCGGCAACCTTGACCTTGATCAGCTCGTGGCGCTCCAGCACCTCTTCCAGTTCAGCCAGGAAGGCCGGTGTCACCCCCTTGCCGCCGATCTGGAGCAGGGCTTTCAGATCATGCGCGTGGCCGCGGAGGAAACGGGTTTGGGAAGAAGTCAGGGCGATAGCCATTCAGGAACAAGCGGTTAACTGGGGCGATCAGGGTATCATGACCTCCCCATCCGACCCGCATCTCAATGGCAACCCGTAGCAAAAGCAGTCAACGCTGGTTGAAAGAGCACTTCGCCGACCCCTTCGTGAAGAAGGCCCAGGCCGAGGGCATGCGCTCGCGCGCGGCCTACAAGCTGGAGGAGTTGCTGCAGCGCGATCGGCTGCTGAAGCCGCACATGGTCGTGGTCGATCTGGGCGCCGCCCCGGGTGGCTGGTCCCAGCAGGTCCGCCGCCAGATCGGCGATACCGGCCGGGTGCTGGCGCTGGACATCCTGGAGATGCCGCCGCTGGCCGGCGTGGAGTTCCTTCACGGTGACTTCAGGGAGCAAGCCGTCCTATCGGAGTTCGAAGCCATGCTGGGGGATCAGCCGGTAGACCTTGTGCTCTCGGATATGGCCCCCAATAAGAGTGGAATGGATGCGGTGGACCAACCGCGGATGATGCACCTGGCGGAGTTGGCGTTGGATTTTGCCGACAACCATCTCAAGCCGGGTGGCGCGTTCCTGATCAAGCTGTTCCAGGGCGTGGGCTTTGACGACTACGTGCGCGAAATGCGCCGCCGGTACGACAAAGTAGTGATCCGCAAGCCTGAAGCCTCCCGGAAGCGCTCGCCCGAGGTGTACGCCTTGGGGCAGGGAAAACGCGCGCAGATCAAGTAAGCTCAACCATACGAATCGCGTCAGGAATTAGAGGAACACCGGAGCCAATGAGGATGAACGACTTGACCAAGAACCTCCTGCTATGGGTGGTCGTCGCCGTCGTGCTGATGGTGGTCTTCCAGAGCTTCTCGCCGAAGAGCAGCGGAGCCGGCGCACAGGGCGCGACGTACTCGCAGTTCCTGGACCAGGTGGACAGCGGCAACGTCCAGAAGGTGACCTTCAGCGGTGACATGCGTGGCGGCACCAATCAGATTTCCTACACCACCCGTGGCGGCCAGTCGGCCACCATCACCGCCCCGTTCGATCGCGACCTGATCAACGTGCTGCGCGGCAAGAACGTGGAAATCGTCCAGGAGGAGCCCTCCAGTGGCATCTCGCTGGGCGCGATCCTGATGAACTTCCTCCCGGTGATCCTGATCATCGGCTTCTGGATATTCATCATGCGCCAGATGCAGGGCGGTGGCGGCGGGGCCAAGGGCGCAATGTCCTTCGGCAAGTCGCGGGCCAAGCTGCAGGGCGAGGACCAGATCAAGGTCACCTTCGCCGACGTTGCCGGGTGCGACGAGGCCAAGGAAGAAGTCGGCGAACTGGTCGATTTCCTGCGCGACCCGACCAAGTTCACCAAGCTGGGCGGCAAGATTCCGCGCGGCGTGCTGATGGTGGGTCCGCCGGGTACCGGCAAGACGCTGCTGGCCCGCGCGATCGCCGGTGAAGCCAAGGTCCCGTTCTTCTCGATCTCCGGTTCGGACTTCGTAGAAATGTTCGTCGGCGTCGGCGCAAGCCGCGTGCGCGACATGTTCGAGCAGGCCAAGAAGCAGGCGCCGTGCATCATCTTCATCGATGAAATCGACGCCGTCGGTCGCCACCGTGGCGCCGGTCTCGGCGGCGGTCATGACGAGCGCGAGCAGACCCTGAACCAGCTGCTGGTCGAGATGGACGGCTTCGAGGGAGGCGAGGGCGTGATCGTCATCGCCGCCACCAACCGTCCCGACGTGCTGGATCCGGCGCTGCTGCGCCCGGGCCGTTTCGACCGCCAGGTCGTGGTCGGCCTGCCGGACGTCAAGGGCCGCGAGCAGATCCTCAAGGTGCATATGCGCAAGCTGCCGCTGGCCGACGATGTCGAGCCGATGGTGATCGCGCGCGGTACCCCGGGCTTCTCCGGTGCGGACCTGGCCAACCTGGCCAACGAAGCAGCACTGTTCGCCGCGCGCGGCGGTGAGAAGGAAGTCCGCATGGACCACTTCGACCGTGCCCGCGACAAGATCCTGATGGGTGCCGAACGTCGTTCAATGGCGATGAGCGAAGAAGAAAAGACGCTCACCGCCTATCACGAAGCTGGCCACGCCATCGTCGGTCGCCTGGTTCCCGAGCACGATCCGGTCTACAAGGTCACCATCATTCCCCGCGGTCGTGCGCTGGGCGTGACGATGTACCTGCCGGAAGGCGACAAGTACTCGATGAACCGGGTGGCGATCGAATCGCAGTTGTGCTCGCTGTACGGCGGTCGTGTGGCCGAAGAGCTGATCTTCGGCACCGACAAGGTCACCACCGGTGCCTCCAACGACATCGAGCGCGCCACCAAGATGGCCCGCAACATGGTCACCAAGTGGGGCCTGTCCGACGAGCTCGGACCGATCGCCTACGGTGAAGAGGACGATGAAGTGTTCCTCGGCCGTTCGGTGACGCAGCACAAGAGCGTGTCGGATGACACCGCGCGCCGCATCGACGAAGTGGTCCGCAGCATCCTGGACAAGGCGTACGCCCGTACCACCGAACTGCTGACGGCCAATCTCGACAAGCTGCACACGATGTCGCAGCTGCTGCTGCAGTACGAGACCATCGATGCGCCGCAGATCAATGCCGTGATGGAAGGCCGTGATCCGCCGCCGCCGATGGGCTGGGACAAGTCCGCCAGCAACAAGGATGGCGGCAACAACAACGACAAGGGGGGCGATGCCCGTCCCGTGTCGCCGATCGCCGGTCCTGCCGAGCAGATCTGAGGGTGTTGCCCACGTAAGTGACGAAGGCCGGGGAAACCCGGCCTTCGTCGTTTCGGGCAGGTCATAATGACGGTCCGTTTTCGCCCCTCGTTCTGGAGTCGTCATGTCCGCACCCCCGCCGCAGCCGATCTCGCACACCACTGAAATGGTGATCGCCACGATCATTGGCGTGGCCATCGGCCTGACCCGCGACAACTTCCTGCTCGGCGCCGGCATCGGCATCGCGGTTGGCGTGTTGATGAGCATCGCCAAGACCGTCTACGTGGAGCGCAAGCGCCGCCAGCGCTGAGTGCTTGCGTGCGCGGCCGGCAGTGGGCACGATGCGCGTGCCCGCGCCGCATGCCGCGGTCGGGCATGGCCGGGGGATCGGCCCACACACTTTCCAGGGGGATGTTCATGCGTCATTCGATGCGCGCAGCCGTTGCTGCGCTGCTGTGCTGTGCCACGCCGGTCATGGCGGCCGAGATCCACGTGCAGGATCCGGTGCCGTTCAACGAGTCGGCGATCATTGCCGAGAACATCAAGGCCGAGTGCCGGATGGGCGCGCAGCTGGCGACCGCGCTGGGCAAGAATGCCCCGGCGCATGGCAACACCATCGTCTTCGGCAGTGATCCGGTGAACACCGGCAGCGGGCACGCGTTGAAGCTGGAGCTGGTGGAAGCGCAGAGCGCAGGCAATGCGTTCACCGGCCACTTCAAGTCGGCGGCCGTGCGCGGCGTGCTGTTCGAGAACGGCCAGCAGGTGGCCACGGTCACCGCACGCCGCGTGTCGCGCGGTGGCGCGTTTGCCGGCTTCAAGGGCTCCTGCGACGTGCTTGAACGCACCGTCAATGCGATCGGCAACGATCTGGCGATCTGGCTGGCCAAGCCGGTCGATGGAGCCCGCCTCGGCGACCTCTGACAGCCGGTCCGGTGCGCCAGCGTAAACTACGCGCTGGCGTACTTCGTGGATCTGCCCATGTTCGATATCTCCCCCCAGCTCGATTGCGGCGGCCGGCTGCTGCGGCTGGATCGCCCGCGGGTCATGGGCATCGTCAACGTCACCCCGGATTCGTTCTCCGACGGCGGTGACCACGACAGCGTGGAGGCTGCGGTCGCGCACGGCCTGCAACTGGTGGCCGAGGGCGCGGATCTGCTCGACATCGGCGGCGAATCGACCCGGCCAGGCAGTGCGCCGGTGCCGTTGGATGAAGAACTCCGCCGGGTCATCCCGGTGATCGAGCGCTTGGCACGCGAAACCACCGTGCCGATCAGCATCGACACCTTCAAGCCCGAGGTGATGCGCGCAGCGGTCGCGGCCGGTGCCGGCCTGATCAATGACATCCATGCGTTGCGCCAGCCCGGTGCGCTGGACGCCGCCGCCGAACTCGGCGTGCCGGTGGTGCTGATGCACATGCAGGGCGAGCCGGGCAGCATGCAGGACACCCCGCACTACGATGACGTGGTCGCCGAGGTGCATCGCTTCCTGACCGAGCGCATGTTCCAGGCCGAGATGGCCGGCGTGGCCAAGAAGCATCTGATCATCGATCTGGGCTTCGGCTTCGGCAAGACCACCGAACACAACATGATCCTGCTAGCGCGTTCGGAGCGCTTCCTCGAGCTGGGCGTGCCAATGCTGGCCGGCCTGTCGCGCAAGCGCAGCATCGGTGAACTGACCGGTCGTGAGCAGCCGCGTGACCGCGTGGCCGGTTCGGTCGCCGCGCACCTGATCGCGGCCCAGCGTGGCGCGATGCTGCTGCGTGTGCACGATGTCGCCGCCACGGTCGATGCGCTGAAGGTGTGGGCCGCGGTCGATGCCGTGCCGATGCCGCGGGTGTCCGCCGCCCCGGCGATGCCGCGCTGGCCGGACGAGGACTGATGGCCGTCGATCAGCGCCCGCTGGCGATCGCGGTGATGGGCCCGACCGCGTCAGGCAAGACCGCCACCGCGATCGCACTGGCCCAGCAGCTGGACGGTGAGATCGTCAGCGTCGATTCGGCGCTGGTCTATCGCGGGCTGGATATCGGCTCGGCCAAGCCCGATGCGGCCGAGCGCGCACAGGCGCCGCACCATCTGCTCGATGTGCGCGACCCGTGGCAGACCTATTCGGCGGCGGAGTTCGCCAGCGACGCGGCGCGGGCCGTCCGCGACATCATCGCGCGCGGTCGCATGCCGATCCTCGCCGGTGGCACCGGGCTGTATTTCCGCGCGTTGCTACAGGGCCTGTCGCCGATGCCCGAGGCCGATCCGGCGGTGCGCGCACAGATTGCCGCCGAGGCGGCCGAGCAGGGCTGGGCGGCAATGCATGCCCAACTGGCCGGCATCGATCCGGCCGCGGCAAAGCGCATTCACGCCACCGACCCGCAGCGCATCCAGCGGGCACTGGAAGTCCATCGGCTGACCGGTACCCCGATCAGCGAATGGCAGAAGCTGCCCGGCGTCGACCGGCTGCCGGTACGGGCGCTCAAACTGATTCTCGCGCCGCGCGAGCGCACGGTGCTGCACCAGCGCATCGAAACCCGTTTCGACGCGATGCTGGATCACGGCTTCCTGGACGAAGTCCACGCCCTGCGGGCCCTGCCGGCGATGGCCGAGGTGGCCGCGCCGTTGGATCTGCCGGCCGTGCGGGCGGTGGGCTACCGGCAGGCCTGGGAGTATCTGGACGGGCAGGGCACGGCCGAGGCGTTCCGTGAGCGCGGCATCCAGGCCACCCGCCAGCTCGCCAAGCGCCAGCTGACCTGGCTGCGCGGGGAGCTTGATGCGCGCTGGTTCGATCCCCATCTAGACAGGGCTTCCCTGGCGGATGCGGTGTCGACCTTCGTCGCACGCTGAGTCCACGCCTTCACCCGCCCACCCCGTGTACCATCAAGGGTTCCGGCGGGCGGCGGGGGCCGTGGTAACTGCCGGAAGACCATAAAAACAATAATCAGGAGTGTGCAATGTCCAAGGGGCAATCGCTGCAGGATCCGTTTCTGAATGCACTTCGGCGCGAACGCGTGCCGGTGTCGGTGTATCTGGTCAATGGCATCAAGCTGCAGGGAACGATTGAATCGTTCGACCAGTTCGTGGTGCTGCTGCGCAATACGGTGAGCCAGATGGTGTACAAGCACGCCATCTCGACCGTGGTGCCGGCGCGCAACGTGAAGGTCGGGCCCGGAGGTGGTTATGTGCAATCCAATGATGGCGCCGATGGCGTCCAAGGTGATGACGACGTTGAGTGACTGCGTGAAGAATTCTGGAGAACTGCGTGTTTGACCGTTCCAAGCGAGGCGAACACGCACTCCTGATCCAGCCGCATGCCGGCCGGCTCGAAGATGACGTGCTTGAAGAGTTCACCGATCTGGCCCGCTCCGCCGGGGCCAGCATCGCGGCCACGCTGACCGCGCGCATCGATCGGCCCAATCCGTCGATCCTGATCGGCAGCGGCAAGCTGGACGAGGTCAAGGCCGCGGCCGATGCCACCGGCGCCGACCTGATCCTGGTCAACCATGCGCTGTCGCCGGGGCAGGAGCGCAACCTGGAGCGCTTCCTGGAACGGCGCGTGATCGACCGCACCGGGCTGATCCTGGATATCTTCGCCCAGCGTGCGCGCAGCCACGAAGGCAAGCTGCAGGTGGAGCTGGCGCAGCTGCGCCACATGTCCACGCGGCTGATCCGCGGCTGGACCCATCTGGAGCGCCAGCGTGGTGGTTCCATCGGCCTGCGCGGCCCGGGTGAAACCCAGCTGGAAACCGATCGCCGCCTGCTGCAGAAGCGGGTGGAGCAGCTGCAGAAGAAGCTGGAAAAGGTGGAAGTGCAGCGCACCCAGATGCGTCGTGCCCGCCTGCGCAGCGAGCTGCCGCGCGTGGCGCTGGTGGGCTACACCAACGCCGGCAAGTCGACCCTGTTCAACGCATTGACTGGCGCCGAGGCCTTCGCCGCGGACCAGTTGTTCGCGACGTTGGACCCGACCGTGCGCCGCATCGCGCTGCCGGGCGGCAGCGTGGTGCTCGCCGATACCGTCGGCTTCGTCCGCGACCTGCCGCATGATCTGGTGGCCGCGTTCCGGTCGACCCTGTCCGAAGCCCGCGAAGCGGACTTCCTGCTGCACCTCGTCGATGCGGCCGATCCGCACCGTGAGGAGCGCATCGCACAGGTGGATGAAGTGCTGACCGCCATCGGCGCGGGCGATCTGCCGCAGTTGCTGGTGTTCAACAAGATCGACCGCATCGACGGGGCCGACGTGCGTCACGATGCCCAGGACGGCATCCCCGACAACGCGCGCCGCGAGCGGGTCTGGATTTCCGCCCGCGACAACGTTGGCCTGCCGCTGCTGCAGTCCGTGCTGGGCAAGCGCCTGGGCCTGCAGCACGTCAGTGGCGAGCTGCGGCTGCCGCCGAGTGCCGGTCGCCTGCGTTCGCGCCTGCATCAGCTGGAGGTCGTGCGCAGCGAAGCCACCGACGAAGACGGTTGGCTGCTGCAGGTCGAGATCCCGATCGCCGAGGCCGAGAAGCTGGCGGCTGGCGAGGGCGGCGAACCGATCCGCGCGATGCTTCCGGAAAAGCTTCCGGAATGGTGATGCGGGTGCCGGCCGCCGGCTGGCGCCCATGATTCTCCCGGCGGGGCTTCGCCCTCCGTCGCACCCGGCAACACACGACATCACTCACGATTTCGGCTAAAACAGGGGGCGTTCGTCCCCCCGTTGATCCAGGACTTCCCATGACCGTTCCTTCCGACGCCGAGCTGGGCGCCCTCGCCAGTGACGTGGGCCAGCGCCTCCAGCAGGCCTCGCTGCAGCTGGTGACTGCCGAAAGCTGCAGTGGCGGCTGGATCGCCAAGGCGATGACCGATATCGCCGGCTCCTCGGCGTTCTTCGATTGCGGCATGGTGGTCTACAGCTACGAAGCCAAGCAACGCCTGCTGGGCGTGCGCGCGCAGACGCTGGAACAGTTCGGCGCGGTCAGCCGCGAGACCGTGCTGGAAATGGTCTCCGGTGCGCTGATCAATTCCGGTGCCGGCATCGCCGTGGCGGTGACCGGCATTGCCGGGCCGGGCGGTGGCAGCGAGGACAAGCCGGTCGGCAGCGTCTGGATCGGCTGGAAGGGCCGTGGCGGCTACGCGCGTGCGCAGCTGTTCCAGTTCGATGGCGACCGCGAAGCCATACGGCGGCAGACCGTGCAGCAGGCGCTGACGGGAATCTTCCCGCTGTTGTGACATCCTGACCGGGTGTGCTGACAGGAGAGTGGGCCGATGTGGGAAACGCTGGGTACCGTGCGTGACCTGGGGCGATTGCAGGAAATCGCGTCGGTCCTGATCCGCTATGGCTTCGGCGACCTCGTGCGCCGCATCGGCCTGGCCGATGTGCTCGAACGCGCTGGCCGCCTGCTGCACTGGAACGATACCCAGCAGATGCTGCGGATGACCGCGCCTGTGCGCGTGCGCCGCGCGATGGAAGACCTGGGCCCCACCTTCGTCAAACTCGGCCAGGTGCTGGCCACCCGCGTGGACCTGTTCCCGCCGGATTGGATCGCCGAGTTCTCCGAACTGCAGAACGCCGTGCCCGCGCTGCCGTATGCACAGGTGCGTGAGCAGCTCGAACGTGATCTCGGCGCACCGGCCACCGAGGTGTTCGCGTGGCTCGATGAAACGCCCATGGCCGCGGCCTCGCTGGCACAGGCGCATCGCGCAACGCTGCATGACGGCACCGCCGTGGTGCTGAAGATCCGTCGTCCGGGCATCCGTGACGTCATCGAAGCCGACCTGCGCCTGCTGGCGCGGCTGGCCGAGATCGTGGAGGCGCGCCTGCCCGATCTGCAGCGGTATCGGCCGGCCGAGGTGGTGCAGCAGTTCCAGGTGTCGCTGCGCCGCGAGCTGGATTTTGCCGCCGAATGCCGCAATGCCGAGCGCATCGCGCGCAATTTCCAGGGCCGCGACGACATCCTGATCCCCAACGTGCACTGGCAGTGGACCTGCGAGAGCCTCAACGTGCAGGACTTCGTGGACGGCATTCCCGGCCGCGATCTGGTTGGCGTCGATGCGGCCGGTCTGGACCGCGTGCAGCTGGCCCGCACCGGCGCGCGCATCGTGCTGAAGATGGTGCTGGAGGACGGCTGTTTCCACGCTGATCCGCACCCGGGCAACATCATCTACCTGCGGGATGGCCGCATCGGCGTGATCGATTTCGGCATGGTCGGGGCGATCTCCGAGCAGCGCCGCTTCCAGGTTGCCCAGCTCCTGCATGGCCTGGTCACCCAGGAGCCGGAGCAGGTGGCCGACGTGCTGCTGGACTGGGCCGGTGGCGTGGAAGTGGACGAGTCGCGCCTGCAGCAGGACATCAGCACCTTCGTGGACCAGTACCGCGGGGTCCCGCTGAAGGACCTGCACATGGGCCTGATGCTGGGCAACATCACCCAGCTGCTGCGCCAGTACGCGCTGACCCTGCCGGCCGATCTGGCGCTGATGATCAAGACCTTCCTCACCCTGGAAGGCATGGGCCGCCAGCTGGACCCGCAGTTCGATATGGCCAGCGCCGCGCGCCCGTATCTGGAGCGGGTGATGTGGCAACGCTACTCGCCCGGCGCGATGCTCAAGCGCGGCAAGCGCAGCCTGGTCGGGGTGATGGATCTGGTCGGCGATCTGCCGCGCGATGTCCGCCGCCTGCTGCAGATGGCGCGCCGCGGCCGGCTCCAGCTCAAGATTGAAACCACGGCGCTGCAGGGCTTCGGCGACCAGGTCAACCGCGCGGCGAACCGGCTGGTGATGGGCATCGTGACCGCCGCGCTGATCATCGGCTCCTCGATCGTCATGCACAGTGTCGGCGGCATCTCCAGCCGCTGGCTGCTCGCGCTTGGCGTGGCCGGCTTCATCGGTGCCGGCTTCTGTGGCGTGTGGATCCTGTTTTCGATCTGGCGCAGCGGCAAGAACCCGTAGGGTTCTTACCGCTGGGATCCGCAGGATCCCCGGAATCTCCCGCGCAAGCGGGGGATTACGTGTAGGTCCGACCGTTGGTCGGACGCTCCTGCCTGACGACCCGTCACTATTTGCCCACCGGTAGAGCCACGCCATGCGTGGCTGCTCCAGCCCGCCGCCGCACCCACCGGTAGAGCCACGCCATGCGTGGCTGCTCCTCGTCCGGCCCCCACGAATGCCTGACCCAACAGATTGCAGAGGCTAAACGCCGGAGAGCTGGCCGCAAGCGATACGCACCCGCGCCGTCAGACATCGCCGCGCGTTCGCGCGGTCACCGACCAACGGTCGGTGGCTACGGGCATTGCTGGAGGCTTCGGCCGGTGCGGGACAGCCCTTCTTCTATCGGCTCTTCCTCTGCGGGCACTTGCGTGCCCGCATCGTTAGTAGTAATACTACTAACCATGGACCTGACCGATACCCAGCAGGCGATCCTGCAGTTGATCGCCGAGCGTATAGAGACCGATGGCGCACCGCCGTCGCAGACCGAAATCGCCCGCGCGTTCGGCTTCAAGGGCGTCCGCGCAGCCCAGTACCATCTGGAAGCGCTGGAGCAGGCCGGGGCGATCCGTCGCATCCCGGGCCAGGCCCGCGGCATCCGGCTGGTCCAGGCGCCGGCGCTGCAGAACGGCCTGCCCGAATCACTGCCTGCGTCGGCGTTGCCGGACCACGTTCTGCGCCTGCCGGTGCTGGGCCGGGTCGCGGCCGGTCTGCCGATCGGCGCGGATATCGGCTCGGATGATTTCGTGGTGCTGGACCGGGTGTTCTTCTCGCCCGCGCCGGACTACCTGCTGAAGGTGCAGGGCGACTCGATGATCGACGAGGGCATCTTCGACGGCGATCTGATCGGTGTGCACCGCACCCGCGACGCCCGCTCCGGGCAGATCGTGGTGGCCCGCATCGATGACGAGATCACGGTCAAGCTTCTGAAGATGGGGAAGGATCGGATCCGCCTGCTGCCGCGCAACCCCGATTACAAGCCGATCGAAGTGCTGCCCGACCAGGACTTCGCCATCGAAGGCCTCTATTGCGGGTTGCTGCGGCCCAACCGCTGACCCTGTTCCCCATTGAATCATGCGCGGTCTTTTGTGGCACATCTCTGGTTTTGCTGAGGTTGGTACGGATGTCCGATAATTTTTTTCCGAACGCCGGGCAGAATCTCAGCCCGTGCGATACGCCAGCCTTAAAGTGAACCCATGGCCAAGAAGACTTCCAAAGACAGCACCTCCACCGATACGACCTCTGCAAGGACCACTCCGATGGACGAAAACAAAAAGCGCGCCCTCACCGCCGCGCTGAGCCAGATCGAAAAGCAGTTCGGCAAGGGCGCCGTGATGCGCATGGGCGACCGCGTCGTCGAAGCGGTCGAGGTCATCCCCACCGGTTCGCTGATGCTGGATATCGCCCTCGGTATCGGTGGCCTGCCCAAGGGTCGCGTCGTGGAGATCTACGGTCCGGAATCCTCGGGCAAGACCACCCTGACCCTGCAGGCGATCGCCGAGTGCCAGAAGAAGGGCGGTACCGCGGCCTTCATCGATGCCGAGCACGCGCTGGATCCGATCTACGCCGCCAAGCTGGGCGTCAACGTGGACGACCTGCTGCTCTCGCAGCCGGATACCGGTGAGCAGGCGCTGGAAATCGCCGACATGCTGGTGCGCTCCAGCTCGGTGGACATCGTGGTGGTCGACTCGGTCGCCGCGCTGACCCCGAAGGCCGAAATCGAAGGCGAAATGGGCGACCAGCTACCGGGCCTGCAGGCTCGCCTGATGAGCCAGGCGCTGCGCAAGCTGACCGGCAACATCAAGCGCTCCAACACCCTGGTGGTCTTCATCAACCAGCTGCGCCACAAGATCGGCGTGATGATGCCGGGCCAGAGCCCGGAAGTGACCACCGGCGGCAACGCGCTGAAGTTCTACGCCTCGGTCCGCCTGGACATCCGCCGTATCGGCGCCATCAAGAAGGGCGACGAGATCATCGGCAACCAGACCAAGATCAAGGTGGTCAAGAACAAGCTGGCGCCCCCGTTCAAGCAGGTCATCACCGAGATCCTGTACGGCGAAGGCATCAGCCGCGAAGGCGAACTGATCGACATGGGCGTGGAAGCCAAGCTGGTCGAGAAGGCCGGCGCCTGGTACAGCTACGGCGAAGAGCGCATCGGCCAGGGCAAGGACAACGCCCGCGGCTACCTGCGCGACAACCCGCAGATCGCCCAGCGTCTGGAAGCCGAGCTGCGCGAGAAGTTCCAGCCGGAAGAAGCCGTGCGTGAAGGCGGCGACGAGGCTGAAGACGACGCCGAGTGAGTTTCCTGCGGGGCAGGGCAGCGCCGTCAGTGACGCTCGCCCTGTCCTGCAGTTTCAAGAATCCCCGACGGGATGGCGCCAAGGATGGCGCACTGTAATGGACCGCTGCCATGCAAGACTCCGAAGCCCCCGCACCCCGGCGCAAGCGCCGTGTCCAGGAACAGACGCCGGTCCAGCGGGCGTTGGGGCTGCTGGTGCGCCGCGAACACTCGCGTAAAGAGCTGACCCGCAAACTGCAGGCCCGCGGCATCGAGAACGAGGCCGCCGAAGCAGCGGTCAGCAAGCTGGCCGAGGCCGGCTGGCAGGATGACACCCGCTTTGCCGAGAATCTGGTCCGGATCCGGGCCAACACCGGCTATGGACCGATCCATATCCGCGCCGAACTGGGCACGCATGGCCTGGACAGCGACCAGATCGCTGCGGCCATGGACACCTTCGAAGGCGATTGGACCGAGAATGCCCGCGACCTGGTCTGCCGCCGTTTTGGCGAGGCCGGCCCGCAGGAACTGCCTGCACGGCGCAAAGCCGCCGATCTTCTGGCCCGCCGGGGGTTCCCCGGCGACAGCATCCGCCAGGCCACCCGGTACGACCCTGAGGACTGAGCGGCCCGGGCCTGATACCCTTTGTGGTTTCGGCGGTCCTGCAGTTGACACCCGGCCATTGGGGCTGCGTGCCAGGGACTGACCGGCCCGCACAAAGCCAGCCCCCCATGAACGCATCCGTCAAATTCACTACCTCCCAGATCCGCAGCGATTTCCTTGAGTTCTTCAAGGGCAAAGGCCACACGATCGTGCCGTCGGCGCCCCTGGTGCCGGGCAATGATCCGACCCTGCTGTTCACCAACTCCGGCATGGTGCAGTTCAAGGACGTGTTCCTTGGCGCCGAGAAGCGCAGCTACGTGCGCGCGGCCGACGTCCAGCGCTGCCTGCGCGCCGGTGGCAAGCACAACGACCTGGACCAGGTCGGTTACACCGCCCGCCACCACACCTTCTTTGAAATGCTGGGCAACTGGTCGTTCGGCGATTACTTCAAGAAGGACGCCATCGCCTGGGCGTGGGAGCTGCTGACCCAGGTCTGGAAGCTGCCGGCCGAGCGCCTGCTGGTCACCGTGTACCAGACTGATGACGAGGCCTACGCGCTGTGGCGCGACATGGTCGGCATTCCGGAAGAGCGGATTGTGCGCATCGGCGACAACAAGGGTGCGCCGTTCGCGTCGGACAATTTCTGGCAGATGGCCGAGACCGGTCCGTGCGGCCCGTGTACCGAAATCTTCTATGACCATGGCGACCACATCGCCGGTGGCCCGCCGGGCTCGCCGGATGAAGACGGTGACCGTTTCATCGAGATCTGGAACCTGGTCTTCATGCAGTTCGACCGCCAGCCCGATGGCACCCTGGTGCCGCTGCCGGCCCCGTGCGTGGATACCGGCATGGGTCTGGAGCGTCTGGCCGCGATCCTGCAGCACGTCCACACCAATTACGAAATCGACCTGTTCCAGGCGCTGATCCGCAAGGCCAGCGAGCTGACCGGCATGGCCGATCTGGAGAACAAGTCGCTGCGCGTGATCGCCGATCACATCCGCGCCTGCTCGTTCCTGATCGTCGATGGCGTGCTGCCGTCCAACGAAGGCCGCGGCTACGTGCTGCGCCGGATCATCCGCCGCGCCCTGCGCCATGGCTGGATGCTGGGCGTGCGCCAGCCGTTCTTCAGCAAGCTGGTGCCGACCCTGGTCGAGCAGATGGGCGTGGCCTATCCGGAACTGCCGGCGCAGGCAGACACGGTGGTGCGCGCGCTGCAGGCCGAAGAAGAGCGTTTCGCGGAAACGCTGGATTCGGGCATGAAGATCTTCGACGACGTGGCCGCAAAGGTCAGCAACGGCGTGATCCCGGGCGTGGATGCGTTCCGCCTCTACGACACCTACGGCTTCCCGCTCGATCTCACCCAGGACATCGCGCGCGAGCGTGACCTGATCGTGGACATCGAGGGCTTCAACGCCGCGATGGACACCCAGCGCGAGACCGCGCGCGCGGCCGGCAAGTTCGGCGGCGGCGTGACCCTGTCGGCCGATCTGGTCGCCACGCTCAAGCCGACCGTGTTCCTCGGGTATGACCGCCTGCAGGCCGACGATCTCACCGTGGTCGCCATCCTCAAGGACGGCCGCCCGGTGGAGAGCGCCAAGGCCGGCGACGACGTCATCGTGCTGACCAACCAGACCCCGTTCTATGCCGAATCCGGTGGCCAGGTCGGCGACAACGGCACCCTGTCCGGCGCCGGCGTGCAGGTGGACGTCAGCGATACCCAGAAGTTCGCGGGCCAGTTCCATGGGCACGTCGGCAAGCTCACCGCAGGCAGCCTGAAGGTCGGCGACGTGCTGTCCGGTCAGGTCGATGGCCAGCGCCGTGGCGCGACCATCCTCAACCACTCGGCCACCCATCTGCTGCACGCCGCCCTGCGCGAAGTACTGGGCACCCATGTGCAGCAGAAGGGCTCGCTGGTCGCCCCCGATCGCCTGCGCTTCGATTTCTCGCACTTCGCGCCGATCAGCGCCGAGGACCTGGCGATCATCGAGCGCAAGGTCAACGAGCAGGTGCGTGCCAACAACGCCGCTGAAGTCCACAACATGGGCATGCAGGAAGCGCTCGACTTCGGCGCGATGGCGCTGTTCGGCGAGAAGTACGGCGAGCACGTGCGCGTGCTGAAGATGGGCGACTACTCCACCGAACTGTGTGGCGGTACGCATGTCTCGCGCACCGGCGACATTGGTCTGTTCAAGATCACGTCCGAAGGTGGCGTGTCCTCGGGCGTGCGCCGTATCGAAGCGGTGACCGGGCAGGGCGCGTTGGATTATGTGGCCCATGAAGAAGCCCAGCTGAGCGAAGCGGCGGCACTGCTCGGCGGCAACGCCGGCGACGTGGTCGACAAGATCCGCCAGCTCGGCGAGCGCCAGAAGAAGCTCGAGCGCGAGCTCGAGGCGCTCAAGGCCAAGCAGGCGGCCGGTGCGACCGCCGATCTTGGTGGCGCCGCGGTCGAGGTCAACGGCATCAAGATCCTGGCCGCGCGTCTGGAAGGCTTCGATGCCAAGGCGCTGCGCGATGCGATCGACCGGCTCAAGCAGCAGCTTGGCGATGCGGTGATCGTGCTGGCCGGCACCCAGGACGGCAAGGCGGCCCTGGTCGCCGGTGTGAACGGCAGCGCAATGGGCAAGGTCAAGGCCGGGGAACTGTTGGCCCATATCGCCAGTCAGATCGGGGGCAAGGGCGGCGGCCGCCCGGACCTCGCCCAGGGTGGTGGTGAGGACGGGCCCGCCCTTGCTTCTGCACTGGCCGCCGTCGTCGACTGGGTCACCCCCCGTATCTGAACAGCCTGAAGCCTCCTGCTCCTTGATGGGTCGGGAGGCCTGACGGTACTATGGCGAATCTTTTCCCGTTGTCGTGGGGCGCTCTTGCCGGGGCGCCAAGCCGGTGGGGAAATGCCACCACCGGTTCCCCTGGAGACTTGAACAAATGTTGATCCTGACTCGCCGTGTAGGCGAAACCCTGATGATCGGTGACTCGGTCAGCGTGACCGTGCTCGGCGTCAAGGGCAACCAGGTGCGTATCGGTATCACCGCTCCGAAGGACGTGGCCGTGCACCGCGAAGAGATTTATCAGCGGATCCAGCGCGGTGATGAGCCGAATGCATCCGGAAGTGAAAATTCTTCGGATTAAGGCTTTACCTGAGGGCGCGGAAAACGTTATTATTCGCGCCCCCGCTGAGATGATTCATCGCAGCGGCGGACCAAGAACACTGGAGCGGTGCCCGAGTGGCTGAAGGGGCTCCCCTGCTAAGGGAGTATAGGGCTTAAAACTCTATCGAGGGTTCGAATCCCTCCCGCTCCGCCAGTTGTAGAAAAGGCCTTCGTACGCAAGTACGGAGGCCTTTTTCTTTGTGCGATCCGGTTCAAATGGCCGACTTGCAGACCGCCTCGATCCGATGCCCGTCCGGGTCGATCAGGAACGCGGCGTAGTAGTGATCGCCATAATCCTCGCGCAGCCCCGGCGCCCCGTTGCAGGTGCCGCCAACCGCCAGTGCATCGCGGTGGAACGCGTCCACCGCCTGGCGCGAGGGCGCTCCAAAGGCCAGGTGGAATCCGGCACCGGGTGGCGAGGCATCGGCCCGCAGTTTCAGGCACAGCAGATCCTCGTCCTCGACATATCCATACCCGATCGCCTCGTCGTCTTCGAAGACGCGGCGCATGCCCAGCGCACCGAGCGCGGCATCGTGGAAGGCGGCGGCACGCGCGAGATCGCGCACGCCCAGGGAAAGGTGATGCAGCATGGTGGTGCGCTTCCGTGGGGAATGTGGCGCGCAGCGTCGCATGAAACAGGCGGAAGGCGCGCCGCCCGACGCATTCGGATGGCGCATGCAGTCGATCCCCAATCATCATTGGTGCCGACGCGGCGGCTCGGCTACGGTCGTTGTCCTGCGGCGTCCCACCGGGCGCCCCCGTGGAAGGAGCAGGAACATGTCGATGGAACGGAGGTCACTGCGTGGCTGGGTGGTCGTGAGCATACTGATGGGCATGGTCATGCCGGTCAGTGCCGCCTCGTTGGAAGAGCGGCTGCATCGGGCGGCGGAGAAGGGCGATGCCACTGCGGTGCGTACGCTGCTGGGGCAGGGCGCCCGCGTGGATGCGCGCGGCGTGGCGAAGGCGACACCGTTGCTGGTCGCGACCCACCACAACCACGTGGAGGCCGCACGTGCGCTGATCCAGGCCGGTGCTGACGTCAATGCCAAGGATGCGATCCAGGACAGCCCGTACCTGTACGCCGGTGCGCGAGGCCATCTTGAGATCCTGCGCGCGACACTGAGTGCTGGCGCCGACCTCAAGAGCACCAACCGCTACGGCGGCACCGCACTCATCCCAGCGGCCGAACGCGGGCACGTGGAGACCGTGGCGACGCTGATCGCGGCCGGTGTCGATGTGGATCACATCAACAAGCTGCAGTGGACCGCGCTGCTGGAGGCGATCATCCTCGCCGATGGCGGCCCGCGACATGTGGAGATCGTCCGTCAGCTCATCGCGGCAGGCGCGGATGTGAACCTGCCCGACGGTGAAGGCGTGACCCCGCTGCAGCATGCACGCCAGCGCGGTTACCGCGAGATGGAGGCGCTGCTTCTGGCAGCGGGTGCGCGTCCGGGCTGAGCGACGCGCAACCGGACAGGGTGGATGGATGTTGCCACTGCGTTGACGCCGCACAGGCATGCTCTGCACCGCTGCTCTGCCAAGGTGTGTGCTTCGCCCCCCCGCAGAAACAGGAGTCGCCGTGAACGCACGTCGCCACTTCCTTTCCGTTGCCGCCGCCGGCACGGCCGCGTTCGCCGCCGCCCCATTGATGGCGCAGTCGGCCGGCCCGGGCAGCGTCCTGCCCACCCGCGGCCAGGCTTCAGCGAAGCCCTTGCCCGGCAATCCCGCGCGGCAGGGCGGGCGTTACCGGCCGCAGACCCGCCTGGGCCTGGGCGGCGTCGCGATCGGCAATGGGTTTGCGGCCGCGACCGATGCGCAGAGCGAAGCCAGCCTCGCCGCAGCCTATGCCGCGGGCGTGCGCTATTTCGATACGTCACCCTGGTACGGGCTCGGCCTGAGCGAGCGTCGTTATGGCCATCATCTGCACAACCACCCGGCGCGCGAGTACACGCTGTCGACCAAGGTCGGGCGCCTGCTGACGGCGACCGCCGGTGAGTTGCAGGACGTGATGTGGAAGGACCCGTCGCCATTCCATTACCGTTACGACTACTCCGCCGACGGCACGCGGCGTTCGGTGGAGGACAGCCTCAACCGGCTCGGTGTGTCGCAGCTGGACGTGGTCTTCATCCATGACCTCTCGCCGGACAACGAGAAAGACCTGGGCATGCCTTGGGAGCAGCGTTTCGCGGAAGCAGCGAAGGGCGCGATGCCGGCGCTGACCCGCATGCGCGAGGAGGGGTTGATCAAGGCGTGGGGCTTCGGTGTGAACCGTCCCGAGCCGGCCCTGCGTGCGGTGGCCGAGGCGGATCCGGACATCTTCCTGCTCGCCTGTCAGTACTCGCTGCTGGACCACGAGCAGGCGTTGCATGACACCTTCCCCAGGATCGCCGCACACGGTGCATCGGTCGTGGTCGGCTCGCCGCTGCTGGCCGGCTACCTGGCCGGGCGTGATCGCTATCTGTATGACGGCAAGGTGCCGTCGTGGGCGCCGGAGAAGCGCGCGAAGGTGCAGGTCCTCTGCGAGCGCCATGGTGTGGATCTGCGCACCGCGGCGCTGCAGTTCGCCGATGCGCCGGAGGTGGTCTCGGCGGTCATTCCCGGCGCGCGGACGCCCGAACAGGTGCTGGCCAATGTCGCCTCCATGTCCGTGGCGATTCCGGCCGCATTCTGGGCCGAGCTCAAGCAGGAGAAGCTGATCGCCTCGGATGCCCCGGTGCCCCGCGGCTGACCCCCACGCCCCGCCTGACCCGGGGCGACCCCCGAACGCCTTCTGCCTCAACGGTCGCGCCATCTTCCACTGGCGGCCGGGATGCGGCATCATGCCGCCCATTCGTTCCCTCCAGCCGCCGCCAGAGGAGTCCCTTCCTGCCTGGAGGCATTGCCGTGTCCGTCGTTCCGTTCCGTGTTGCCCCGATCCATTCGGGTCGCCGTCGCGCTTTTCCCTCGCGCTCCCCGCTGATGCAGGCGATGGCCTGCGTGCTGGGCCTGGCCCTGTCCGCCTCGGCCGTGCAGGCCGAAGAGGCGCCGGCGGGGGACGCCCCTGCCAAGGACGGCGCACAGACCCTGCAGACCGTGCAGGTTACCGCCAACCAGCTCGGCACCGTGACCGAAGGCAGTGATTCCTATACGCCCGGCACGATCGCCACGGCCACCCGCCTGGTGCTCAGCCCGCGCCAGACCCCGCAGTCGATCAGCGTGATCACGCGGCAGGAAATGAACGACTTCGGCCTCAACGGCATCGATGACGTCATGAAGGTCACGCCGGGTGTGAGTATCGTCACCTACGACAGCGAGCGCACCGAGTACTACGCGCGCGGCTTCGCGGTACAGAACTTCCAGTACGACGGCATCCCGATGGCGCGCGATTCGGCGTACTCGGCCGGCAACACGCTCAGCGACATGGCCATCTACGATCGCGTGGAAGTGCTCAAGGGCGCCACCGGCCTGCTGACCGGCATGGGCGATCCGGGTGCGACCATCAACCTGGTGCGCAAGAAACCCACCCGGGAGCTGGCCGGCAGTGCCACGCTGGGCGTCGGTTCGTGGGACAGCTACCGCGCCGAAGTCGATGTCGGCGGGCCGCTGACTGAGAGTGGCCGCGTGCGCGGCCGCGTGGTCGGCGCCTACCAGGACAAGCATTCCAATGTCGACCACTACCAGCGCAGCAATGAGGTGTTCTACGGCATCCTGGAAGCCGACCTCGGCGAGAGCACGCTGCTGACCGTCGGTGCCGATTACCAGGACAGCGATCCGGAAGGCTCCAGCTGGGGCGGTATTCCCCTGCTGGACAGTGCAGGCAACTTCAACGACATGCCGCGCTCGTTCAACAACGGCGCGCGCTGGAGCCGCTGGGGCCAGTACGCCCGTACCGGCTTCGCGACGCTGGAGCACACCTTCGGCAATGACTGGGTCGCCAAGCTGCAGCTCAATCACCAGGTCAACGGCTATGACGCCTCGCTGGGCGCGGCGGCCGGTGGCAATCCGGATCCGGTCACCGGTGAAGGCGTGAGCATGTGGCTGGGCCAGTACATCGGCAAGACCACCAGCAACGCGGCCGATCTGTACGTCAGTGGCAAGTTCGAGTGGTTCGGCCGCCAGCACGAGCTGGTCGTCGGTGGCAGCGTGTCGCGCAAGCGCTGGGTCAACAATGGCTACTCGCCGCAGCCGGGCTATGTCAGCAGCGTTGCCGACTACTACGCCTGGACCGGCGATGTGCCCGAGCCGGACTGGCAGTGGGGCTACGGTGACAACCAGGTCACCCGCGAAAGCGGTGCCTATGTGGTGGGCCGTTTCGACCTGGCCGATCCGCTCAAGCTGATCGTCGGCAGCCGCATCGCCAACTACAAATCGCCGGATACCGACGAGAGCGGTGTGGTCGTGCCTTACGCCGGCCTGGTGTACGACCTCAACCGCAACTTCTCCGTCTTCGCCAGCTACAGCACCATCTTCAAGCCGCAGGGCAACCAGGACGAACAGGGCCGGGTGCTGGATCCGCTGGAAGGGCGCAGCTACGAAGCGGGCCTGAAGGCGGAGTTCTACGACGGTCGCCTCAACGCCAGTGCGGCGGTGTTCCAGCTGGAGCAGGACAACTACGCACAGCCGACCGGCGGCAGGACGCCGAGTGGCGGGATCGCCTATGAAGGCCTGATGGGGGTGCGCACCAAGGGTTACGAGCTGGAGGTATCGGGTCAGCTGGCGCCGGGCTGGCAGGTCCAGGGCGGCTACGCGCACAAGATCGCGCGCCAGCAGTCCACCAAGGTCTCCACGCTGGAGCCGGAAGATCAGTTCAGCGTGCACACCAGTTACCGCCTCACCGGTGTGGCTGACGGCTGGAGCGTTGGCGGGGGCGCGCGCTGGCAGGGGAGCACGTTCGGCACCATCACCAACCCGGCCACCGGCGGTAGCCAGCTCCACCGCACCGAGCCCTACTGGCTGCTCGATGCCATGGCGCGTTACCAGTTCAACGACCAGCTCTCGGCAACGCTCAACGTCAACAACCTGCTGGACAAGCACTACTACACGATCTTCAGCTGGTACAGCACCTACACCTGGGGCGAGCCGCGCAACGTGCGGCTGACGCTGAACTACCGATTCTGATCCACGCAACGCACGACACCCCGGGCAACCGGGGTGTCTGCGTTTGAAGCCGGCCGGTTAAAGCGCCAGCTCGAACACGATGACTTCCGCGTCGTTGGCGTTTTCCAGCGTCAGCTGCGCCTCGTCACTGACCTGCAGCGCATCGCCGGTCTCCAGCGTGATGCCGTTGACCTGCAGCTGCCCGCGGGCCACCTGCACGTACGCGCCGCGGCGCGGGGCCAGCGGCAGGTGGACGCGGTCGTCACCGTCCAGGATCGTGGCGTAGATGTTCGCGTCCTGGTGGATCAGCAATGAGCCGTCACGGCCATCGCGCGAGGCGATCAGGCGCAGCTGGCCACGCTTGGTTTTCGGCGCGAAATGCGTTTCCTGGTAGCTCGGGGTGATGTTCTCCTGATCGGGGAACAGCCAGATCTGCAGGAAGTGCACCGGCTCGTCGGCTGAGTGGTTGAACTCGCTGTGGCTGACGCCGCTGCCGGCGCTCATGCGCTGCACATCGCCGTAGCGCAGCACCGAGCCGGTGCCCATCGAGTCCTTGTGCTCCAGCGCGCCGCCGAGCACGTAGGAGATGATCTCCATGTTGCTGTGGCTGTGCGTGCCAAAGCCCTGGCCGCCCTGCACGCGGTCTTCGTTGATCACGCGCAGCGGTCCGAAGCTGGTATAGCGCGGGTCGTAATAATTGGCGAAGGAGAAGGTGTGCATGGAGTTCAGCCAGCCATGATCGGCCTTGCCACGGGTGTTGCTCTTGCGGATCTGCAGCATGGGAATCTCCTGGGTGTTCGATGGTTTCGATGGCGGTCCGGGGCGTTCACTGTCGTCCCCTTTCCTGTTGCGGCCAGTATCCGCTTGCGCCGCCCGCTTGAAAAACGGATAGTTTTGCAAGCCATCATCGAAAAATTCGAATGCTCAAGCTCAGCCTCGACGCCCTGCAGATCCTAGATGCCATCGACCGCCGCGGCTCGTTCGCTGCGGCCGGCAAGGCCCTGCACAAGGTGCCTTCGACCATCTCCTACACGGTCTCCAAACTGGAAGAGGACCTGGGCGTGCAGCTGTTCGATCGGGTGGGCCCGCGCGCGCACCTGACCCCGGCTGGGGAAGCGTTGCTGGAGGAGGGGCGCCATCTGCTGCGGGCGGCGCGGGAGCTGGAGATGCGGGTGCGGCGGGTTGCCTCCGGCTGGGAGGCCGAGCTGACCGTGGCGGTCGACTCGATGTTCCTGCCGGCGCTGCTGGCCGAGGACGTGCGTGCCTTCAATGCGGTGGCCGAACAGACCCGGATACGGCTGATCAGTGAATCGCTGTCGGGTACCTGGGAGGCGCTGCTGGACCGGCGCGCGGACCTGCTGGTCGGCGCGGCGGGCGAGGGCCCCAGCGGCGGGGGCTATGTGGTCGAGCCGATGGGCGTGGTGCGTTTCGTGTTCGCGGTGGCGCCCTCGCATCCGCTGGCGGCCGCGTCCGAGCCGCTGGGCCGTGAGTCGTTGGCCGCCCACTGCGCGATCGCCGTGGCCGATTCGGCGCGGCGGCTGCTGCCGCGCACGGTCGGGCTGCTGATGGGGCAGGAGACCGTGACCGTGCCGGACATGGTCAGCAAGTTCCGCCTGCAATGTGCCGGGCTCGGTTTCGGTTTCCTGCCCGAGCCGTACGTACAGCGGGCGGTGGCGCAGGGCCGACTGGTGATCAGGCAGGTTGAGGAGCCCAAGCCGGACGAGACGTTCTGGCTGGCCTGGCGCACTGGCGAGGAGGGGGCCGCGCTGAAATGGTGGCGCGAGCGCATGCAGCGCCCGGAGGTGCTGGATGGCTGGTGGCCCACCATGGAAGGCTGGCTGGGCTGATCGCAGGCCGGGCAGGGGCCTGCGGCGATGCCGCTGCCCGTCCGTTCAAGCTGAATGCTGACTTGGCTGTCATCGGATGGTCATCTGGATGCGATAGAGCGGCGCTGACGTGATCGGTACCCTGCGCGACTCGTCTGGTTTTTCCGATTCTGCCCATGAAGCGCTTGCTGCTGTTGCTGCTGGCCGGGGCTGGCCTGTGGCTGGCTGCCTGCTCCTCCTTGACCTCCACCGCCGCCTCGACCTCGTTGAGTGATCGGCTGATCGCGCCCGGCGGCGTATCCACGCTGCTGGACATGCCGCGCATCGCCGAAGCGGTTGAGAGTGTGCCCAACCGGCACGGTCTCGTGACCGGCCGCGCCGGCGTGCCGATCTTCTGGCGTGCGTTCGACCCGGGTCAGTACGGGCTGCATTACCAGTACCTGCCCCAGCACCATGACAACGGCGAGCCGCTGCGTACCGGCATGGCGCTGGACCTGCCGCACCCGTTCCAGCCGAAGGCACCGCGCGGCACGGTGGTGCTGCTGCACGGCTGGATGATGAACGGTGATGCGATGCTGCCGTGGTCGCTGCAGTTGGCGCAGTCAGGCTATCGCGTGGTCACCATCGACCTGCGCAATCATGGGCATTCCGGCGCCGGCCCGTCCGGTTACGGGACGTTCGAATCGGATGATGTGGTCGATGTCATCGCTGCGCTGAAGGCACGCGGGGAGGTGGTCGGGCCGCTGTATCTGTTCGGCGTTTCCTACGGCGCCGCCACCGCGCTGTTCACCGCCGACAAGCTCGGCGACCAGGTCACCGGCGTGGTGGCGATGGAATCCTTCGCCAATGCCGGCGATGCGATCCGCAGCATGATCCCGCACCTGATGTCGCTGCAGCCGACCGCGTGGAAGGCGCAGGCCATGGCCGCCTATGGGCGCTGGCGCTACGGTGGGCAGGATATCGACCAGGTGATCGCCGCGGCCAGCCAGCGCCTGGATCTGGACCTGGACCGCGTCGATGTCACCCGCGCGCTGGCCGACAGCCGTACCTGCGTGCTGCTGCTGCACGGCCAGGACGATCAGCATGTGCCGGTCGGGCAGGGCCGTCGCCTGGCCGCCGCCAGCCCGCGCGTGCACTACATCGAGATGCGGGGCGAAGACCACATCACCCTGCCGCTGCGCGTGGATCTGCTGGGCGGTGTGGTGGATGACTGGCTGGCGCACGACGCCCATGCCGGTGGTGGCTGCCCGGCGCCGGCACTACCGGGTGACAGCCGGCACCCACGCAAAAAAAAACAGCAACCGATGGCTGCTGTTTTCGTCGATGCAATGGTGCGCCCGGAGAGATTCGAACTCCCGACCGCCTGGTTCGTAGCCAGGTACTCTATCCAACTGAGCTACGGGCGCATTTGCATTGTCTGGTTGTGTGTCCTGCCGCGCGTGTTGCCACGTTCGACGGGAAGGCAAGCAAGCTTGCCGTTCGATGTAATGGTGCGCCCGGAGAGATTCGAACTCCCGACCGCCTGGTTCGTAGCCAGGTACTCTATCCAACTGAGCTACGGGCGCATTTACATCGAATTTTTACTGCTGATACCGACGGCGAAATCGATACCCTGTTGATGGTGCGCC
Organism: Stenotrophomonas sp. TWI273; assembly: GCF_039674765.1. Taxonomy (NCBI): domain Bacteria; kingdom Pseudomonadati; phylum Pseudomonadota; class Gammaproteobacteria; order Lysobacterales; family Lysobacteraceae; genus Stenotrophomonas; species Stenotrophomonas sp. TWI273. The sequence continues at coordinate 28,698 of NZ_JBDJOA010000014.1, forward strand.
CGGAGAGATTCGAACTCCCGACCGCCTGGTTCGTAGCCAGGTACTCTATCCAACTGAGCTACGGGCGCGTCAACAGGAGCGGAATTATGCGGATCGGCGTCGCATTCGTCAACGGTTTTTGTGAAGGTCTTCATTCAAATGAACGAAGAAGCTGCTCCACCACGGCTTCCGGCGTTTTCATCCAGGCGAAGTGATCGGCACGCGCACCCAGCATCTGCGCACTGACCACGCTGAGCTGCGCACGCATGCCCGGCATCTTGGCCAGCAGGCCCTGCATCGAGCCCGTCGGTGCCAACCAGTCGTGGTCCATCACCACGGCGGCCGCCTGGCCGCGCAGATCGCGCATCGCGGCCTCCAGATCGGTCGCCATGCCAGCGGCCGCGTAGTGATTGTTGAGGCCCACGCGCGACCAGTCGCGGATCAACCCGCGCGCCTCGGTGCCACCAAAGCCGAGCTTCTTGCCGTGCAGGGCCCCTTGGCGCTGGGCCAGCCAGGGCAGGAAGCGATACACCAGCGGCAGGGTCCAGCCACGCGGGGCCGGGAAGGTGCGCCAGTACGGCGTGCCGCTGGCGACCAGCCACACGCGGGCGAAGCGCTGCGGATGCAGACCGGCGAAGCAGCAGGCCAGCTGACCGCCGAGACTGTGGCCGCCGATGATCAAGGGTGTTGCAGCGTCTCCGGCCACGTTTGCCAGGCTCGCCGGCAGGTCCTGCTCGAGGAGGTCGCGATAGCCCCAGTCCTGCGTGCGCGACGGGCGCAGGCTGCTGCTGCCGTTGCCGCGCCACTCGTGCAGGTACACCGCAATGCCACGCGCAGCGAGCGCCTCGGCGAACGGCAGGTAATGGCGCGCGGCCACGCCCAGCGCCGGCAGCCACAGCAGGCGTGCGCGTGGCTGCGTCGGCACGCGCGCCAGCAGTTCGAAGCGATGCCCGTCTTCGGCCTGCACAGGCAGGGGCGAGGCGTCGATCATGCCGGGCGTGCCGCACCGAAGTGGTCGATCACCAGCACCTCGCTGCGGCCCGGGTAATACCCGCTCTGCAGGCCACGCGCGACGTAATCGATGGCCGCTTCGCAGGCATTGGGCAATGACAGCCCCTGGCACAGCTGCGCGGCGATGGCCGAGGCCAGCGTACAGCCGGTGCCGTGCGCATCCACCCGCAGGCGGGTATGGATGAATTCTTCGCGGGTCACACCGTCGAAGTAGCGATCGATCACGCGACTGCCTTCGTCCAGATGCCCGCCCTTGAGCAGTACCGCGCCGGCGCCCAGCTCCAACAGCGCGTCGGCGGCATCTTCGGCCTCCTCGGCGGTGACGATGCGGCGGCCGAGCAGCAGCTCCGCTTCGGGGGTGTTGGGCGTCAGCAGCGTCGCCAGTGGGATCAGGCGCGTGCGCATCGCCACCAGTGCGCTGTCTTCGAGCAGCTTGGCGCCGCTGGTGGCGACCATCACCGGATCCAGCACCACGTGCGGTGGGCGGTGCTTTTCCAGTGCGTCTGCCACCAGTGCGATCACCTCGGCGTTGGCCAGCATGCCCAGTTTCACCGCATGGATATCGAAATCGGCGAAGCAGGCATCGATCTGCGCCTGCAGGAAGTCCAGCGGCGGCACGTGTACGGCGGTAACGCCGCGTGTGTTCTGTGCGGTCAGTGCGGCGATCGCCGACAGGCCATGCACGCGATGGGCGGCGAAGGCCTTCAGGTCGGCCTGGATGCCGGCACCACCGCCGGAATCGGAGCCGGCGATGGTCAGGGCGGAAACGGGGCTGGAAGGCGTCATGCCCCAATTGTGCAATGTTTGTCGCGGCAGTGCTGCCGCGCCCTCAGCGCGCCCGCAGCAGTGCCCACTGCCGGTACAGCACGTAGCCCACCCCGGTGCCGCCGGTGAGCAGTGCCGGGGCGAGCAGGGCGTCGTAGCCGAAGCGCAGGAACAGCATGGCGCCCATCACGCCGCCGGCCAGGAAGCCGCTGACGATCAACCCGCTCAGGGTCAGTCGACGGATCGGCAGCGGCAGGCCGCGCATCAGGTGGCCCAGCCCGATCCCGAGATCGGTGAACATGCCGCTGAGATGGGTGGTGCGCACCACCGCGCCACTGAAGGTGGTGGCCATCGCGTTCTGCAGGCCGCACGCCATCGCCGCGGCCAGTGCCCCCCAGATCTGCTGCTGTTTGAACAGCGGGATCGCGATCAGCAGCAACAGCGATTCCAGTGCCAGCACTGCGCCATAGCGGCGGCCCAGTTGCAGGCCGCTGTCCTGGATGATCACGCCGCTGAGCGTGGCGCCCACGCAGAACGCGATCAACAGCCCCCACAGGTGCCCGACCACGCGCCAGTCGCGTTGGGCCAGCGCCATGCCGAGCTGGCTGGTGGTGCCGGTCATGTGGCTGACGGCCTGGTGTTCGAACCCCAGGAAGCCGACCACGTTGACCATCCCGGCCACGCAGGACAGGGCGATCGCCCCGATCCAGACCCAGGTGGGCAGCCGGATGCTCATCCGGCGTGCGCGGTGGTGGTCACGTCACGATCAACGGCCCGCGGGCGGGCCGTTGAACTGCACATCCGAGAAGCTGCCGCTGGCCGGATCGAACAGCGCGCCCCAGAACTGCGCGCCGCCATCGCAGACCCGGATTGCATCGCGCGCTGGATCGATGTCGGCATCGTCAGGCAGATGGAAGGCGTTGAGATAGATCAGCTGCCGGCCGTCCATCTCGATGCCGACATATTGGCGGTCGAAATCGGCAGCCTTGGGCACCTGCGTCTCCAGCGACGGCAACCGGGCTTCCAGCTGCTCCACCTGTTGGCGGCTGGGCGCCCAGTAGCCGGTGACGCGCCCCGGCTCGCGGCCGGGGCTGGAACGCGAGCAGGTATCCAATACCTGGGCGGCGACGACGGGGCGGGTCACCACCCAGGACTGGCCGGTCTTGATCGCGGTCGGGACGCTGGCGCCCGGCCGCGTATTGGCAGGCGTGCAGGCGGCCGCCAGCGCAGCAAGCGCCAGCGGCAGGACGGCACGGGACAGGGAACGGCTCACAACACCTCCGAGGCGTAATCGGCCAGGCGCGAACGCTCGCCACGGCGCAGCGTCACGTGCGCGCTGTGCGGCCAGTTCTTGAAACGGTCCACCGCGTAGGTCAGGCCCGAGGTGGTCTCGGTCAGGTACGGGGTATCGATCTGTTCGACGTTGCCCAGGCAGACGATCTTGGTGCCCGGGCCGGCACGGGTGATCAGGGTCTTCATCTGCTTGGGGGTGAGATTCTGCGCTTCATCCAGGATCAGATAGCGTGACAGGAACGTGCGCCCGCGCATGAAGTTCAGCGAGCGGATCTTGATCCGGCTGGCGATCAGGTCGTTGGTCGCCGCCCGGCCCCATGCGCCGCCTTCCTGGGTATGCGTGAGCACTTCCAGGTTGTCGGTCAGCGCGCCCATCCATGGGGTCATCTTCTCTTCCTCGGTACCGGGCAGGAAGCCGATGTCCTCGCCGACGCTGACCGTGGCGCGGGTCATGATGATCTCGCGGTAGCGCTGCTGGTCCATGGTCTGTGCCAGGCCCGCGGCCAGCGCGAGCAGGGTCTTGCCGGTGCCGGCGGTGCCGAGCAGGGTGACGAAATCGATCTCCGGGTCCATCAACGCATTGAGCGCGAAGTTCTGCTCGCGGTTGCGCGCGCTGATGCCCCACACCGCATGGCTGCCGTGGCGGAAATCGTTGACCAGCGACAACGTGATCTTGTCGCCGTCCACCTTGGCCACGCGCAGTTCGACTTCATCGTCGCCCGGCAGGTAGGCGTACTGGTTGGGGTGCCAGCTCTCGTCTTCGCTGGCGATGATTTCGTAACTGGTGCGGCCCTTGTCGCTCCAGCTGCGCAGGTTGTCGGTGTGCTTCTTCCAGAAGTCTTCCGGCAGTTCGGTGGCGCCGGTGTAGAGCAGGCTGAAATCGTCCAGTGCGCGGTCGTTCTCGTAATCCTCCGAGACGATGCCGGCAATCGCGGCCTTGATCCGCAGGTTGATGTCCTTGGAGACGAACACCACCGGAATCTCGGGCACCTGTTCCTTCAGCGCCAGGATCGCGCCGAGGATGGCGTTGTCCGGAATCACCGCGCCGAAGCTCTTGCCCGCATCGAAATGACTGGTCTGGAATCGCAGCAGGCCCACGCTCTGCTTGCCGCGCAGCTGCAGCCCGTTCGGGCGTTGCAGCGGGATGCCGTCGGCCAGGTTGTCCAGGCCCGAGGCCTGCACCAGCTCATTGAGGAAGCGGCTGACCTGGCGCGCGTTGCGGCTGGCCTCGGTGGTGCCCTTCTTGCCGTTGTCCAGCTCTTCGATCACCTGCATCGGCAGGTAGACATCATGCTCCTCGAACTTGAACAGCGCGGTCGGATCGTGCATGAGCACGTTGGTATCCAGTACGTAGATGCGCTTGCCTCGGGTCATCGTCAATTCCTGGTGGCAGAACAGGGACAAGCCATCACGACCTGCGGGGCAGGGTGATGACCATTGGGGGTGCCGGATTGATCACTGGGTTTTCGCGGCCTTCAGGGCTTCAAGGACGGTGTCTGCGTGGCCGGCCACTTTGACCTTGCGCCACACCTGCACGATACGACTGTCCGGCGAAATGAGGAAGGTGCTGCGCTCGATGCCACGCACCTGCTTGCCGTACATGTTCTTCAGCTTGATCACGTCGAACGCGGTGCACAGCGCTTCATCGCCATCGCTGATCAGCGGAAAGGCGAAGCCCTGCTTGGCGCAGAAATTATCGTGGGATTTGACCGAATCGCGGGAGACGCCGAAGACGCGGGCGCCGGCCTTCGTGAACTGCGGGAGCAGCGCGTTGAAATCGATGCCCTCGGTGGTGCAGCCCGGGGTGCTGTCCTTGGGGTAGAAGTACAGCACCAGCCACTGGCCGGCCAGATCGCCGAGGGTGGTGGTCTCGCCGCCGGACAACGCCAGCGGCAGTGCGAGGGTGGTGCTGTCCAGGGTGTCGCCGTCGTTCATGGGTTCCTTTCCGGATCCTGGGGTAGATCTACTACAACTGCATGAAACCCCGCGCGCCCGTGACGAACGCGCGAAGCATCAGAACTTCATCGGGTCCATGATCGCATCGAGGTTGAGGTGATCGCAGAACTCGAGGAAATCATCACGCAGCGCGGCAATGTGCATGTTGGCCGGCACCCCGATCGTGACCTGCGCGGAGAACATTTCCGCACCGGTCTGCATCGCGCGGTAACGCGTGCTCTGCAGGTTTTCGATGGTGATGCCCTGGCGGTCGAAGAAATCGGCCAGCTGGAACAGGATCCCCGGCTTGTCGGCGGCGATCACTTCCACGATGTAGGGCAGCAGGTTGGACTGCGCCTGCTTGGCACCGGTGCGGTACCAGACCAGCTTCAGGCCTTCCTCGCGCTCCAGCCGGGTCAGCATCGCCTCCAGCTTGGCCACCGAGTCCCACGAGCCGGTGGCCAGGGCGGTGACGGACACGTCGCGCCCGACCGTGGCCAGGCGGGCATCGACCAGATTGCAGCCACTGTCGGCGATACGCCGGGTCACAGGCAGCAGGGGGGACTCCGGATGCGTCGTATAGGCGTTGATCAGGAGGTGGTTTTCGGTCGGCGCAGGCCGCGGCGTGGTGTCGGTCAAGAGGGTTCCGGGTGATGCAAGGTGAGTCTGAACGGCCGGCGACGGCACGTTCGCCGGAGTCCAGCATACTTGCCCGCGCTTTCGACCCGCAAGTAACATGCAACGTACATCTGGCCGGCGTTTACGCAGGCCCGGTGCCCCCTTTCTTCCGAGCACGATGTCCTTGTCCCTTTCCGGTCTCATCACCGCGCTGGCGACGCCCTTTCAGGCGAACGGCGCATTGGATCCCGACGGTTGGCAGCGCCTGCTGCACCTGCAACTGGAGGGTGGTGTTCACGGGGTGGTGGTGGCCGGTTCGACCGGTGAAGCCGCTGCCCTGTCCGACGACGAATACGACCAGCTGCTGCGCAGTGCGGTAAAAACCGTCGCCGGACGCATCCCGGTACTGGCCGGGACCGGCCTGTCGGGGACGGCCAAAACGATCGAGCAGACCCGTCGTGCGGCCGCCAACGGCGCGACCCATGCGCTGGTGGTGACCCCGCCGTACGTGCGCCCGACCCAGGCCGGCCTGATCGCGCATTACCGCGCGGTGGCCGACCAGGGCGGCCTGCCGGTCATCCTGTACAACGTGCCCGGCCGTACCGGCTGCGACATGCTGCCCGAGACCGTGGCCGAACTGGCGCGGCACCCGAACATCGTGGGCATCAAGGAGGCGGTCGGCGATGTGGGCCGCGTCAATGCCCTGCTGGCGCTGCGTTCGCCGGACTTCGCCATCCTCAGCGGTGACGACGGTACGGCCGCGCGTTCGATCCTGTCCGGCGTGGACGGCCTGATCTCGGTGGGCTCCAACGCCCTGCCGGGCGCCTACCGCCGGATGTGCGACCTGGCGGCAGCCGGGGAACGCGAGGCGACCGAGTCGTGGGATGCCCGTCTCGAGCCGTTCCATGAATTCTGCGGCGTGGAGTCCAACCCGATCCCGGTGAAGGACCTGCTGCGCCGGATCGGCATTGGTGATGGCCTGCGCCTGCCGCTGCTGCCCTTGTCCGCGGCCCATCACGCCGCTGCTGAACACCTGGCCACCGATATCGGTGCGCTGGAAGCACTATCCAACCACTGATGTCAGTGGTCACCCAGGAGATTCCCATGCGTCAATCCGTTTCCGCCTTCCGCGTGCTGTCCTTCGCGATCCTGGCTACCGCCACCCTCGTCGGCACCACCGGTTGCTTCAAGCGCGGCGCCAAGGGCGACTACGCCCTGGCCCCGGAAGTTCGCCCGCTGGAAGTGCCGCCGGATCTGAACGTCCCGGCCGGCCAGGCTGCCGCTACCGCTGCCACCAGCTCCTCGCTGGCCTCGCAGGCGGCGCGCCCGGCCCCGGCCGCGAACCCGGCGGCCGCCAACAATGCCGGCTTCACCGTGCCGGGCACCAAGGAAGAGGTGTTCGCCAAGGTCGGTACCGCCCTGGAGACCGTTGCAGGCGTGAAGATCGCCAGCAAGGCCCAGCTGCTGGGTTCCTACGATGTGGCCTTCGAAGGCAGCGACTTCCTGGTCCGCGTGGTCGCCGTCGATGCCGGTGCTTATGTGTCGGCCGTCGACCCGCGTGGCCTGCCGGCCACCGCGGCGGCCCCGACCAAGCTGCTGGGTGAGCTGAAGGCGAAGCTGGCCCCGTAAGGAGGCCTGCGGTAGGTCCGCTCGCTGGCCGGGCAGGCAGGCATGCATCCCGTGCCTGCCCGGGTCTGACGCTGATGGCGTTGGGGCGAAGGGCAGCCGGCCAGCGGCCGGCACTACCGGGGATCCGGTTGGGGAAACAAAAAGGGCGCCCTAGGCGCCCTTTTTCGTTTGCGACGTGCCGCGGCTCAGCGTTCCAGAAGGGGCAGCTTGTCCGGCTTGCCGTCCCATTCGCCGGCATCGGCGGGCGGGTCCTTGCGCACGGTCAGCACCGGCCAGGCCTTGGCCAGCTCGGCGTTCAGGGCGACGAACGCTTCCTGCCCGGCGGGCACGTCGTCTTCGGGGAAGATCGCGTTGACCGGGCACTCCGGTTCGCACAGGGTGCAATCGATGCACTCATCCGGGTCGATCACCAGGAAGTTGGGGCCTTCGTGGAAGCAATCCACGGGGCACACTTCCACGCAATCGGTGTGTTTGCACTTGATGCAGTTTTCGGTGACGACGAAAGGCATGGGGAAATCCGGCGTTAAGCCGACCAATTCTAGAACAGGTTGTGGCTGAATGCTGGCGTGGCGTGCTCAGACAGCGCGCCTCGATACCTGATCAAGTGCGGGCGGCCCTTGTGCAACAAGGCGTTGCGGGTGATGCGCGGCGCTTCCCTGTCAACGTGCGCCACCGCTGGCCAACCGCCCGGTGCATGCCCGGCCCGCAACCGGTCAGGCCAAGTGGACCCGGCTCTCCGGCAGACCGGGGTGGTCCTGGCGCGCGCTGAACAGGCTGCCCGCATGCGGGCTTGCGGCCAGCGCCTCGGGCGTGTGGTCCAGCTGCGAACTGATCACGTACAAGGTGCGCAGGTCGGGGCCGCCGAAGGCAACGCAGGTGGGGTTCTTGACCGGCACCGGCTGCACCTGCAGCAGTGTGCCGTCGGCGCCATAGCAGCTCACCTGGCTGGCGCGCCATTGCGCGTTCCAGACCCGCCCATCGGCATCCACCGCCGACCCGTCGGGCTCGGCAGCGCGGTTGGCCAACGTGGTGAACACACGCACGTTGGCGGTGCTGGCGCGCTCTGGGTCGTAATCGCAGGCCATGATCTGCGGCGTCACCGAATCGCACCAGTACAGCGTGCGGCCATCCAGGCTGAAGCTGATCGCGTTGGGAATCACGATGCCCGGCAGCGGCAGTTCGCGCAGGCCGTGGCGGCTGGAGTACTGATAGAAGCGGCCATCGGCGGCGCGCGCCGGGTGTTCGTTCATCGTGCCGAACACGAAGTTCCCGTGGCGGTCGGCGCGGCCATCGTTGCTGCGCGTGTATGCGTTGTGTGGGTCCACATCGGCCAGCCACTGCAGCGGCAGCGCATCGTCGGTGGCGGCAGCCAGGTCGGCGCGGTGCAGCGAACTGACCAATGCGACCAGCAGCGTGCCATCGTCGAACAACCCGATGCAGCCGGGGCGGTCCGGCAACACCCAGTGGCGCGTGCTGCCGCTGGCCGGCGTGTGCTGCCACAGCCGACGTTCGGCGATGTCGATCCAGAGCAGGCTCTGCCGCCGGTCGCACCAGAGCACGCCCTCGCCGTGGGTGCAGCGGCTGTCCACCGCCAGCGTGGCCGGCGCGCGTTCGAGGCTCATTGCGACGCACCGGTGGGCATCCGCACCATCGGCGTGGCGCCACAGCGGGATGGGGCGATCGGGCGAACGAACATGGGCATGGGCAGGCGCTCCTCGACAATGCCGCGCCACGCCCGGGAGTGGGCAGGGCGGCCAGGCGGGCATGGTCGCAGTGGAGGGCGTCGGTGATCAACCGGTGGTCGAGCGCGGCGATGCGCGCACGCCGCTGCGGGCCGCCGCCAGGTCCGGGCCCACCCGCCGCCGCCCAGCCGGCGCGAAAGGTATGAGAACCTGCGCCATCCGTCCCTGCTGCGGTCGTGCGCAGCGTCCCTTCAACCCAGGGTTTCCCATGACCAGTGCTTCGCTCAGCAGTACACGTGCCGTCAGCGGCGAGAACACCGGCTTCATCATCCTGATCAGCTGCGTGGCCACCATCGGTGGCTTCCTGTTCGGGTTCGACAGCGGCGTGATCAACGGCACCGTCGATGGCCTCAAGGACACGTTCCAGTCCAGCTCGGCCGGGATCGGCTTCGAGGTCGCCTCGATGCTGCTCGGCTGCGCGATCGGTGCGTTCTTCGCCGGCCGCCTGGGCGACCGGCTCGGCCGCCGCGGCGTGCTGATCATCGCGGCGGTGATGTTCCTGTTCTCGGCCCTGGGGGCCGGTGCGGCGCACAGCTCCACGGTGTTCATCATCGCCCGGGTGATCGGCGGGTTCGCGGTCGGCGCGGCCAGCGTGATGTCGCCGGCCTACATTGCCGAGGTGGCCTCGGCCCGGTACCGCGGCCGGTTGGCCACGGTGCAGCAGATCGCGATCATCAGCGGGTTGTTCTGTGCCTTCCTCAGCAACTATCTATTGGCCAAGGCGGCCGGCGCCTCCACCGAGTCCCTGTGGCTGGGCCAGGCGGCATGGCGCTGGATGTTCTGGATGCAGGCCATTCCCTCGCTGCTGTTCCTGTGCCTGCTGCTGGTGATCCCGGAAAGCCCGCGCTTCCTGGTGGTCAAAGGGCGCCGTGACCAGGCCCTGGCGGTGCTGACCCGTCTGTACGGGCCGGCCGAGGCGCAGGCCAAGATCACCGAGATCGAGGGTTCGCTGTCCCAGGACCAGCACCGCCCGACCTTCTCGGACCTGATCAGCAAGGCCACCGGCAAGCTGCGCCCGATCGTCTGGATCGGGATCGGCCTGGCGGTGTTCCAGCAACTGGTCGGCATCAACGTCGTCTTCTATTACGGCGCGGTGCTGTGGCAGGCGGTGGGCTTCTCGGAGAGCGACGCGCTGCTGATCAACGTGCTGTCCGGTGCGCTGAGCATCGGTGCCTGCCTGGTCACCGTGGTGCTGATCGACCGCATCGGACGCAAGCCGCTGCTGTGGGTCGGCTCGGTCGGCATGGCGATCTCGCTGGCGCTGGTCACCCTTGCCTTCGCCAGCGGCTCGCTGGATGCCGGCGGCAAGCTGCAGCTGTCCGACAGCATGGGCGTGCTGGCGCTGGTGGCGGCGAATGTCTACGTGATCTTCTTCAACATGTCCTGGGGCCCGGTGATGTGGGTGATGCTGGGCGAGATGTTCCCCAACCAGATCCGCGGCTCGGGGCTGGCGGTGGCCGGCGCGGCGCAGTGGACGGCCAACTTCGCCATCACCGTGTCCTTCCCGGTCCTGCTGGGCAGCATCGGCCTGGCCGGGGCCTACGGCATCTATACGGTGGCCGCGGTGCTGTCGGTGTTCTTCGTGCTGCGCTTCGTCAAGGAGACCAAGGGCAAGGAACTGGAGCAGATGGAGGGGTGAGCGCCGCTTCCGACATCCTCGTCGCGGGGCGCTTTGCCGGGTCGGGGGGTGCACTCCCCGACCCGGGCCTGGCAGGGCAGGCGCCGCACGCCCTGACCCTGAACGCAAAAAACCCCGCCGTGGCGGGGTTTTTGGCTTTCTGCACCGCGACTGGTGCTCCCTAGGGGACTCGAACCCCTGTTTTAGCCTTGAGAGGGCCACGTCCTAACCATTAGACGAAGGGAGCAGGCTTTGTCGCGAACTGCGCAGCGCGCTAGTATATGGACCTAGATGCCATTGGGCAATCCCGAAAACTCAACCGGAAGCGCCAACATCAATTCCTCTGCTACATCACCGTTCAGCCTGCGCGTGATCCCGCGCGATCAGCACAACATCTCCCGCAAGGACATCAGCCCCAACGCCCTGCGCGTTCTGTACCGGCTGCGTGATTCCGGGTTTGCCGGTTACCTGGTCGGCGGCGCCGTCCGCGATCTGCTGGTGAACGGCCACCCCAAGGATTTCGACGTCGCCACCGACGCGACGCCCGAGCAGGTCAAGCAGTTGTTCCGCAACTGCCGGCTGATCGGCCGCCGTTTCCGCCTGGCGCACGTGGTGTTCGGCCGCGAGATCATCGAGGTCGCCACCTTCCGCGCCAACATCGACGATGGCAGCGGCGACCGTGAGATGGAAAACGGCATGCTCGTGCGCGACAACGTGTACGGCAGCATCGAAGACGACGCGATCCGCCGCGACTTCACCTGCAACGCCCTGTACTACGCGATCGAGGATTTCTCGGTGCGCGATTACACCGGTGGCTTTGAAGACGTGCAGGCCCGCCTGATGAAGCTGATCGGCGATCCCGAGCAGCGCTACCGCGAAGACCCGGTGCGCATGCTGCGCGCGGTGCGCCTGGCGGCCAAGCTGGGCTTCCAGATCGAAGAGGCGACCGCCGAACCGCTGCCGCGCCTGGCCAACCTGCTGGCCGAGGCCGCCCCGGCGCGTCTGTTCGAGGAAGTGCTCAAGCTGTTCCTGTCCGGGCACGGTGTGGCCAGCTTCGAGGGCCTGGAGCGGTACGGCCTGCTCGATGTCATGTTCCCGGAAAGCGCCGCGGCCCTGCGCAGCAATCGCAGTGGTGCGTTGCGCCGCATGGTCATCGAAGGTCTGCACAACACCGATCTGCGTGTGGCCAATGACGAGCCGGTGTCGCCGTCGTTCCTGTTCGCGCTGCTGCTGTGGCCGGCGTTCTGCCGCGCCCTGGCCAGCCTGCAGAAGCAGGGCGTCGCACTGGAAGAGGCGCAGCGCCGTGCGGCGGACCGCGTCACCCTGCACCAGCTCACCACGATCGCCCTGCCGCGCCGTTTCTCGCTGCCGATGCAGGAGATCTGGCTGCTGCAGGGGCGCTTTAGCTCGCGCCAGCGCAAGCGGGTGATCCGGACCCTGACCCATCCGCGCTTCCGCGCCGCCTACGATTTCCTGGTCCTGCGCCAGGTCGCCTCCAGCGAGCATGAAGCCGACGTGGCGTTCTGGCGCGAGGCCCAGCTGCAGTCCGGTACCGAGCTGGATTCGGCGCTGGATGCCGCCCAGGCCGACGGTGAGGGCGAAGACGGTGCACCGCGCAAGCGTCGCCGCCGCCGTCGTCGTCCCGGTGGAGTGGCAGGCGAGTAAGCCGTGACCCTGGCCTGTATCGGATTGGGCGCCAATCTCGGGGACGCCGCGCAGACCCTGCGCGATGCGTTCCAGGCGCTGGCGGCCCTGCCGCAGACCACACTGCGGGCGCGCTCGCAGCTGTACAGCACGCCGGCGTGGGGCAACCTGGATCAGCCGGCGTTCGTCAACGCCGCCGCCGTGCTGGAGACCCGGTTGCCCGCACCGGATCTGCTGGCTGCGCTGCTGGAGATTGAGTGCCGCTTCGGCCGCGTACGGGATCCTGCCGTGCACTGGGGGCCGCGTGCACTGGATCTGGACGTGCTGCTGTACGGCGAGGAGGTCATCGATCTGCCGCAGCTGCAGGTACCGCATCCCTATCTGCATGAGCGCGCGTTCGCGCTGCTGCCGCTGGCCGAGATCGCGCCCGACGCCCTCATTCCCGGGCACGGCCGCGTGCGGGATGCTGTGATGCGGGTCGAGGCCTGCGGGATCGCTTCAATAGGAGGATAATGCGGGGCTTATCGCCACCGGTTATCAGCTCATGAGTACCCACGCAGACAGCAAGCCCTGGACCGTGCCCGCGTTGGCCGAGGCCAAGCGCAACGGACAGAAGCTGGTGATGTTGACCGCCTACGATGCCGGGTTCGCCCGCAGCTTCGACGCCAACGGCGTGGACCTGATCCTGATCGGCGACTCTCTGGGCATGGTGGTGCAGGGGCATGACTCGACCCTGCCGGTGACCACCGACGACATGGTCTATCACACCCGCGCCGTGGCCCGTGTACTGCAACGCGCGCTGCTGGTGGCGGATCTGCCGTTCGGCGCCGACGCTACCCCGGAGCGCGCGCTGGATGCCTCGCTGCGCCTGCTACAGGCCGGTGCGGAGATGGTCAAGATCGAAGGTGCCGGCTTCAAGCTGGACATCATCCGTTACCTGGTCGAGCGCGAGATTCCGGTCTGTTCGCACCTGGGCCTGACCCCGCAGTCGGTGCTGCGCCTGGGCGGCTATCGCGTGCAGGGCCGTGGCGACGCCGCCCAGCAGCTGCGCGATGACGCCAAGGCCGCGGTTGCCGCCGGCGCCAGCCTGGTCGTGCTCGAATGCGTGCCCACGCCGGTGGCTGCCCAGGTCACCGCGGACATCAGCGTGCCCACCATCGGCATCGGCGCCGGCCCGCAGTGCGATGGCCAGGTGCTGGTGCTGCATGATTTCCTCGGTCTGGACAGCGGCCATCGCCGTCCCAAGTTCGTCAAGGATTTCCTTGCCGAAGGCGGGTCGGTTGCCGGTGCGGTCCGTGCCTACGCCGACGCCGTGCGCGACGGCTCCTTCCCCGACGCAGAACACGCCTACGCCTCATGATCGAAACCGTCACCGAACTGTCCCGTCTGCGCGCCGTCGTCAACGGCTGGAAGCGCGAGGGCCTGCGCGTCGCGCTGGTCCCGACCATGGGCAACCTGCACGCAGGGCATTATTCACTGGTCACGCTGGCCCGGCAGTACGCCGATCGCGTGGTCTCCAGCGTCTTCGTCAACCCGACCCAGTTCGGCCCGAACGAGGACTTCACCCGCTACCCGCGCACGCCCGAAGCCGACACCACCGGCCTGGAGCAGGCCGGGTGCGATGTGCTGTGGCTGCCCACGGTTGAGTCGATGTACCCGTTCGGTGTCGAACTGGCGGCCAGCGTCAATGTGCCCGGCATCAGCGGCCTGCTCGAAGGCGCGCACCGCCCGGGCCATTTCGATGGCGTCTGCACCGTGGTCTCGCGCCTGTTCAACCAGGTGCAGCCGGATGTGGCGGCCTTCGGCAAGAAGGACTACCAGCAGCTGGCGGTGATCCGCCAGATGGTGGAAGACCTGGCCTTCCCGATCCAGATCGTCGGGGGCGACATCGTGCGCGAAGACGACGGTCTGGCGATGAGCTCGCGCAACCAGTATCTCAACGCCGAGCAGCGCCCGGTCTCGACCACCATCCACCAGGTGCTGCTGGGCATGCGCGAAGGCTTCATTGCGGGCAAGAGCCGCAGCCTGATCGAGGCCGAAGCCGCCGCGGCGCTGCAGGCCGCCGGGTTCCAGGTCGACTACGCCGTGGTCCGCCTGCCGGACCTGTCCGAGCCGGCCGATGCCAACGACGGCACCCGCGTGGCCCTGATCGCCGCGCGGATCGGCAATACCCGGTTGATCGACAACCTGGAGTTCTGAGGGCTGCGCCCCGCCGGGTAGGGCCACCCCATGGGTGGCTGCTGGGCGATGCCGGACGCGCAGCCACCCATGGGGTGGCTCTACCGGGGCGGCGGGGCGGCCTGACGATGCTGAACGGTGGGCAGCCCCCTCCCGGGACCGGCGCCGCGCGCCCTGCCGCCGATCCAGCGGGTGCTAGAATTTCCCTTTCCTTTACCGTTGTCCCGTCGCCATGCACCTGTCCCTGCTGAAGACCAAGATCCACCGCGCCACCGTCACTCACTCCGAGCTGAACTACGAAGGTTCCATCGCCATCGATGACAACCTGCTGGCTGCCACCGGCATCCGTGAGTTCGAGCAGGTGCACATCTGGGACGTCACCAACGGTGCGCGTTTCTCCACCTATGCCATCCGCGCCGAAGCCGGCAGCGGTGTGGTGTCGCTCAACGGTGGCGCCGCGCGCCACGTGCAGGTGGGCGACATCATCATCATCGCGGCCTTCGCCAGCATGAGCGAAGAAGAAGCTGACAGCTTCAAGCCGAAGTTGGTATATGTGGACGGCAAGAACCAGATCTCCCACACCAACGACACGATCCCGACACAGGCCGCATGACACAGCACAACGGATTCGACCCGCTTCATTCCCATGCCCAGCGCCTGCGTGGCGCGAGCATCCCTTCGTTGATCGCCGCCGAACCGGGCCGCGCACAATCGCTGGGGCTGCGGGTCGGTCCGTTGTACGTCAATTTCGCGCGGCAGAAATACGACCGCGCGGCGTTGGACGCACTGCTGCAGCTGGCCGCCGAGCGCGATGTCGCCGGCGGCTTCCAGCGTCTGTTCCGCGGTGAAACGGTCAACGTGACCGAAGGCCGCGCGGCGCTGCACACTGCGCTGCGTGGGGACGCCAGCGGCGCACCGGTGGCCGGTGAGGCCTTCGCTACCGCCGCGCAGGTGCGCCAGCAGATGGGCGAGCTGATCGCCGCGCTGGAAGCAACCACTATCACCGATATCGTCAGCGTCGGCATCGGCGGCTCGGACCTCGGTCCGCGGCTGGTCGCCGATGCGCTGCGTCCGGTCACCGGCGCACGCTTCCGCGTGCATTTCGTTTCGAATGTGGACGGCGCGGCGATGCAGCGCACGCTGGCCACGCTGGACCCGGCGACCACGGCCGGCATCCTGATCTCCAAGACCTTCGGCACCCAGGAAACACTGCTCAACGGGCAGATCCTGCATGACTGGCTGGGCGGCAGCGAGCGCCTGTATGCGGTCAGCGCGAATCCGGAGCGTGCGGCCAAGGCCTTCTCGATCGCCGCCGGCCGCGTACTGCCGATGTGGGATTGGGTGGGCGGGCGCTATTCGCTGTGGTCGGCGGTCGGTTTCCCGATCGCACTGGCGATCGGCTTCACGCGCTTCGAGCAGCTGCTCGAGGGCGCGGCGCAGATGGACGAACACGTGCTCACCGCGCCGCTCGAACAGAACCTGCCGGTCCTGCATGCCCTGACCGATATCTGGAACCGCAACCTGCTCGGCCATGCCACGCATGCGGTGATGACTTATGACCAGCGCCTGGCGCTGCTGCCGGCCTACCTGCAGCAGCTGGTGATGGAAAGCCTGGGCAAGCGGGTGCAGCTTGATGGCAGCCCGGTTGCCAGCGACACCGTGCCAGTGTGGTGGGGCGGGGCCGGTACCGATGTGCAGCACAGCTTCTTCCAGGCGCTGCACCAGGGCACCAGCGTGATCCCGGCCGACTTCATCGGCTGCGTGCACAACGATGACCCGTACGTGGTCAACCACCAGGCGCTGATGGCCAACCTGCTGGCGCAGACCGAGGCGTTGGCCAATGGCCAGGGCAGCGAGGATCCGCACCGCGAGTATCCCGGTGGCCGCCCGAGCACGCTGATTCTGCTCGACGCACTGACTCCGCAGTCGCTGGGTGCCCTGATCGCCATGTACGAACACGCGGTGTACGTGCAGTCGATCATCTGGAACATCAACGCCTTCGACCAGTTCGGCGTGGAGTTGGGCAAGCAGTTGGCCAGCCAGTTGCTGCCGGCGTTGCAGGGTGAAGCGCATGCGATCACCGACCCGGTGACGCTGGAGTTGCTGGGCCGGCTGACCGCCTGACCACCGCGTAGATCCGACCGTTGGCCGGCTAAAAGGGCAGGTAGAGCCGACCGTTGGTCGGCTATCGCGCGCAGCGCGCGGTGTTGATCGGTGTGGTGAAGAGCAGCCGACCAACGGTCGGCTCTACCGGTTGATGCGCCCGTGTTTGAGCAGCCGACCAACGGTCGGCTCTACCGATGCAGGTTCAGTGCGGGTAGGGCCGACTAAAAAGGCAGGTAGAGCCGACCGTTGGTCGGCTATCACGCGCAGCGCGCGGGGTTGGTCGATGTGGCGAAGAGCAGCCGACCAACGGTCGGCTCTACCGGTTGTTGCGGCCGGTGTTTGCGCGGCCAGCCCGCGCCCGGCATTACCGACTCGGGTCGCGTTCCGGGCTGGGGCGCTTGGCCAGCTTGCGCTGCAGCGAGCGCCGGTGCATGCCGAGCAGACGCGCCGCGGCGGACACGTTGCCGCCGGTTTCATGCATCGCCTGCTGGATGTGCTCCCACTGCAGCCGGCTGATCGGGGTCATCGCATCCGGCGGCTCCATGTCGCCATCGTCGGCCGGGCCATCGTCTTCTTCGCCGAGCGCACGCAGGATCATCGGCACCGTGGCCGGCTTGGGCAGATAGTCGTCCGCGCCGAGCTTGATCGCTTCCACCGCGGTGGCGATGCTGGCATAGCCGGTCACCAGCAGGATCCGCATGTCTTCGCGCAGGGCGCGCAGCGGCTGGATCAGCGCCAGGCCGGATTCGGTGCCGAGCTTGAGGTCGATCAGCGCGTAGGCCGGCGGCTGCTGCCGGGCCAGCAGCAGGGCCGAGGCGGTGTCGCTGGCGGTGACGGTTTCCAACCCTTTGCGGGCCAGGCTGCGCTGCAGCGTGCGCAGGTACAGTTCGTCGTCGTCGACCAGCAAGCCATGGCTGGCCTGGCCGGGCGCGGGGGTGAAAGCAGTCATGCGGAAGTCTCCCGTGGGGACAAGGGCAGGCGGAAGCCGACGCGGGTGCCGGCGCCATTGGCCGGGCGCATCCACAGCTCGCCGTCCAGGCGTTCGATGGTGGCGTGGGACAGGGCCAGGCCCACGCCCATGCCATCGGTCTTGCCGCTGTTGAACAGGGTGCCGGGCAGGACCGCCTGGCGGGCATCGAAGCCGTGGCCGTAGTCGCGCACTTCGCCGATCAGGTCATCGCCCTCGATGCGCAGCGACAGATCCACTTGCGGCCGGTCGGCCTTCTCACCCGCGTCGGCGGCATTGTTGAGCAGCACCATCAGCAGGTGCCCGATGCCCGGGTCCAGCGGCAGGGTGAGCGGGGCATCCTCATTGCGCTTCAGCGCGATGGTCGGACGCACCAGCCGCCACTGTTCCAGCACCTGCGGCAACGTCACCGCATCGCGGCCGGGTGCATCGCCGGCGGCCGGGCGGGCGAGGGCGAGCACCCGCTCCCGGCACTGCACCAGCAGCTCGCGCAGGGTTTCCACGTCATCGCGGACCTCGCTGCTTTCGGTCTGGTCGGCGATATCGTCGGCGAGCAGGGTCATGGTCGCCAGCGGGGTATTGAGCTCATGCGCAACCGAGGCGGCATGGGTGGCCAGCGCGACGATGCCCTCATTGCGCACGAAGCGTTCGCGCAGCATGGCCAGCTCGCGTTCGCGCTGGCGCAGGGCGATCGCCAGTCGGGTCGCGAACACCAGCACCACCGTGGCCGACAGCAGGAAGTTGCAGACCACGCCCCACTGCTGCATCTGCGCACCGGTGAAATAGCCGCTCGGCAGCGGCAGGCCGAACACGCCGCTTGCTGCATAGCCGATCAGGCAGGCCGCGGCCACGGCGAGGGTCCAGCGCAGGGGCAGGGCGAGCGCAGCCAGTGCGATCAGGATCAGGAAGAGTGAGCCGAAGGGATTGGCGATCCCGCCGCTCCAGCCGACCATCCAGGTCAAGACGGTGACATCCACCAGGATGTGGCAGAACGCGGTCAGTGGTGCGGTGTCGGCATCGTGTACGCGCAGTTGCGCATACAGATTGAACAGGGCCAGTGCAGCCACGCCGGCCCAAAGCGGCAGCTGCGGCAACTCCAGGCCCAGTACCCAGGTGGCGACCAGGATCGTGGCGGCCTGGCCAGCCACGGCCAGCCAGCGCAGGCTGCACAGGGTGCGGAGGAAGGGGGCGTCGGTACCGGTCATGTGCGCACATCGTATGCGCTCCGGCCTGGACCTGCCTGCGACAATAGGCCGCATCCGGGGTAGGCGGCGCGCGCGGGGCGCTGAACATGAGTGCCAACCAACGCTGGGCACCTACCCGTGCGCTGGGCGCGCTAAAATAGGCGGATGCATGACGCCGTGACCCGACCGACCCAACCCGCCGACTCCGCCGTGTGGGCCCGCCGCCAGACCCAGCCCGTCCATATCGGCGGCGTGGTCGTGGGCGGGGGCCATCCCGTGGTGGTGCAGTCGATGACCAACACCGACACCGCCGATGTCGCCTCCAGCGTGAAGCAGGTCGCCGAACTGTGGCGCGCGGGCTCGGAGATGGTGCGGTTGACCGTCAACAATCCCGAGTCTGCTGCGGCCATCCCGCGGATCGTGGAGAAGCTGCAGATGATGGGGATCGATGTCCCCCTGATCGGCGACTTCCATTACAACGGCCACCAGCTGCTGACCCAGGAGCCGGCCTGCGCCGAAGCGCTGGCCAAGTACCGGATCAATCCGGGCAACGTCGGCTTCGGCAAGAAGAAAGACACGCAGTTCGCGCAGCTGATCGAGTTTGCGATCCGCTACAACAAGCCGGTCCGCATCGGCGCCAACTGGGGCTCGCTGGACCAGTCCCTGGCCGCGCGCCTGATGGACGAGAACAGCCAGCGCGCGCAGCCGTGGGATGCCGGGCGCGTGCTGCGTGAAGCGCTGATCCGCTCGGCGCTGGATTCGGCGGAGACCGCCGTGGAACTGGGCCTGCCGCGCGATCGCATCGTGCTGTCGGCCAAGGTCAGCGGCGTGCAGGAGCTGATCGCGGTGTACCGCGACCTGGCCCAGCGCTCGGATTTCGCGCTGCACCTGGGCCTGACCGAGGCCGGTATCGGCAGCAAGGGCATCGTCGCCTCGTCGGCGGCGCTGGCGGTGCTGCTGCAGGAAGGCATCGGCGACACCATCCGTATCTCGCTGACCCCCGAACCGGGCCAGTCGCGCACGGCCGAAGTGATCGTTGCCCAAGAGCTGCTGCAGACCACCGGGCAGCGTGCCTTCACCCCGCTGGTCACGGCCTGCCCCGGCTGCGGCCGGACCACCTCGGAGTTCTTCCAGGAGCTGGCCAAGGTCGTGCAGAACCACGTGCGCGAGAAGATGCCGCTGTGGAAGGTGAGCCACCCGGGTGCGGAGAACATGACCCTGGCGGTCATGGGCTGCATCGTCAACGGCCCGGGCGAATCGCGCCACGCCAATATCGGCATCTCGCTGCCGGGCACGGGTGAAACGCCGGCCGCGCCGGTGTTCGTGGATGGCGAAAAGACGGTCACCCTGCGTGGCGAGAACATCGCCCAGGACTTCGTCACGCTGATCGATGAGTACGTTGAACGCACCTATGTCCGAAGCGCCGGGTAAGCCGACGGTGCTGGCCACGCCGGAGCCGGCCGCCGGCGTCCGCCACTGGATGGGCCGCAACGCCTGGCGCTTCGTGCTGCTGTTCGTGGGCGTGTTGCTGCCGTTGGCGGGCTTCGTCGCCCTGGCCGATGAAGTGCACGAGCTGGAGGCGATCTACTTCGACGACCTGCTGTTGTGGAAGCTGCACGCCCTGCATTCGCCGGGCCTGGACCGGTTCTTCGTGCTGCTGTCCAAGCTGGGCTACGAGTGGTTCCTGATTCCGGCCGACGTGCTGATCGTGGGCCTGCTTGCCTGGCGCAAACGCTGGCGCGAGGCCAGTTTCGTCGCGATCTGCTTTGCCGGCTCGGCCCTGTTGAACCTGGGCAGCAAGCGCTTCTTCCAGCGCGACCGGCCCAGCCTGTGGGAGTCCATCGCCCCGGAGAGCACCTTCAGCTTCCCCAGCGGCCATGCCATGGGCTCGATGACCCTGGCCGTCACGCTGGTGCTGCTGGCCTGGAACACCCGCTGGCGCTGGCCGGTGGCCCTAGCCGCGCTTGCTTTTGCGGTCCTGGTGAGCGTCTCGCGCATGTACCTGGGGGTGCATTACCCCTCCGATATCCTGGCCGGCTGGTGTGCCGCCCTGGTCTGGGTGGTAGGGTGCTTCCTGGTCATGTTCCGCCGCCGCCATCCGTGGCGGCATCGCCACTGAAACAAATACGGCGGTAAACTGGCCGAAAGCGGCATGAAGGCGGGCTGCACCCATAGGCTGCTCCATTGGATCAGGCAAGGGTGAGAGGCACAGGGGGAGGGCAGGACAGCATGTCTGTGATGCGCGGACCAGAACGCGATGATGGGGAACCCGGTTCCTTGTGATCGCCACATCCCGCGGCTAGGCTTGCCCCCGTTCACAGTGTTTGACGAGGTTGGCGGATGACGATTCGAGTGTATCTGGTGGACGATCATGCCCTGGTGCGTACGGGCATGAAGATGATCCTCTCCAATGAAACCGACATCGAGGTGGTCGGTGAGGCGGAGAGTGGCGAAGATGCGCTGCCGGATATCCGCCGCCTGCGGCCCGACGTCGTGCTGTGCGATCTGCATCTGCCGGGCGTGAGCGGCATGGAAGTCACCGAGCGCGTGGTCCGTGGCGATCACGGCACCCGCGTGGTGATCGTCTCCGTCCTTGAAGATGGTCCGATGCCCAAGCGCCTGCTCGAAGCCGGTGCTTCCGGCTACATCGGCAAGGCCTGCGATGCACAGGAACTGCTGCGCGCGGTGCGTGATGCCGCACTCGGCCGCCGTTACCTCGGCAACAGCATCGCGCAGAACCTGGCGCTGTCGAACGTGGAAGGCAACCATTCACCGTTCGACACCCTGTCCCCACGCGAACTGGAAGTGGCGCTGCTGCTCACCCAGGGCCTGCGCCAGGAAGACATCGCCAAGCGCCTGAGCCTGAGCGCGAAGACCGTCAATACGCACAAGGCCCGCCTGTTCGAGAAGATGGGCATCAACGACAACATCGCGCTGGCGCGCATGGCCAGCCAGTACGGCCTGGTGGATCCGGCACGCCCGATGTAACCCGCCTTCTGGCGGCGGATGGAAAAACGCCCGGGCATGCCCGGGCGTTTTCGTTCAGTGCGCGCGGACCCGCGCGACGATCTTCGCGGCCTGGGCCGCACTCTCGCGCACCTTGTCCCACTCGCCGCGCTCGATCCAACCGCCCGGCACCATCCACGAACCGCCGATGCAGACCACGTTCTTCTGCTCCAGGTACTCGGCTGCCGTGTCTTCGGTGATGCCACCGGTCGGGCACAGCTTCAGATCCGGGATCGGACCGGCCAGACCCTTGATCATCGCCAGCCCACCCACGGCCGAGGCCGGGAACAACTTGCACACCCGGAAGCCGCGCGCATACAGCGCCAGCATTTCCGTCGGCGAGGCCGCACCCGGCACCACCGGCAGCGGTGCCTGCGCCAGCGCATCGGCCATGTGCGCCGGCGTACCCGGCGTGACCAGGAAATCCGCACCCGCATCGATCGACTGCTGCATCTGCTCCACGGTCAACACCGTGCCCGCACCCACCACCACATCCGGCAGCTCGCGCTTGAGCATGGCGAGCGCGTCCATCGCCACCGGCGTACGCAGCGTCAGCTCGATCGCCGGCAGCCCGCCCTCCAACAACGCCGCGCTGACCGCACGGGCCTGATCCAGCGTATGCACGGTCACCACCGGCAGAATGCCGGCAGCCTTCAACAGGGTTTCAGCGCGTTTCTGATACTCGGCGATGCTCATGCGTTTTCAATCCTTATTCCAAAAAGTACGACGCCAACAACGCGCCGATAAGTGTCGGGAGGCAGCGGATGGCCCCAACCAGGACCGTTACAGCGCCATGGATGGCGCTGACGAGCGCCCATGGATGGGTTCACGGCGCGTCCTGGTTGGGGCCATCCCGCTGCCTCAACCAGAACATCCGGCCGCCGCGTTTGCGTCAGCTCACGCGTCCTTACCCTCATGCGGCGCATCCGCCGCCGCGGCATCATGCCCAAGCTCGTACTCCGCATCGTAATTCCAGATGCTGCCGTCATCGGCCGCCGGCCCGCACGAAATCGACATCGCGCCCTGATCGGCCGGACCCACCAGGCGGCGGCTCATCGCGAACAGATTGCGGCCCAGATCATGCGCCGCCGGTGCGGTGTTTGGCGCCGGCTCACGTGCCGCGAACTCGGCCGCATCCACCAACAGCTCCAGCGTGCCGGCCTCACCATCCAGACGGATGATGTCGCCCTCGCGCACACGTGCCAGCGGACCGCCACGCGAGGCTTCCGGGGTCATGTGGATCGCCGCCGGGAACTTGCCCGACGCGCCCGACAGACGACCGTCGGTAACCAGCGCCACGCGACGGCCCTGGTTCTGCAGCAGGCCCAGCAGCGGCGCCAGCGAATGCAGCTCCGGCATGCCGTTGGAGCGCGGACCCTGGTAACGGACCACCGCCACGAAATCGTGCGGCAGCACACCGGCCGCGTGCAGCTTGTTGAGGACCTGCGGCGCATCGACCACCACCGCCGGCGCTTCGATCGTGCGGAACTCCGGCTTCACCGCCGACAGCTTGATCAGCGAACGGCCGAGGTTGCCGCGCAGCAGGCGCAGGCCGCCCTGGGATTCGAACGGATTGGCCACGCCACGCACCACATCCGGATCGGCGCTCTCGCGCACACCGTCGATGTAGGTCAGCTTGCCGTCGCGCAACGCCGGCTCCTGGCCGTACTGCGGCATGCCGCCTTCGGCCACGGTCTGCAGGTCGGCGTGCATCAGGCCGGCCTCCATCAGCTCACGGAACACGAACGCGGTGCCGCCCGCGGCAGCGAAGCGGTTCACGTCGGCTTCGCCGTTCGGATAGACGCGGGCCAGCAGCGGGATCAGCTGCGAGAGCTGGTCCATGTCGTCCCAGGTCAGCACGATGCCGGCCGCACGCGCCACTGCGATCCAGTGGATGGTGTGGTTGGTCGAGCCGCCGGTGGCCATCAGGGTGACCACGGCGTTGACGATCGCGCGTTCGTCGATCAAGCGGCCGAGCGGTCGGAAGTCGTCGCCCAGCGCGCTGATCTCCAGCGCACGCACAGCTGCCTGGCGGGTCAGTGCATCGCGCAGCGGCGTATCCGGATTGACGAACGAGGCGCCCGGCATCTGCACGCCCATCGCCTCGAGCAGGGTCTGGTTGGAGTTGGCGGTGCCATAGAAGGTGCAGGTGCCGGCGCCGTGGTACGAGGCGGCTTCGGCTTCCAGCAGTTCTTCGCGGGTCGCCTGGCCGGCCGCATAGCGCTCGCGCACTTCGGCCTTCTGCTTGTTCGGAATGCCCGGGGTCATCGGGCCGGCCGGCAGGAAGATCGCCGGCAGGTGGCCGAAAGCGAGCGCACCGATCAGCAGGCCCGGCACGATCTTGTCGCAGACGCCGAGGTAGACGCTGGCATCGAACATGTCATGGCTCAGGCCGATCGCGGTCGACTGGGCGATCACATCGCGCGAGAACAGCGACAGCTCCATGCCGCCGCGGCCCTGGGTGACGCCGTCGCACATCGCCGGCACGCCACCGGCAACCTGTGCGGTCGCGCCGAGTTCGCGCGCGGTTTCGCGCAGGATCTCCGGGTAGTGCTCGAACGGCTGGTGCGCCGAGAGCATGTCGTTGTACGCGGTGATGATGCCCAGGTTGGGCGTCACGCCGCCGCGCAGGCGCGACTTGTCGGTCGGGCCGCACGCGGCGAACCCGTGGGCAAGGTTGCCGCAGCTCAGGCGCGAACGGAACGGACCGTCGCGCAGCGCCGCGTCGACACCGGCCAGGTAGGCGGCGCGCGAGGCGACGCTGCGCTGGACGATGCGCTCGGTGATGGCATGGAGTTTGGGATGCAGGCTCATTGGCTACCGGCTATGAGAAGGCGAACGGAACAACACCGGGGCAACTCAGTCACACCAGTGGACGCGCAGTTTCGCGCCGTCGAGATCGATCGCGTTGAGGATGGGATACAGCTGCGGATTGTTGCTTTCCAGCGCGTGCTTGAGCACTTCCAGCTTCTGCTTGCCACGCAGCAGCAACAGGCGCTGGCGGCTCTGCTTCAAGCCGTGCGGCGTGAGGGTGATGCGCAGCGGCCACTGGTTCGCACCGGGGCAGCCGGTGGCATCCAGCGCCGCGTAGGGCAGGGTGCTTTCCAGTGCGCGGGTCAAATCCTTCGAACCCGGGAACAGCGAGGCGGTGTGGCCGTCATTGCCCATGCCCAGCACGCTCACGCAGGGCCGCTGGCTGTGCCGGGCCTGCAGGTTGGCGCTGTAGACGCACTCGGGCAGCGGCTTGCCGACCCGCACCAGCGGATCGAAATGCGCGCCTTCAGCACGGGTGAGAAAGCTCTCCTTCACCAGCCATGCATTGCTGTCGCGATCCTGCGGCGAGAGCCAGCGCTCATCGACCAGGCTCACTTCCACCCGGTCCCATTGAACGTCCAGCTCGGCCAGTGCCTGGTAAATCGGCGCCGGCGTGGTGCCGCCGGAGAGCAGCATGCGCGCCCGGCCGAACTCGGCGATGTCGCGGTTGAGCTCGGCGGCCATTTCGGCGGCCACGGCCTCGATCCAGCCATCGGCATCGCCATGGCGGATCAGGGTGAAACGATCGGACGTATCCAGGGTATTCATGCGGTGCCTCCCGGCAGATCGCGTTCCACATCCGCCGCATACGCGGCCGCGCCGAGCAGGCCGGGGCTGGGGTGCATCACCGCCAGTGACGGCACCTTGGACATGATCGAAGAGAAGCGGCCCTTGTGTTCAAAGCGCTGGCGGAAGCCGGAGTGCTGCAGCGAATCGAGCATCTTCGGCACCAGGCCGCCGGTCAGGAACACGCCATCCCAGGCGCCCTGCATCAGCACCAGGTCACCGGCGATCGCGCCGAACACCGCACAGAACACATCCACGGTCCGCATCGCCTGCGGGTCGCCATGCAGCGCACGCGCGGTGACGTCCACCGGCTCCAGCTGGCCCGGATCGATGTCGGCCATCTCGCACACGGCGCGATGGATGTTGACCAGGCCGGGTCCGCAGATCAGGCGCTCGTTGGAGACACGGCCGAACTGTTCGGACAGGATTTCCAGGATGCGGATCTCTTCCGGCGTCCCGGGCGGGAAGCTGACGTGGCCACCCTCGGTTTCCAGCGGATAGCAGCGGCCGTGGCGCAGGATCAAGCCGCCCACGCCCAGCCCGGTGCCGGGGCCGATCACCGCATAGTTGCGCGGCTGGCCCGGCTTGCCCGGCACCCACGCCGCGCCGCCGACCTGGATCACATCGTGCGGCTGCAGCAGCGAGATCGCCATCGCCTGGGCGGCGAAGTCGTTGATCAGGTGCAACTCATCGAAGCCGAGCATGTGCGCGGTGCGCATGCGCGAGATCACCCACGGGTGATTGGTGATGCGCGCTTCGTCACCGTCCACGCGGCCGGCCACGGCGAACACGCCGCGCTTGGCTTCCGCGCCGATCTGTTCGAGATAGTGCCGTGCGGCCTCGCCCAGCGAAGGGAACTCAGCGACGGCGAATTCGCGGATGCTGTCCTGCTGCAGTGGCGCGGCCAGCGAGGTGTCGGCGAGCGCGAAGCGAGCGTTGGTACCGCCGATATCCGCGACGAGGACCGGCTGGGACAACACCGTCATGCCTGGCCACCACGGGCAGCGTCGGCGTCGGCATCGGCGGGCAGGAAGCCGGCCGCTTCTTCCGGACCCCATTCACCGGCCGGGTAGGGCTGCAGCGGCAGCTTGGCTTCCTTCCATGCGTCGCTGACGCTGTCGATCCAGGCCCAGGCCGCGCGCACTTCGTCATCACGCACGAACAGCGCGTGGTTGCCGTTGAAGGCATCCAGGAACAGGCGCTCGTAGGCGATGCGGCGGTGCAGGCCGGTGGGTACGGACAGTTCCAGTTCCAGCGGGTGCAGTTCCAGCGCGCCCCATTCCGGGCCGGCCAGCGAACTCATCAGGCCCAGCTCGATGTTTTCCTGCGGCTGCAGCTGGAAGGTGATCCGGTTCGGGGTGGCGTTGCCGCGGTGCGGTCGTTCGAACAGCCAATGGGTGACCGGCTTGAGCGTGACCACCACGCGGGTGGTGCGCTCGGCCAGGCGCTTGCCGGTGACCAGATGGAACGGCACGCCGGACCAGCGCCAGTTGTCGATATGCGCGGTGACGCCGGCGAAGGTTTCCACATCGCTGCCTTCCGGCGGCTGGTAGGCCTGCGCGGGCTGGCCATTGATGGTGCCGGCGGTGTAGCGGCCACGCACGCTGTCACGCGCGGCGTGCTTGGCATCGAGCGGGCGCAGGGCGCGCAGCACCTTGACCTTCTCATCGCGGATGCGATCGGCTTCCAGCGAGGCCGGCGGCTCCATCGCGACCAGGCACAGCAGCTGCAGGATGTGGCTCTGGACCATGTCGCGCAGCGCACCGGAGCGGGCGTAATACGCATCGCGGCCGTCCACGCCCTCGCTCTCGGCGACCAGGATATGCACCGATTCGATGTAGTTGCGGTTCCAGACCGCCTCGAGCAGCGTGTTGCCGAAGCGCAGCGCGATCAGGTTCTGCACCGCGGCCTTGCCCAGGTAGTGATCCAGGCGGAACACGCGGTCTTCGTCGATCCACTGGCCGATGGTGGAGATGATCTCCTCGGCGCTGGCGCTGTCGCTGCCGATCGGCTTTTCCAGCATCAGCCGGTGCGGTGCGGCCAGGGCGCCGCCCTTGGCCAGGCCTTCGCAGGTGGAGATGTACAGGCCCGGCGGGATCGCCAGGTAGCTCACGCACTTGCGGTCGACCAGGTCATGGACCGATTCGGCCACGGACTCGGGATTGCGCAGATCCACCGAACGGTAGTCGATGCGCTGCAGCAGCGAGTGGATGTCGTCCTGGCTGGCCATGGGCATGGCCTGCTGCAGGCGCGGGCGCAGGATCTCGCGGAAGGCCTCGGTATCGTGCGGCGACAGCGCCAGCGCACGGACCTTGAAGTCTTCGGGGAGCAGGCCGTCGCCCAGCAATCGCAGCAGCGAGGGGAACAGATAGCGCTGGGCCAGGTCACCTGTGGCGCCAAACAGGAAGAGGGTGTCGTGCATCGCTCGAGTTTCAGATCCGGGTGACATCGTTGTCAATCGCTTCTCGTCTATGTTCTCGGGGGTCGGGCGGGGTCCGTTGTCTGCTTGTTGCAGGTGCAGCACGACCCATGGATTCCGCCCGGCATGATGGCCTGCCGACCGGGTGTCGTGGGAGATATCGCATCCTCCCCGGCATCCCGATCACGGCCGACCATCGGATAGTGCCACGTGAAAACGTTTACATGGCAGAATGCGCAGACTGTATTCGATTGCAGTGGTCGCCGTCATGCGGCACCACGCCATCGACCTGCCATCGGGAGGGCCGAAGGCAGTTCCGCATAACAGCCCGGAGACCGGGCGGACTGGAATGGTGATATGGCAAAAGTGCAGTTGCAGGGCGTTCGCAAGGTCTACGACAACGGTCAGGTGGCCGTGCAGGGCGCGACCTTCGAAGTGGCCGATGGTGAATTGATGGTGCTGGTGGGGCCGTCGGGGTGTGGCAAGTCCACACTGCTGCGCATGGTCGCCGGCCTGGAGGAGATCAGTGGCGGCACGCTGACCATCGGCGAGCGCGTGGTCAACGACGTGGCGCCGAAAGATCGTGACATCGCCATGGTGTTCCAGAGCTACGCGCTCTATCCGCACATGACCGTGGCCGAGAACCTGGCCTTCGGCCTGAAGCTGCGCGGCCACGACAAGGCGACGATCAGCAAGCGGGTCAGCGAGGCGGCCGAAACGCTGGGTCTGACCGACATGCTCGACAAGCTCCCCAAGGCGATGTCCGGCGGCCAGCGCCAGCGCGTCGCGCTGGGCCGCGCCCTGGTGCGTGAGCCGGCGGTGTTCCTGCTGGATGAGCCGCTCTCCAACCTGGATGCGAAGCTGCGCCACAGCGTGCGTACGGAAATCGCGCAGCTGCACCGCAAGCTCGGCACCACGATGATCTACGTGACCCACGATCAGGTGGAAGCGATGACCCTGGGCCAGCGCATCGTGGTGCTCAAGGACGGCGTGATCCAGCAGATCGATACCCCGATGGCGCTGTATGACCGTCCGGCCAACCTGTTCGTGGCCGGCTTCCTCGGCAGCCCGGCGATGAACGTGCTGCGCGGCACCCTGCAGCGCACCGACAGTGGCTATGCCGTGCAGGACACCGGGCTGACCGCGCCGCTGGGCCAGGCCCGGATCGATCAGGCGTGGGTCGGCAAGGCGATCGCCGTGGGCGTGCGCCCGGAGCATCTGCAGCCGGCCGCCGCCGGGGATGCGACCGCGTTCGAGGCGATGATCAATGGCATCGAGCCGGTCGGCAACGAGATCTTCGTCAACATGACCAGTGGCGGCCAGCCGTTGGTGATGCGCGTGGCGCCGCAGGCGTTGCCCTCGGTGGGCGAGCCGATCCGTGTGGCGATCCACCCGCAGGGCCTGCATTTCTTCGATGCAGAGACCGGCGAGCGGTTGAACGACGCGTAACACGCGGCCGGGTTACGGGGTTGCCGGCCAGCGGCCGGCACTACCCGTGCCCGAATCCGGCAGTGCCACCAGATCCGGCAGTGCCACCAGATCCGGCAGTGCCACCAGATCCGGCAGTGCCACCAGATCCGGTAGTGCCGGCCGCTGGCCGGCTCCCCGTACACCCATCAACGTTAATGGCGTACCGCATCGATCAACGGTCGATGCCTACCGGGTCTACCGCGCCAGGCCGTCCAGCAAGGGCAGGTGAGCGGCCTGGACCCCGCCGACGCTCAGCGGCTCCGGCGCGATCTCCAGCGGCAGTACCGCCAGGGCCAGGTCACCGGCCACCGACGCGACCGTGCCGATCGCCGCCTCGTTCTGATGTACCTGCGTGCCGCTGGTCGTGCCCTCCACGACCCGCAGCAGCTGCAGGGCGCGCTTGGCCTTGCCCAGGAAATGGGTGCGGGCCACGATTTCCTGGCCCGGGTAGCAGCCCTTCTTGACGCTGTACCCGTTCAGGCGGTCCAGCCCCAACTGCTGTGGCGTCCACTGCTCGCGCTGATCGGCGTCCAGTCGCGGCAGCCCGTAGCGCAGGTCGGACTGGCGCCAGGCCAGCGCGATATCCGCACTGTCGGCCGCAGCGGCCACGGCATCGGCCGCGCCGATCCGCAGGCTGCGCGGAAGCACATCGCTGCCGAGGTCCAGTTCGAGGTTTTCGCCGGCAAGTTGCGCAATCGCGGCCCCGGAGGCCGCTTCCGGCGCGGTGAAGCTCGCCACCACGGCCAGGTCGTTGCGCACCTCGATCCGGACCTTGCGGCGGAATACAAAACGCTGCAACTGCGACGCAATCGCATCGGCGTCGCCGTCGGCGAGCAGCAGCACGATGCGCTCCTCCTCCAGCCGCAACAGCTGGAACACAGCAATGGTGCGGCCCTTGGCCGTCAGCCAGGCACTCCACTGCCAATGCCGCAGGGGCAGGGCGGTGACATCGCTGGAGAATTGGGCATGGGCAAAGGCGGCCGCATCGGCACCGCTGAGACTGAGCAGCTGGTGACCGGAAAGGCGCGAAAAGCCGGCGAAATCGGAGGGCAGGTTGTCAGGCACGTGAACGGGGTCTAAAATTTGTGCGTTGCGAGAACACCCATGATAGGCCAAACAACCCCCACTCCAGATTCTGAAGCTGAAGGCACGCTGGTACCGGAGGAGCAACCGCTCCCCGCGACGCCGGCAGTGCCTTTGGAAATCGGCGGCCGCGGCGGACTTGATCCGGTGCGGTACGGAGATTGGGAAAAAAACGGACGCTGCATCGATTTTTGATCAGCATTGAGCCAACGCGGCATTGCGCCGCCCAGCCGAGATAACGAGCCCAGCGAATGGCCGCCAGAGAACGTCCCCTTTCCCCGCACCTTCAGGTGTATCGCTGGCAGATTCAGATGGCCACCTCGATCCTGCATCGAGCGACCGGCATCTTTCTGTCTGTTGGAGCCCTGATCATTGCCGGCGGCCTGCTCGCCCTGATGATGGGTCCTGAATCCTGGAACTGCTTCACCGGCCAGGCCGGTAGCTGGTACGGCAAGCTCTTCCTCTTCGCCTGGACCTGGTCCTTCGCCTACCACCTGTGCAATGGCATCCGCCATATCGTGCAGGACTTCGCGATCGGCTTCTCCATCCCCGCCTTCGTGCGCAGCAGCTGGGTCTCGGTGTTCGCCAGCCTGGTGATCACCGCCCTGATCTGGGCCTATGTCTTCATGGGAGCGGCCGCATGAACAAGTACCGTACCCCGCTGAAGAACGTGCGTGGCCTGGGCGCCGCCAAGACCGGCACCGAGCACTTCGTGATGCAGCGCCTGACCGCCACCGCGCTGGTCGGCCTGAGCATCTGGTTCCTGGTGTTCGTGCTGAGCCTGATCGGCGCCGATTACGTGACCGCCACCGACGCGGTGTCCAAGCCGTGGAACGCGGTGCTGCTGGTCGGCTTCCTGGTCGCGATGTTCTGGCATGCCCAGCTCGGCCTGCAGGTCGTGCTGGAAGACTACATCCACAATTCGCTGCTGGCCCTGGCGCTGCAGACCACGGTGAAGTTCATCGCCGTGCTCGGCGGGATCGTCAGTGTTTTTGCGGTCGCCCGCATCGCGCTCGGCGTCGCCTGAGTCCAGGCACCAAGACAGGAATCCAGATTAGATGTCCGCTTACAAGATTACGGAACACAAGTACGACATGGTCGTGGTCGGCGCCGGCGGTGCTGGCCTGCGCGCCACGTTCGGTCTTGCCGCCAAGGGCCTGCAGACGGTCTGCCTGACCAAGGTCTTCCCGACCCGTTCGCACACCGTGGCCGCGCAGGGCGGTATTTCCGCCGCGCTGGGCAACATGGGTGAAGACGACTGGCGCTACCACTTCTTCGACACCATCAAGGGCTCGGATTGGCTGGGTGACCAGGACGCCATCGAGTACATGTGCCGCGAAGCGATCCCGGCCATCATCGAACTGGAACACTATGGTGTGCCGTTCAGCCGTACCGAAGAAGGCAAGATCTACCAGCGCCCGTTCGGCGGCATGACCACCAAGTACGGCGAAGGCCCGTCCGCGCAGCGCACCTGCGCCGCGGCCGACCGTACCGGCCACGCCATGCTGCACACGCTGTACCAGCAGTCGCTGGCGCACAACGCGCGCTTCATGATCGAGTACTTCGCGCTCGACCTGATCTTCGATGACGAAGGCGTCTGCCGCGGCGTGCTCGCGCTGGACATGGCCGACGGCTCGCTGCACCTGTTCCGCGCCCATGGCGTGGTGCTGGCCACCGGCGGCTACGGCCGCGCCTACTTCAGCGCCACCTCGGCCCACACCTGCACCGGCGACGGCGGCGGTCTGGTCATGCGTGCCGGCCTGCCGATGCAGGACATGGAGTTCGTGCAGTTCCACCCGACCGGTATCTACGGCGCGGGCTGCCTGATCACCGAAGGCGTGCGTGGCGAAGGCGGCATCCTGCGCAACAGCAACGGCGAGCGCTTCATGGAGCGCTATGCACCGCACTACAAGGATCTGGCCTCGCGCGACGTGGTGTCGCGCTCGATGACCATCGAGATCCGCGAAGGCCGCGGCGTCGGCGAGCACAAGGATCACATCCTGCTCGACCTGACCCACCTCGGCCCGGGCGTGATCGACGACAAGCTGCCGGGCATCGCTGAAAGCGCCCGCATCTTCGCCGGCGTGGACGTGCACAAGCAGCCGATCCCGGTCATCCCGACCGTGCACTACAACATGGGCGGCATCCCGACCAACTACCACGGCGAAGTCGTGCGCAAGGTCGGCGACAACCCCGATGCGGTCGTGCCGGGCCTGTACGCCATCGGCGAAGCGGCCTGCGTGTCCGTGCACGGCGCCAACCGCCTGGGCTCCAACTCGCTGCTGGATCTGGTCGTGTTCGGCCGTGCGGTGGCCAACCGCTGCGCCGACACCATCAAGTCCGGCGCACCGCACAAGACCCTGCCGTCCGATGCCTGCGACAAGGCCCTGGGCCTGCTCGACAAGCTGCGTTACGCCAACGGCGACACCCCGACCTCGGTCATCCGCGATCGCATGCAGCGCACCATGCAGAACGACGCGGCGGTGTTCCGTACCAGCAAGACGCTGGAAGAGGGCTGCACCAAGATGGCCGAGATCTTCGACTCCTTCCAGGACGTCAAGGTCTCCGACCGTTCGCTGGTGTGGAACTCGGACCTGATCGAAACCTACGAGCTGAACAACCTGCTGCTCAACGCGGTGGCGACGATCAACTCGGCCGAACAGCGCAAGGAAAGCCGCGGCGCGCATGCGCATGAGGACTTCCCGGACCGCGACGACGTCAACTGGCAGAAGCACACGCTGGTCAACGTCGACGAGAACGGCAAGTGCGAGTTCGACTACCGTCCGGTCCACATGTACACGCTGAGCAAGGACGTGGACGTCGTCCCGCCCAAGCCGCGCGTTTACTAAGAGACCTGCGGCATGACCTCCGTCCACGCAGCGCTCGCCACCGCCACCTCCCGCACGGGTGGGGTGGTGCGTGCGCCGCGGGCCGGTGGTGTCGACTTCCTCATCTTCCGTGCTACCCGCGCCTGCTCTGCAGCGCGAGCCGCCTGAGCCAACGAGAACAGCCATGGCCGAGTTTTCCCTCCCCAAGAATTCCAAGATCGGAAAGGGCAAGCACTTCCCCGCCCAGACCGGTGCGAAGAACACCCGCACCTTCAAGATCTACCGCTGGAGTCCCGACGACGACAGCAATCCGCGCACCGATACGTATGAGATCGATCTGGACGCCTGCGGCCCGATGGTCCTGGACGCGCTGATCAAGATCAAGAACGAGATCGATCCGACCCTGACGTTCCGCCGTTCGTGCCGCGAGGGCATCTGCGGTTCGTGCGCGATGAACATCGACGGCACCAACACGCTGGCCTGCACCCGCGCGATTGCCGATTGCGGCAAGGCTGAAGTGCCGATCTACCCGCTGCCGCACATGAGCGTGGTCAAGGATCTGGTGCCGGACCTGACCCACTTCTACGCGCAGTACGCCTCGATCAAGCCGTGGATCCGTACCCAGACCCCGCCGCCGCCGGATCGTGAGCGCCTGCAGTCGCCGGAAGACCGCAAGAAGCTCGATGGCCTGTACGAGTGCATCCTGTGCGCCTGCTGCTCGACCAGCTGCCCGAGCTACTGGTGGAACGGCGAGCGTTACCTGGGCCCGGCCATCCTGCTGCAGGCCTACCGCTGGATCATCGACTCGCGCGATGAAGACACCGGTGCGCGCCTGGACGAGCTGGAAGACCCGTTCAAGCTGTACCGCTGCCACACCATCATGAACTGCTCGCGGACCTGCCCGAAGGGCCTGAACCCGGCGCTGGCCATTGCCGAGATCAAGAAGCTGATGATGGCGCGCCGCGCCTGATCCACGTATGTCCTGTAGAGCCACGCCATGCGTGGCTTCGCAGAAAAAGATCGAAACAGTAGAGCCACGCCATGCGTGGCTTTGCCTTATCTGGAAACGCAGAAAATGGACGAAGCAACCGAACTGAAAAAGCTGCGCTGGCGTTGCCGCCGCGGCATGCGCGAGCTGGACCAGCTGTTCGGCCGTTATCTGGACCGTTGCTGGCTGCAGGCACCGACAGACGAGCGCGAGGTTTTCCTGTTCCTGCTCGAGAGCGAGGACGATAAGTTGTGGCGCTGGTTCATGGGTTACGAGGAGTGCCCGCATGCCGCGCCCGCCGCCCTCATCGCCCGGATCCGCGCCCTTCCAGCGTGAGTGGTATCCCTCGCGCTGGCAGTGCCGCGCGCTGATCGCCATGGGCGCTGTGATGCCCTGGGCAGTGTGGGCGACCGATCTGCCCGCGCCGTGGGGCGTGCCGCTGGGCATGGTGGCGATGGTCGGCACCTGGTGGGAGGCGTGGCGATATGCGCGCCGCCCGGGCTGCGTCTTCGTGATCCCGGCGGACGAAGACCCGGTGCAGGTGGATGGCGAGCCGGTCGAGGCGCTGCAGATCCGGTGCCGCGGCCCGCTGGTGCAGCTGGGGTGGCGCCAGGACGGCCGCCGCCATTGGCGCCTGTTCTGGCCCGATACCCTTCCCCCGGGGCAGGCACGTGAACTGCGACTAGCCGTCCGGGCACACTGCATTTCCCGTTCACCCCCTGCAGTGGCACCATAGCCTGAATTGTCCGGCGTACCTGCATGTTCAAACCCATACCTGTCTCGATTGGCCTGCGCTACCTGCGCGCCAAACGCCGCAACGGCTTCATCTCCTTCATCTCCATGGCCTCGATCCTCGGCATTGCCCTGGGCGTGACCGTGCTGATCACCACGCTGGCGGTCATGAGCGGTTTCCAGAAGGAAATCCGCGATCGCCTGCTGCAGATGACCGCGCATACCACCATCACCACCGACGGCGCCCCGATGGCCGATTGGGCGCATGCGGTGGAGGTGGCCAAGAAAGATCCGCGGGTTGCCGGCGCGGCGCCGTACATTGAAATCCAGGCCATGCTCAGCGGTCCCCGCGTGCAGGGCGCCATCGTGCAGGGCATCGACCCGGCGCTGGAGCCGAACGTCTCGGTGATCAACCAGAAGGTCAAGAAAGGCAGCTTCGAAAGCCTGACCGCGGGCAGCTACAACCTGCTGGTCGGCCAGGAACTGGCGATCTACCTCGGTGTCGGCGTCGGCGATACCGTGCTGGTCACGTTGGCCGAAGTGCAGGGCACGCCGATCGGCGCGATCCCGCGCATGAAACGCTTCACCGTGAGCGGCATCTTCGAAGCCGGTTACAACGAGGTCGACCGCGGCGTGGCCTACGCCAACATGGCCGATCTGGAAAAAGTACTGCGCATCGATGGCGTCACCGGTGTGCGCCTGAAACTGCATGACATGGACAAGGCGCTGGATGTCGGCGTCGATCTGGCCCACAACCTGACCGGTGCCTACCGGGTCAGCGACTGGACCCAGCAGAACGCCAACCTCTACCACTCGCTGCGCATGGAGAAGGTGGTGATGGGCATCCTGCTCTCGCTGATCATCGCCATGGGCGCGTTCAACCTGGTCTCCTCGCAGGTGATGCTGGTCACCGACAAGCAGGCCGACATCGCGATCCTGCGCACCCTGGGCCTGACCCCGGGCGGCGTCATGCAGGTGTTCATGGTGCAGGGCTCGCTGATCGGCATCTTCGGTACCGTGCTCGGCGTGATCGGTGGCATCACCCTGACCTTGAACCTGGAGCGCATCCTCGGCGCGATCGAGACGCTGTTCAACGTCAAGCTGCTGCCGGAGGACGTTTACTACATCACCGGCCTGCCGACCGACATGCAGACCCCGGACATCATCGTGATCACCGCCGTGGCGCTGGTCATGAGCTTCCTTGCCACCCTGTATCCCGCCTGGCGCGCGGCACGTACCCAGCCGGCGGAGGCCCTGCGTTATGAATGAAGCACTCACCCTGGGCCAGGAAGTCATCCGCGCCGAAGCGCTGGCCAAGACCTATGCCGAAGGCCGCATGCAGACCCCCGTGTTCAACGGGCTGGACCTGCGCGTGGCGGCCGGCGAGACCGTGGCCATCATCGGCGCTTCCGGCGCCGGCAAAAGCACCCTGCTGCATCTGCTCGGTGGCCTGGATACGCCGACGGCGGGCGAGGTCTACGTGGCCGGCCAGCGCATGTCCGGCCTGTCCGACAGCCAGCGCGGCCAACTGCGCAACCGCGCGCTCGGCTTCGTCTACCAGTTCCATCACCTGCTGCCCGAATTCACCGCGCTGGAAAACGTGATGATGCCGGTGCTGCTGGGTGGCGAAGAAGTGGTCGACGCGCGCAGCCGTGCGCAGGCGCTGCTGGAATCGGTCGGCCTGGGCCATCGCCTGGACCACAAGCCGGGCGAGTTGTCCGGCGGTGAACGCCAGCGTGCGGCCGTCGCCCGCGCCTTGGTCAATCGCCCGGCCTGCGTGCTCGGTGATGAGCCGACCGGCAACCTGGATGACAAGACCGCCGCGACCGTGTTCGAGCTGATGCTCGAGCTCAACCGCGCGCACCACACCAGCCTGGTGCTGGTGACCCACGACCGCTCCCTGGCGCGCAAGCTGGACCGCGTGCTGGAGTTGCGCGAAGGGCGGCTGCACAGCCTGGCGCACAGCGAGGTCTGAGCAGGCAGCAGCGCCTGCCTGGGCGCTGAACACCCGGCGGGTTCCTCTCGCCGGGACCACGCCGGGCGGCGCATGATCGGCGCACAGTCCCCAGCAGGAGGCGTCATGAAGCAGACCCTCGCCATCGCGGCCCTGTGCCTTGGGCTGGCCGCGTGCGCCAGTACCGGCCGCCTATCCACCGCGCAGAAGCTCGATCTCTACCGCGCCCACGCCGGGCCGCCGCAGCAGGACATGCCGCTGTACGGCTCGCTGTCGGGCTGGACGGCTCTCGGCGACAGTGCGCTGGCGGTCTGGACGCGCCCGAGCGAGGGCTATCTGCTGGATCTGGCCGGACCGTGCCAAGGGTTGGACTACGCCTCGGCGATCGGCCTGACCAGCCGGATCGGGCGCGTTTCGTCACGCTTTGACAAGGTGCTGGTGCGCGACCCGACGGCCGGCCCGGTGAATCTGCCGTGCTTCATCAGCAGCATCCGCAAGCTGGATACCAAGGCGTTGCGGGCGTCCGAGCAGGAGCTGCGCCAGGCGCAGGTGCAGGAGCGCGAAGAAGGCCAGCAGGCGCCGACCCCGTAGTGCCGGCCGCTGGCCGGCCAAGGCATACCGACGAGGGCACCGCGATCCCGCGATCGCCACAACCTCGCGGTCGCCACATCCTCGCGGTAGATACCGTCCGTGGGTCGGTATCAGCGGCGATCAGGCCTCCGGTACGAACCCGGCCGGCTTCTCCGCGCCACCGCTGAACAGATATTTCACCAGCTCTTCTTCCAGGAACGCGCGGTGCTTGGGATCGCGCGGCGACAGCCGGTTTTCATTGATCAGCATGGTCTGGTGCGCCAGCCACGCGGCCCACGCCGGCTTGCCGATGTGGTTGAAGATGCGCTGGCCCAGTTCGCCGGGGTAGGGCACGAAGTCCAGGCCTTCGGCGTCGCGTTGTTCGTACTGGCAGAAAACGGTGCGGGGCATAGCGTTACTCGTTGTCTTGGGATGTTGCTGCGCGCCGCATTGTACGGCGCTTGGGCTGAGCGGGCGGTGCACCCGTTTCCAGCAGCTTGCGGATCGGCGCGGGCAGGCCGAGCGTGGCCAGTTCCTCGGCGGCGACCCAGCGACGCCCTGCATCGTTGCCGCGCGCGCCCTGTACGGTTGCCACCAGCACCTGCAGATGCAACCGGTAGTGGCTGAAGGTGTGTTCCAGCAGCGGCAGCGGCTCGGCATCGTCCAGCGAGCCGTCGATGTGCGCGTCGAACCAGTCCTGCAGGGCGATCCCGCTGTCGGCCTGGGGCAGGGTCCATAGCTGCGCCCAGATGCCGGTGTCCGGCCGTTTCTGCAGTAGTACGCGGCCGCGTGCATCGCGCAGCAGCAACGCTACCGCCTCGCGCTCAGGCAGGGTCTTGCCCGGTTTGGGCGTCGGCAGCTGATCGGTGCGGCCTTCACGACGGGCAACGCAGGTCGCCTGCAGCGGACAGATCACGCAGGCGGGCCTGCTGCGGCTGCAGACGCTGGCGCCCAGGTCCATCTGCGCCTGGGTGTAATCGACCATGCGCGTGCCAGGCACCTGCGCTGCGTGCGCCTCGGCGACCGCCCACAGCTGCTTTTCGATCGCCGGCAGGCCGGGAAAGCCCTCGATGCCGTGATAGCGGGTCAGTACGCGCTTGACGTTGCCATCGAGAATCGCGAACCGGTCACTCCAGGCCTGGCTGAGGATCGCGCCCGCAGTGCTGCGGCCGATGCCCGGCAGCGCATGCAGTGCATCGAAATCACGCGGCAGCTCGCCGCCATGCAGGTCCACGCAGCGCTGCGCGGCGGCATGCAGGTTGCGTGCACGGGCGTAGTACCCCAATCCCGCCCACTGCGCCATCACCGCGTCATTGCTGGCGGCGGCCAGGTCGGGCAGGGTCGGGAACGCCGCGAGGAACTTCAGGAAGTACGGGATGACCGTGCTGACCTGGGTCTGCTGCAGCATGATCTCCGAGAGCCACACCCGGTACGGCGAGCGCGGGTGCTGCCACGGCAGGTCATGCCGGCCGTGATCGTCGAACCAGTGCAGCAACCGCGAGACGAAGACATCGTCGGTCGGCAATACGGCGCTGGCGGGAGGCTGGCGGGTCATGCAGATTCCGGAGAAGGACGGGAGCCACGCCATGCGTGGCTGCATCGGCAGCCGGGGAGACCGGTCACGGAGGTGAAGCAGCCACCCATGGGGTGGCTCTACAAGTGAAGCCGCTGCCTGGCCCGGCGGTGATCAGGCGCCGAGTGCTTCGGGCAGCAGGGCGTCTACAAAGGCTTCCGGGTCGAACACGCGCAGGTCTTCCGGGCGCTCGCCGATGCCGCAGAAGCGGATCGGAATGCCGAACTCGCGGGCGAGCGCGAACACCACGCCGCCCTTGGCGGTGCCATCCAGCTTGGTCACCACCAGGCCGGTCACGTTGACCGCCGCGTGGAACTGGCGCAGCTGCGAGAGCGCGTTCTGGCCGGTGGTGCCATCGATGACCATCAGCACTTCATGCGGCGCATTGGCATCGATCTTGCCGAGCACGCGGCGGATCTTGCCGAGCTCGTTCATCAGGCCGGCCTGGGTATGCAGGCGGCCGGCGGTATCGGCGATCAGCACCTCGGTGCCGCGTGCCTTGCCGGCCTGCAGTGCATCGAAGGCGACCGAGGCCGCATCGGCGTTCTGACCCTGCGCGACCACGGCCACGCCGTTGCGTTCGCCCCAGGCCTGCAACTGCGCGACGGCAGCGGCACGGAAGGTATCGCCGGCGGCCAGCATCAGGCTGTGGCCGTCGTCCTTGAAGCGCTTGGCCAGCTTGCCGATGGTGGTGGTCTTGCCGACGCCGTTGACGCCGACGGTGAGCACCACGAACGGCTTGGCGGTGCGGTCGATGACCAGCGGCCTGGCGACCGGCTGCAGGATCGCGATCAGCTCGGCGCGCAGCGCGGTGAGCAGCGCATTGGCATCGGTGAACTCGCGCGCCTTCATGCGCTTGCGCAGGCCTTCGACCAGCGCCGTGGTCGCGCCGACGCCGACATCGGCGGTGATCAGCGCGGTTTCCAGTTCGTCGAGCAGGTCGTCATCGAGCTTGGGATTGCGCGAGAACAGGCCGCCGAAACTGCGTGCGATCACGCTGTTGCGCAGGCGCTCGCGCCAGCCGCTCTTGCCGGCAGCGGCGGGGGCCATGTCCTGGGAGGTCGGTCGCTCGGTCACGATGGTCGGGGCGACCGGGGCAACCGTAGTG
This sequence comes from Stenotrophomonas sp. TWI273, assembly GCF_039674765.1. Taxonomy (NCBI): domain Bacteria; kingdom Pseudomonadati; phylum Pseudomonadota; class Gammaproteobacteria; order Lysobacterales; family Lysobacteraceae; genus Stenotrophomonas; species Stenotrophomonas sp. TWI273. The sequence continues at coordinate 68,698 of NZ_JBDJOA010000014.1, forward strand.
ATCGGAGCTGGAACAGCCGACGGCGCAACGACGGCCGGCGCCGGGTTGCTCACGGGAGCGGCCGGAATCGGGGTGGGCGCGGCGGGCGCGACACGGGCCTCCAGCGGCGGCTCTTGAACCGGTGCAGCTACCGTCGGGGCAGGGGAGATAGGCTCCTGAACAACTGGCGCGGCCACCGCGGGTGCAGGGGCTGCCGGCGCCGGGGTCACCGGGGCAGGCACCACAGGTGCAGCCACCACGGGCGCGGGAATGACCGGCGCGGGAACCACTGGGGTCGGCGCGATCACGCGCTCCACCGGCGCGGCTGGCTCGGGAGCGGGAACAGGGGTTTCCACCACGGGCGGCAGCGGCGCAGGCGCCGGCGGTGCAGCAGGCTCGGTCCTGGCCTGCGGGAACGCGGCAGCCAACTCCTCGGCGGAGTAATGCTGGGTCTTGGCCGCCTCTTGCGGGGCGTCCTGGGGCTTTTTGCGACGGAAGAAGCTGAGCATTGGCAAAAGACGCTGAAATCAGAGGGCTATGCTACCACTGCGCCCCGAATGCCCATGGGCGTGCAGGTGCGGTGGGGCGGGACTCAAGTAATGGCCGATGCGGCCGTTACCGGTTGTGAAGGGCTGCGCCATGCGGGCGCGGCCGGGACCGCGAAACGGTGAACGATGAGCGTGATGTCCATTGCCAGCGCCGGCATGCGTGCCGCTTCGCTGGGCGTACAGGCGGCCGCCTCCAACGTGGCGCGATTGCCGGTGGCTGACTCCACGCGGCTGGGGATCGCGCAGGCCGCAACGGCAGGGGGCGGTGTCACCGCCACCGTGGTCGCCGCACCTGACGATGCCAACGCGCCCATCGCGGATCTGCTCACCGCCAAGCAGGCTGCGCTGGCGTTTGCCGCCAACGCCACCGTGATCCGGCGTCAGGACGAGATGCTGGGCACCTTGCTCGACCGCTGGGCCTGACCCGAGCGCACGCGCTGACCGCCGCGCGGCGCCATGCACCATCAACCGCGGCGGGCGCCGACCCGTGGCCGGCACCCACCTGCAGCACGACTTACGCCGACAGCTCCAGCAGCAGCTTGTTGAGCCGGCGCACATACGCTGCCGGGTCCTTCAGCGTGTCGCCCGCGGCCAGCGCGGCCTGATCGAACAGCACGCGGCTCAGGTCGTCGAAGCGCGCGGCATCGCCTTCCTGATCCAGCTTGGCGATCAGCGGATGGGCAGGGTTGAACTCGAACACCGGCTTGCTGTCCGGCACCTTCTGCCCACTGGCTTCCAGGATCTGGCGCATCTGCAGGCCCAGATCCTGCTCGCCGATCGCCAGGATCGCCGGGGAGTCGGTCAGGCGGTGCGAGACGCGCACGTCGGCGACGTCATCACCCAGCGCGGTCTTGATGCGGTCCACCAGCGCCTGCTTGTCCTTGGCGACGGCTTCCTGGGCCTGCTTGTCTTCGGCGCTTTCCAGCGCGCCCAGGTCCAGGTCGCCACGGGCGACATCGACGAACGACTTGCCATCGAACTCGGTCAGGTACCCCATCAGCCATTCGTCGATGCGGTCGGTGAGCAGCAGCACTTCCACGCCCTTCTTGCGGAACACTTCCAGGTGCGGGCTGTCCTTGACCTGGGTGTGGCTGTCGCCGGTCAGGAAGTAGATCTTGTCCTGGCCCTCGATCATGCGGCCCACGTAGTCGGCCAGCGAGACGCTGGGCTCGCCACTGGCATCATGGGTGGAGGCGAAGCGCAGCAGGCCGGCGATCTTTTCGCGGTTGCCATAGTCTTCGGCCGGGCCCTCCTTGAGCACCTGGCCGAACTGCTTCCAGAAGCCGGCATAGACCTCCGGCTTGTCCTTGGCCAGCTTCTCCAGCATGTCCAGCGAGCGCTTGGTCAGCGCCGACTTCATCGAATCGATGACCGGGCCGGACTGCAGGATTTCGCGCGAGACGTTCAGCGACAGGTCGTTGGAATCCACCACGCCCTTGATGAAACGCAGGTACAGCGGCAGGAACTGCTCGGCCTGGTCCATCACGAAGACGCGCTGCACGTACAGCTTCAGGCCCTTGGGCGCGTCACGGTGGTACAGATCGAACGGCGCATGGCCGGGCACGTACAGCAGCGAGGTGTACTCCAGCTTGCCTTCGACCTTGTTGTGGCTCCACGCCAGCGGATCCTGATGGTCGTGCGCGGCGTGCTTGTAGAACTCCTGGTACTCGGCGTCGCTGATCTCGGTCCGCGGGCGCGTCCACAGGGCGCTGGCACGGTTGACGGTCTCCCATTCAACCTCGGCCGGGGCGTCGTCGCCGTGGTGTTCCTTGACCATCTGGATCGGCAGGCCGATGTGGTCGGAGTACTTCTTGATGATGCCGCGCAGGCGCCAGCCGTCGGCGAAGTCGCGCTGGTCGTCCTTCAGGTGCAGCACGATGCGGGTGCCGCGCTCGGGCTTGTCGATGGGTTCCACGTCGAACTCGCCTTCGCCGCGCGAGGACCAGTGCACGCCCTCGCTGGCGGGCAGGCCGGCGCGACGGGAATAGACGTCGACCTGGTCGGCGACGATGAAGGCGCTGTAGAAGCCGACGCCGAACTGGCCGATCAGCTGGGAGTCCTTCTTCTGGTCGCCGGAGAGCTGGCGCAGGAAGTCGCCGGTGCCGGATTTGGCGATGGTGCCCAGGTGGGCGATCGCTTCATCCCGGCTCATGCCGATGCCGTTGTCGTCGATGGTCAGGGTGTTGGCCGTGGCATCGAAACTGACGCGGATGCGCAGGTCGCCGTCGTTTTCGAGCAGGGCCGGCTGGGTCAGCGCTTCGAAGCGCAGCTTGTCCGAGGCGTCGGCCGCGTTGGAGATGAGCTCGCGAAGGAAGATTTCCTTGTTGGAGTACAGCGAGTGGATCATCAGCTGCAGCAGCTGTTTGACTTCGGTCTGGAAGCCCAGGGTTTCTTTTTGGGTCTGCACGGTCATGGGTCGTGTTGCTCCTTGGGACATTGCCGCGCCCGGCGCGGCGGCTGGCTCAAGGGGTAGGGGTGGATTGTCCCGAATTCAAGAGTGTCGGCAGCTTCGGGGGCTGAATCGCAAGCAGGAGCGCGGCGCCTGCATGTCCGTGTGGGAGGGCGGCGGGTACGGGGGGCCGGGACGCGGCGTGAACCCATCCATGGGGCCTCGTGGGCAGCATCCATGCTGCGCAACGGTCCCGGCCCCCGTACCCGCCACCCTCTACAAGGTGGGTCGGACGTGCGACAGGTAGAGCCACGCCATGCGTGGCTGCATTTCATTCCAGCATCGGGATGCCTGGTAGAGACAGCGACCGGACCGCCTAGAATGTCGTCCTGAACCGCCTGCCATCCGTGCCCATGACTCTCTTCCGACCGTTCGCCCATCCCGCTTCCATCTGTCTCCGGAGCCACGCATGAAGCCGCGTCAGCCGGCGGGGGCCGTGGGCCAGGTGCGGATCATCGGGGGCAAGTGGCGCAATACGAAGCTGCCGGTGCCGCTGTCACCGGGGCTGCGGCCCAGCAGTGACCGGGTGCGGGAGACGCTGTTCAATTGGCTGATGCCGCGGCTGGGTGGGGCGCGGGTGCTGGATCTGTTCGCCGGCAGCGGGGCGCTGGGTCTGGAGGCGGTGTCGCGAGGGGCGGCGCAGGCGACGCTGGTGGAGCGCGATGTCGCATTGTCCCGCCAGTTGCGCGAGTCGGTCGCCAAGTTGGGCGCGCAGGAGCAGATCGCGGTGGTACAGGCCGATGCGCTGCAGTGGCTGCGTCAGCCGGCCGGAGCGCTGGCGGATATCGTGTTCATCGATCCGCCGTTCGCCGATGGGCTGTGGGAGGCGGTGATCACCGGGCTGCCGTCACATCTGGCCGCCGATGCCTGGCTGTACGTGGAGTCCCCGGCCGATCAGGCGCCGAGGATGCCCGCGCCGTGGCTGCTGCACCGCGAGGGGGGGACCCGGGAGGTGCGTTTTGCCCTGTATCGCCGCGCCACTGCTACACTTTCACCAGACCAACACGCGTAGCTGACGTATGACCGTGGCCAACCGCCGCATTGCCGTGTACCCGGGCACCTTCGATCCGATCACCAACGGTCACATCGATCTGGTGAACCGCGCTGCGCCCCTGTTCGAGAAGGTGGTGGTGGGCGTGGCGCAGAGTCCGTCCAAGGGGCCGACCCTGCCGCTGGAGCAGCGTGTGCAGCTGGCCCGCGATGCGCTGGGCCACAACCGCAACGTGGAAGTGCGTGGTTTCGATACCCTGCTGGCGCATTTCGTGCGCTCGGTGCAGGGCGGCATCCTGCTGCGCGGCCTGCGCGCGGTGTCCGATTTCGAATACGAATTCCAGATGGCGAGCATGAACCGCCATCTGATCCCGGAGGTCGAGACGCTGTTCCTGACCCCGGCCGAGCAACACAGCTTCATTTCGTCTTCGCTGGTCCGCGAGATCGCCCGTCTGGGCGGCGACGTGTCCGGCTTTGTGCCGTCCGCTGTGCTTGAGGCGCTGCGCAAGGTCCGTGAAGCGAAGTCGGGCCAAGCGTAGTACCTGTCAGACCCATACATACCAAGAATCACCAAGGGAGGAATTCCATGAACAACACCATGCGTGCCATGTTGATCGCGTCGTTCGCGCTGGCCTTCACCGCCTGCAAGAAGGAAGAGGCCGCACCGGTCGTCGAAGCCCAGCAGGCGCTGGTCGCCCCGGCTGCCGATGACGATGCCGGCTGGAAGAAGTACCTGCAGGCCGTGGCCGTGCAGAACATGGGCAACATCAGCAACAGCCCGTACCTGTACTACCTTGCCCCGGAATCGGATCCGGAATTCGCGGCCAAGTATGAGCGTCAGGTCGAAAGCGCCACCCAGGCCGTGGGCCGTGGCGTGCAGCCGGGCAACATGCTGGCCTTCGGTTCTTCGGCCTCGGCCAAGATGGCCGACATGATCCAGGCCGTGTTCAAGGACGTCTCGCCGGACTCGATGAAGGGTGTGCGCGTGGTGTTCATCGGCAAGGCCGCCGACAACGCCCGCGTCCAGTCGATCATCCAGCCGACCGGCGCCGAGTACATCTTCGTCGAAGCCAAGTAACCCGTGCAGTGGCGGCTGCGCCTTGTGCGCGGCCCGGGTGGCGCCCGCAGGGGCGTCACCGATGATCGGCCCGCGCGCCCGCGTGGGCCGGTTCTCATCCGCCGGCGCGGGCGTGGAGTAACGCCATGTCGCTGAAAATCAATGAGCTCTGCGTCAATTGCGACGTCTGTGAGCCCGCCTGTCCCAATCAGGCCATTTCGATGGGTGAAACCATCTACGTGATCGATCCGGCCCGCTGCACCGAGTGCGTGGGGCATTTCGACGAACCCCAGTGCGTGGTCGTCTGCCCGGTCGAATGCATCGATCCCGATCCGGACATTCCGGAAACCCAGGACGCCCTGCTGGCCAAGCTGCACGGGCTGCAGCGCGATCATCCCGAATTGTATGTCACGGAGTTTCTGCCCAAATGAGAACGCTGTCGCGTCGTTGGTTGCTGCTCGTCCTGCTGGTCAGCCCGAGCGTCTGGGCTGCGGAATCCCCGCAGGTGGCGCTGGCCAAGCATCCTGACGGCGCAGCCGTCGCCAGTGGCCATCACCTGGCCACCGAAGCCGGCATGGAAATCCTGGCCAAGGGCGGCAACGCATTCGATGCGGCCGTGGCCGTGTCCGCCACGCTGGCGGTGGTCGAGCCGATCAGTTCCGGCCTTGGTGGCGGCGGGTTCTTCCTGCTGCACGATGCAGCCACCGGCAAGGACGTGATGCTGGACGCGCGCGAAACCGCGCCACAGTCCGCCACGCCCGAAGCGTTCCTGGACAAGAAAGGCGAGCTGGACCGCGACCGTTCGGTCAATGGCGCCTGGTCGGCCGGTATCCCGGGCCTGCCGGCAGCGCTGGTGGAACTGTCCTCCAAGCACGGCAAGCTGCCGCTGAAGACCTCGCTGGCGCCGGCGATGCGCATCGCGCGCGATGGCTTCCCGGTGTATGCGCGCATGTCCAAGGGCTATCAGTCCCGGCGTGAGGTGATGCAGCGCTATCCCGGCACGCGCGAGGTGTATGAGCGCAACGGCAAGCCGATCGCCGAGGGCGACCTGTTCCGCCAGCCGGAACTGGCCAGGACCATGGAGCGTCTGGCCGACCAGGGCTTCGATGGTTTCTACCGGGGCGAGACCGGGAAGCTGCTGCTCAAGGGCGTAAAGCAGGCCGGCGGCCATTGGACCGCCGAGGAACTGGCCGGCTATCGGGTCAAGCTGCGCGAGCCGATCGCCTTCAAGTACCGCGACTGGACCATCACCACCGCCTCGCCGCCGTCTTCCGGCGGCATCGCGCTGGCGGCCATGCTGCAGATCCTGGAAGGCTGGGACCTGAAATCGCTCGACCAGGCCCATCGCACCCACCTGGTGGTGGAAGCCATGCGCCGCGCCTACCGCGACCGCACCTTCTTCCTGGGCGATCCGGACTTCGTGGATATCCCGCAGAAGGTGCTGACCAGCAAGGATTACGCGCAGGGCCTGCGTGCCACCATCCATCCGGAGAAGGCGACCCCGAGCGATCTGCTCTCGGGCAACCCGACCCCGCTGGAAGATGACGAGACCACGCATTTCTCGATCATCGACCGCGAGGGCAACCGCGTCGGCGCGACCCAGACCGTGAACCTGCTGTACGGCTCGGGCCTGATTCCGTCGGGTACCGGCGTGCTGCTGAACAACGAAATGGACGATTTCGCGCTGAAGCCGGGCACGCCCAATGCCTTCGGCGTGATGGGCTATGCGGCCAATGCGCCCAAGCCGGGCAAGCGCATGCTCAGCTCGATGACCCCGACCTTCATGGAGTCCGCCGACAAGGTCGTGGTGCTCGGCACGCCCGGTGGCAGCCGCATCATCACCATGGTGCTGCTGGGCATCCTCGGCTACGACGATGGCCTGACCGCCCAGCAGGTCGCTGCGTTGCCGCGCTACCACCACCAGTGGCTGCCGGACCTGATCGAGGCCGAGAGCGGCACCTTCGATGCGGGCACCATCAAACAGCTGCAGGCGATGGGCCACAGGATCGATCTGCCCGGCGACACCGCCGCGGGTGGCCGCGGCTCCAGCCATGTCTGGGGCAACCTGCAGACCGTGGAATGGGACCGCCGCAGCAATGTCCTCAGCGGTGGCAGCGACCCGCGCAATCCGGTCGGCAGCGCCGCGGTCAGCCAGGCGCACTGATTGACCGCAGAAACGAGAAACCCCGTCCCAGTGGCGGGGTTTTTTCATGGGCGATGGCTAGCGAATATTTAACAGGGGCGCGACGATAATTTGCCAATGAAACTATGGTCCATCCGCGGTAACTCGCAGAAACTCGACGGCGGCGCGATGTTCGGTAATGCGCCGCGCGCGGTCTGGGAAAAATGGGCAGTGCCGGACGATCTCAACCGGATCGAACTGGCCTGCCGTGCACTGCTCGCCAGCCCACTGGCCGGCAAGACGGTGCTGTTCGAAACCGGGATCGGGGCGTTCTTCGAGCCGAAACTGCGGGACCGATACGGCGTGCAGGAGCCCGGCCATGTGCTGATCGAATCCCTGCGCGAGGCCGGGTTCGAGCACGAAGACATCGACGTGGTGGTGCTGAGCCATCTGCATTTCGATCATGCCGGCGGCCTGCTGGCACCGTGGAGCGAAGGGCGCTCGCCGGAACTGTTGTTCCCGAATGCGACCTTCCTGGTCGGGGCCGAGCACTGGGCACGTGCGCTGCATCCGCATCCGCGCGACCGGGCCAGTTTCATCCCGGAACTGCCCGGCCTGCTGCAGGCCAGTGGCCGTCTGGAGATCGTCGACGGTCCATATTCCACCACCCTGGGCGACAGCGTGCGTTTCAGCTTCAGCGACGGGCACACGCCCGGCCTGATGCTGGCCGAGATCATCGGGCCGGAGACGGTGGATGGCCAGGCGCGGGGCGGCGTGGTGTTCTGTGCGGACCTGATCCCGGGCCGCTCGTGGGTGCATGTGCCGATCACCATGGGCTACGACCGCAACGCCGAACTACTGATCGACGAGAAGCGCAGCTTCCTGGAAGACAAGCTGGCCCGCAACGTCCATCTGTTCTTCACCCACGACCCGCAGTGCGCGCTGGCGCAGGTGTCACGCGATGAAAAGGGTCGCTTCGGCACCGTGCACGAACAGGGCGAACTGAAGGCCCGCGCGCTGGCGTAACGCTACGGTTGGCCCGGCCGCGCACCGCCCGGCGCAACCGCCTGTGCAACCACACCGGTAGTGGGGCGCCTCCGGGGGCACGGGCCCCCCCCGCCCCGGGCCAGAACCCGGAGCGCTGGACGTGGGGGGGCGCGCGGCGAGGA
>NZ_JBDJOA010000015.1:0-72391 GCF_039674765.1 Stenotrophomonas sp. TWI273
TGGGCTTACGGGTCGGTGTGGCCGGGCCGGCCCGCGCCCGGCGCACCCGCGTGCCCACCCCCACGGTTTTGCCCGCGGGGCGGGCGGCACGGCACCCCCCGGCACCGGGCATCAACCCGGTGCGAGGCCAGGGCATGGCCAGGCCATGTGAAGCACCGACGGCCGTTGAGGGCCGCCGGTCAGAACGAGCGGATCAACCGACCACGCGGGTCCCGAAGATGCGGTCGCCCGCATCGCCCAGGCCCGGCAGGATGTAGCCCTTCTCGTTGAGCTGGGCATCGATGGCGGCGGTGAAGATCTCCACGTCCGGGTGCACGGCCTGCACGGCGGCGATGCCTTCCGGTGCGGCGACCAGGAAGATGCCCTTGATCCGGCGTGCGCCGGCGCGCTTGAGCATGTCGATGGTGGCGATCAGGGTGCCGCCGGTGGCCAGCATCGGGTCCAGGATCAGCGCGTCGCGCTCTTCCAGGCGGCCGGTCAGGCGCTCGAAGTAGGGCACCGGCTGCAGGGTTTCCTCATCGCGCTGCAGGCCGACCACGCTCACCCGCGCGGCGGGGATCAGCGAGAGCACGCCACTGAGCATGCCCAGGCCGGCGCGCAGGATCGGCACCACGGTGATCTTGGCCCCGGCAATGCGCTGCACCGTCACCGGGCCCGCCCAGCCGGCCATGGTGTGGGCTTCGGTCTCCAGGTCGGCGGTGGCCTCATAGGCCAGCAGCCCACCGAGTTCATTGGCCAGCTCGCGGAAGTCCTTGGTGCTCAGGGACGCATCGCGCATCAGGCCGATCTTGTGCTGCACCAGCGGATGGCGCACTTCGACGATTTTCATGGGGGAATCAGGGGAGAGGAGATGACACTAGTGTGCCGCAACGCCCAACCGAAGCCAAAAGCCGAAGCCGCCATGCCCGGTAGTGCCGAGCCATGCTCGGCAGGTCCGCCAGTGACGAAGCCGACGCTCGGCAGGCCCGCCAATGCCGAAGCCGACGCTCGGCAGGCCCGCCAATGAAGCAGCCGATCACCGGCGCACCCGTCAACCCGAGGCAGCCGAGCATGGCTCGGCTCTACCCAGACCCCGATCTCCGCGCTCGATGTCCCCGGTGTCATCCTCATGCAACCTCCCGGACATACCGTGCTGACCCATTCTTTACACAGATTGGGGAATGCAGTGCAGAAGAAGCGTCCGTTGGGCCTGGCGATCAGCCTTTCGTTGCTGGCGGTGATCACCCCGTCGGCCCATGCCGCCGATACGCCCGATGGCAGCACCGTGGCCGGCAGCGCCGCCGCCGGTGCCGCCGCCATCGATCTGGACCGGGTCGAAGTCCGCCCGCAGCTGGAGTCGCAGACCCGCGCGGTCGACCTCAAGCGCAGCAGCGATGCGATCGAAGATGCGGTGTCCTCCGATGCCATGGGCGTCTATCCGGACCAGAACGTGGCCGAATCGCTGCAGCGCCTGCCGGGCGTCAGCGTCACCCGTGACCAGGGCGAGGGGCGCTTCGTGGTCATCCGTGGCCTGGATGCCAACCTCAACAGCGTCAGCGTCGATGGCATCGCGATTGGTACGCCGGAGGATTCCAGCCGCGCTGCACCGCTGGACGTGATTCCCTCCGACTCGACCGAGCGCCTGCGCGTGGTCAAATCGCCCACCCCAGACATGCCCGGCGACGCGATCGGCGGTGCGATCCTGGTCGAGTCCGCCTCGGCGTTCGACCGCGAAGGCCGCAACCTGCGCGGCAAGATCGAAGCCAGCCATCAGCAGCTCTCCGGCAACACCAGCCCCAAGGCCGCGATCAACTACAGCGAAGTCTTCGCCGATACCTTCGGCGTGGCGTTGGGGGTGAACTACCAGAACCGCAAGTTCGAATCGGACAACACCGAAGTGGAGTACGGCGAGTTCGACGGCGGTGCCGAGGACGACCTGTTCGCCACCAGCCTGCAGCAGCGCAAGTACGAGATCGAGCGCAAGCGCATCGGTGCGAACCTCAATCTGGATTGGCACCCGGATGACGACAATCGGTATTACCTGCGCACGCTGTACAGCCAGTTCGACGATGCCGAAACCCGCCAGCGCACCATCTTCAACTTCGGCGATGGTGACGTCACCGCGCTGGGCAGCAACCAGTACCGCGTCGATGACCTGCCGGCCGATGCGATCCAGAAGCGCATGCGCTACCGCACCAAGAAAGAAAACACCTTCACCACCAGCGCCGGCGGCGAGAACCGCCTGACCAATGCGGTGGTCGATTACAAGGTCGGTTACACGCGTACCGAAGAGCGCGTCAACGATGAGATGGAGGCGCGTTTCGAGTACAACGGCGATGACCTCGGCGCCAGCGTCGATCAGAACAGTGGCATTCCGCGTTACACCCTGACCAGCGCGCAGTGGATGGACAACGGCAACTACGATTTCGATCGTTTTGTGGTGTCGCCCAAGCAGGTCAACGACAGCGAGCGCAGTGCGCAGATCAACGTGCGCTTCGATGGCGATGCCTCCAGCATCAAGTTCGGCCTGCTCGGCCGCTGGCGCGACCGCGACGTCAATGTCGATGAGCGCGAACTGCGCGTTGGTCCGGACGTGGCGCTGTCGGACTGGGCCACCTCCACCCCCGATCACCGCGGCGGCAGCCTCGGCCAGGGCATGAGCTCGGATGCCATGCGCCGCTACTGGGCGCAGTCCGGTGGCCAGTACAGTGCCCGCCCGCAGGATGCCGGCGGCAATGCGCTGACCTCGCTGGAAGAGGATTACACCGCCAGTGAGGACATCTTCGCCAGCTACGTGATGGGCACCTGGGATGTCGGCGCGCTGCGCATCATCGGTGGCGTGCGTGTGGAGAACACCCAGTTCAGCGCCACCGGCAACAGCGTCGAGGTGGCCGGTAACGGCCGCAGCTTCACGGTCACCCCGTTGAGCGTGAGCCGCAGCTACACCAACGTGCTGCCCGGCCTGCACCTGCGTTATGACGCCGGTGATGACTGGGTGCTGCGTGCGGCCGCCAACAAGACCGTGTCGCGCCCGTCGTTTGGCGATGTGGCGCCGCGGGTCGGCCTGAGCCGCGGTGACGAGGAAGTCCGGATCGGCAATCCGCAGCTGGATCCGTATGAATCAAAGAACATCGACCTCTCGCTCGAGAAGTACATCGGCAGCACCGGCATCGTCTCGCTGGGCGTGTTCCACAAGTCGATCGACGGCTACATCGTCAACACGGTGAGCAACAACGATCCGGCGTATCCGGACTTCGAGGTCACCCGGGTGATCAACGGCAACCAGGCCACGGTGAAGGGTGCCGAGTTCAACTGGCAGCAGCAGCTCGCCTTCCTGCCGGCCGGTTGGGATGGTCTGCTGGTCGGCGCCAGCGGTACCTGGCTGGATACGGATTTCGATCCGGGCGTGGCCGGCCGCGAGCGCGACGACTTCATGCTGCCGCGTGCCTCCAAGCACGTGTACAGCGCGCACATCGGCTATGAAAAGGCCGGCTTCAGCACCCGCGTGGCCGCGGTCTACCGCAGCGAGTACCTGGATTCACTGGGCGACAGCCGCGCCTATGACATCTATGTGGCGCCCAACACCCAGCTCGACTTCAGCATGGACTACAAGATCACCTCGAACGTGAGCGTCTACTTCGAAGCCCAGAACCTGCTCGACAAGCCGCTGGAGCTGTACCAGGGCGTGCGCTCGCGCACCCTGCAGAACGAAGAATACGGCCGCACCTACGCCCTCGGCCTGAAGGTGGCCCTGTGATGCGCGCGTCCCATGGTCTGAGCCTGCTCGCACTGGCGCTGTTGACCGCCTGCCAGCCGGCAGCCGCGCCCGACGCAGCGGCGCCGGCCCCGGGGGTCGCACCGACCGGCACCGACGCCTCCACGCCACGCGATGTGGCCACCGTCGCCGAGGCGTTCCTCACTCCGATGACCCCGGACGACAACATCGACTCGCCGGCCAGCTGGACCACGCCCGACGGCCAGGTCTGGCTGATCGCCACCGCCAAGGCCACCGACAAGCTGGTGGTCTACGACGGGCAGACCGGGGCGAAGCTGCGTGACGTCGGCAGCCTCGGCACCGCGCCGGGTCAGTTCGATCGCCCCAACGGCATTGCCGTGGTCGATGACCTGGTGCTGATCGTGGAGCGTGACAGCCACCGTGTGCAGGTGCTGCAGCTGCCGGATTTCAGCCCGCTGGGCGTGTTCGGCGCCGATGATCTGCGCAAGCCGTACGGGCTGTGGGTGAACAAGCAGGGCAACGGCTACGATGTCTACGTCACCGATTCCTACGACGCGGGCGAAGACGCGCAGGGCAACGACGTGCTGCCGCCGCTGGCCGAACTGGACAAGCGCGTGCGGCGTTACGCGCTCACCGTGCAGGGCGGCAAGGCGCAGGCTGCGCTCACCGCCAGCATCGGTGACACCACCGAAGCGGGCGCGCTGCGGGTGGTCGAATCGATCTGGGGCGACCCGGCCAACGACCGCCTGCTGATCGCTGAAGAAGACGAAGCCTACGCCAGCGAGTTCAAGGTCTATACGCTGGAAGGCCGCTTCAGTGGCACCACGTTTGGCCGCGATGCCTTCCAGGCCCAGGCCGAAGGCGTGATGCTGCGGACCTGCGGCAAGGACGGTTGGTGGATCACCACCGAGCAGGGCAAGCAGCGCAGCGTGTTCCATCTGTTCGACCGGCACAGCCTGAAGCATGTCGGTGCGTTCCAGGGCAACACGGTGGCCAACACCGACGGCATCTGGTCGATGCAGGCACCGTCCGCGCGTTTCCCGCATGGCGCGCTGTATGCCGTGCACGATGACCAGGGCGTGGTCGCCTTCGACTGGGCGAGCATCGCCAAGCAGTTGTCGCTGCCGCTGGAGTGCGGCGCGTGAGCCGCGTTCCTGCCGCCCTGACCGCGCTGACGATGGCGCTGCTGCTGTGCAGTGGCAGCGCCTCGGCAAAGAAGGGCCCCGAGACCGGTGCCGAGCCCAACACCCAGGTGCCGGCCGGCAACCGCCACTACGCGGCGACCGGCTTCCCGGACCGCCTGGTCGCCTCGCCGGCGCAGGACGCCGCACGGGGCTTCTCGGTTGCGTGGCGCACCGACACCTCGGTCAAGGCGCCGGTGCTGGAGTGGGTCGCCGCCGGCGACTCGCCGGATGTGGGCACGCCGACCCGGATCACCGCCACCACGCAGGCGCTGACCACCGAACTGGGCGCGTCCCATCATCACCGTGCCGACATCACCGGCCTGCAGCCGGATACGCTTTACCTGTGGCGCGTGCAGGGTCAGAACACCTGGAGTGCATGGAACCAACTGCGCACCGCCGGCCGTGCCGAGCAGCCGCTCACGTTGTTGTACTTCGGTGATACCCAGAACAAGAACCTCAGCCACGTCTCGCGGGTGATGCGGGCCGGCATCAAGGCCGCCCCGGACGCGCGCCTGAGCCTGTTCGCCGGTGACCTGGTCAGCGGGGGCGACGGGCAGGACGACAGCGAGTGGGGCGAGTGGTTCGCCGCTGCCGGCTGGCTGCCGCAGGAGACCGCCGTGGCCCCGGCGATCGGCAACCACGAGTACTTCGAGGAGTTTGAAGACACCCCGCAGGAGCGTCGCGTGCTCGGCCGCCATTGGCCGGTGACGTTCGCACTGCCGCGTAATGGTGTGGACGCCGCGGATACCAGCACCTACTGGTTCGACTACCAGGGCGTGCGCATCGCCGTGCTCGACGGCACCTCCGCGCTCGATCTGGGCACCGCCAAGGCGCAGGCCGCCTGGCTGGACACCGTGCTGGCGGAGAATCCGCACCCGTGGAGCATCGTGCTGCTGCACCAGCCGTTCTATTCCCCGCGCGAGGGCCGCGAGAACACCGAACTGCGCGATGTGCTGCTGCCGGTGGTGCGCCGCCACCAGGTCGATCTGGTCCTGCAGGGCCACGACCACACCTACGGCCGCCGTGGCGAAGGCCAGGGCGCGACGCCACAGTTCGTGGTCACCGTGGCCGGGCCGAAGCAGTACCGGCTGTCCGATGAGGCCCGCGCCACCATGGCGCCGGTCGGCGAGGACACGCAGCTGTTCCAGGTGCTGAAGATCGATCCCAGCCACCTGCGTTACGAGGCGCGCACCGTCACCGGCCGCCTGTACGACGGCTTCGAGTTGACACGCGGCACCGATGGCCGCAAACAGAAAGCCGAACTGACGCAGGGACGCATCGCCCCCCGTGACTGCACGCGCGCCCAGACCCTGAAGGGCCGCGCCGACCGTTGCTGGGAATGACCGACCGGCCGGGCCGCTGCTGCGCGCCCGGCCATTCGTGGAGACTGAGATGATCCATCGCCGTTCCCTCGGGCTGGCCGTATTGGCCGCCTCGCTGCTGCTGCTCGCCGGTGCCAGCGTCGCCGGCAACGCCGTCCTGCACCCCTTCCTCGCCGCGCAGCCGAAGAACGCGCCGGACGAAGTGCATCTGGCCGTGGAGATACCGGCCGGCAGCTTCACCAAGTACGAGATCAAGGAGGACGGTCTGGTCCACGTGGACCGCTTCCAGTCGATGCCGGTGGCGTACCCGGCCAACTACGGCTCGATGCCGCGCACCCTGGCCGGCGACAACGACCCGCTCGACGCACTGGTGCTGACCCGCGAGCCGTTGCATCCCGGCGTGATCGTACGGTTCCGTCCGATCGGCTTCCTGAAGATGGTCGATGACGGGGAGCAGGATGAGAAAGTGATCGGCGTGCCGACCGACAAGATCGACCCGACCTACGCCAACATCCGCGATCTGAATGATCTGCCGCTGATCGAACGGCAGCGCATCGAAGCCTTCTTCCGGGTTTACAAAGACCTGCCGGCCGGCCGCAATCCGGTCCAGCTCAACGGTTGGGGCAATGCCGCCGAGGCCAAGGCGCTGATTCGTACCTCCATGCAGCGCTTCGATGCGCAGCAGCGGCGCGCGAAAGGCGATTGATTTTTTCGTCCGCTATGCTCAGTGTTGGTCGCCTGCGCATCGTCGATGTCAGGCTTTTCAACGGAGTGGGCGGCAGCACATGGAAGAGGAGATCAAGCGCGGCGTACTGACCGTGATCCACTGGATCGTGGTCGGCTTCATCGTGCAGATTCTGGTGTTCGGTATCGGGCGTGTCGCGCTGTTCGCTTTCAGCGGCGGCCGCTTTGGAAAAGACGATTGGACGGCCGCACACCAGAACTGGACCTATTTCACCGGCTTCGCGGTGATCGCTTTGGTGTGGGCCCTGATCGCACTCTACAACAACGGCCTGCTCTGGTAGCGGTGCCGGGCGATCACGCCCGGCCCGCGTCTGTCTTCTGCAGCCGCCGCAGGAACACGGCCATCTCCTTGACCGCCTGCTTGTCGCCGTTGGTCTCGGCGACAGCACTGCCTTCCCGCCACGCCTGTGCTGCCGCGTCCGTATCGCCTGCCGCCAGATGTGCCTTACCCAGCCATTTCCAGCCCGCCGAGTAGCGCGGATCCTGTGCGACACAGCGCTGCAGATGGATGACCGCCTCCGCGCTGTCGCCCGCGTCGAGCAGGGCCTTGCCCAGGCCGAAGCGGAGCAGAGCGCTGTCGCGTCCACGCTCGAGCAGGCGTTGCAGTGCGGGGATATCCATCGATGCGTCTACCGTGTAGTACCGGCGCCCATCAACGGCCGCCGGCCGCCTGGTAACGGCGCGCCACTTCGGCCCAGTCGATCAGTTCGAAGAAGGCGGCGATGTAGTCCGGGCGGCGGTTCTGGTAGTTGAGGTAGTAGGCGTGTTCCCACACATCCAGCCCCAGGATCGGCGTGCCGCCGGAAAGGCCGGCGAACTCGCCCATCAACGGGTTGTCCTGGTTCGGGCTGCTCTCCACCCGCAACGTGCCATCACGGCTCAACGTCAACCACGCCCAGCCACTGCCGAAACGGGTCTGCGCAGCCTTGGTGAAGGCGTCCTTGAACGCGGCGTAGCCGCCGAGGTCGCGCTCGATGGCGGCCGCAACAGTGCCGTCCGGCTGGCCGCTGCTGGCGGTCAGCACCGTCCAGAACAGGCTGTGATTGGCATGCCCGCCGCCGTTGTTGCGGACGGCGTTGCGCACCCCCTCGGGCAGAGAGCCGATATCGGCGATCAGTGCATCGATATCCGTGCTCTGGACCCCGGCATCGGCGAGCGCGACATTGAGGTTGGTGATGTAGGCCTGGTGGTGTTTGGCATGATGGATTTCCATCGTGCGTGCATCGAAGTGCGGTTCGAGTGCGTCGTAGGCGTAGGGCAGGGCGGGGAGGGTGTAGGCCATGGATATCTCCGGAAGAGCAGATGAGGGCGGTGCCGGCACGCAGCACGGTGATGCCACGATAGAACCTCAAGCACGATTGAGGTCAAGCGCGGCGATGTGGAACAGTGCGGGCCATTCACGCGCGATCGCTGCCTCCCCTTCACCTGTACTGGCTATCATTGCCTCAAGAATCTTCCGGGGTAGTCTCGTGTCGGTAGCGCTGGTGTGGTTTCGTCGTGATCTGCGGTTGCAGGACAACCCGGCCCTGCAGGCCGCCTTGGACGCAGGCCACGTGCCGGTGCCGGTCTACATCCATGCGCCGCAGGAGGAGGGCGACTGGACCCCGGGCGCTGCATCGGATACGTGGCTGCATCGCTCACTCACCGCGCTGGACGCCGAGCTCCGCGCGCGCGGCTCCTCGCTGGTGCTCCGCCAGGGCGACAGCCAGGCACAGCTGCAGCAGCTGATCGAGCAGACCGGTGCAGTCGCGGTGTACTGGAACCGAAAGTACGAGCCGGCCACGCAGCCACGCGATGCGAAGATCAAGCGGGAACTGCGCGAGCAGGGTATCGATGCCGAAAGCCACAACGGCAGCCTGATGTTCGAACCGTGGGATGTGGCGACCCAGCAGGGTGGCCCGTACAAGGTGTTCACCCCGTTCTGGCGCAATGCGCTGACCCGTCTGCAGTTGCCGGCCCCGACCCGATTGCCGGATCGGCTGCCCGCGCACAGCGCCAGCGGCGAGAGCCTCGACACGCTCGGCCTGGCACCGTCGATTCCGTGGGATCGGCAGTTCTGGGACCACTGGCAACCGGGCGAGGCGGGCGCGCACGAGGCGCTGGGCGTCTTCATCGACGGTGCACTCAACGGGTATCGCGAGCAGCGTGATCTGCCGGACCGTGTGGGCACCTCGATGCTGTCGCCGCATCTGCATTTCGGCGAGATCGCACCGTGGCAGATCGCGCGTCGTCTGCAGGGCGAGCGCAGCGCCAGTCGCGATGCCGACATCGACGGCTACATCCGCGAGTTGGGCTGGCGCGAGTTTTCGTATCACCTGCTGCATCACTTCCCGCAGACCCCGGATCACAACCTCAACCCGCGCTTCGATCAGTTCGACTGGGCCAAGCCCGATGCCGACGCGCTGCGTGCGTGGCAGCAGGGCCGTACCGGCATCCCGATCGTGGATGCGGGGATGCGCGAGCTGTGGGCCACCGGCTACATGCACAACCGCGTGCGCATGATCGTCGCCAGCTATCTGTGCAAGCACATGCGCCAGCATTGGCGCGAAGGCGCGCGCTGGTTCTGGGACACCCTGGTCGACGCGGATCTGGCCAACAACACCATGGGGTGGCAATGGGTTGCCGGCACGGGGGCGGACGCGGCGCCTTACTTCCGGATCTTCAATCCGGTGACGCAGTCGCAGAAGTTCGATCCGCAGGCGCGCTACATCACGCGCTGGGTACCCGAACTGGGGGCACTACCGGTGAAGGCGCGCTTCGCCCCGTGGCAATCGCCGCAGCTGCTGGCCGAGCTCGCGCCCGGGTATCCGACCCTGCCGCTGGTGGATCTGAGCGAGGGTCGGGATGCCGCGTTGGCAGCGTATCGGCATACCGGCGGGGCGTGACCGGCGTCCCGTAAAAGTCGCTTTCGCCGTAACCGTTTACCTGAACAGGGAGCTGCCGGGCGTGACACTCATCATGCCGGCATCGCGTTGGGCTGTTTATGCTCTTCACGCCCCGCACGCCGGCGGCGTCCGGTAACCAAGGAGAAACCTCATGATTCGACCCGCAACCCGCAACGTGGCCCTGGCCCTGATGACCGCTGCCGCCCTGACGGCCTGCGCCACCGGCGGCTCGTACGTCCAGAGTGACCAGTACGGCAACCCCGTCGAACAGCAGAACCGTACCGGCCGCAATGCCCTGATCGGCACCGCCGTCGGCGTCGCCGCGGGCCTGCTCAGCGGCAACAGCGCCACCGAGCGCCGCCAGCACGCCATGATCGGTGCCGGTATCGGCGCACTGAGCGGCGCGGCCGTCGGCCAGTACCAGGACCGCCAGGAACGCGCGCTGCGCGAGCGTACCGCCAACACCGGTATCGACGTCTCCCGTAATGGCGACAACCTGGTCCTGAACCTGCCGGACGGCATCACCTTCGATTTCGGCAA
The DNA here is from genome assembly GCF_039674765.1 of Stenotrophomonas sp. TWI273. NCBI lineage: Bacteria > Pseudomonadati > Pseudomonadota > Gammaproteobacteria > Lysobacterales > Lysobacteraceae > Stenotrophomonas > Stenotrophomonas sp. TWI273. The sequence goes on from NZ_JBDJOA010000015.1 coordinate 10,391, forward strand.
GTCCACGCTGAAGCCGCAGTTCTACAGCTCGCTCAACGGCGTGGCCAGCACGCTGGCCGAGTACAACCAGACCATGATCGAAGTCGTCGGCCACACCGACAGCATCGGCAGCGACGCGGTCAACAACCGCCTGTCCAAGGAACGTGCCGATTCGGTCGCCGCCTACCTGGCCGGCCAGGGCGTGCAGCGCGCCCGCATCGAAACCCTGGGTGCCGGCAAGGCCTACCCGATTGCCGACAACAACACCGATGCCGGCCGCGCGCAGAACCGCCGCGTCGAGATCCGTGTGATTCCTTTGCAACAATAACGCGACGCGTTTTGTTGCAACGTTCGCGCCGTAGGCGGGAACAGAATGCCGCCCTTGCAGGCGGCATTCTTGTGGGTACCGGCCATTGGCCGGTACGCGCGGAATGATTCCGTCCGCTCGCACACCTGCATTCCCGCACCGCCCAAACGACAACGCCGCCCAAGGGCGGCGTTGTCGTTCATACGGCACTGCGCTGATGAAGCCGCATTACCCCGCGGTCACCGTCTCCAGAATCCGCTTCCCGGCCGCCTGCAGCTCCGTTTCCACCTGGGTCTGCTGCTGCTTGGCCAGCTTCGCCGCCGGGCATTGCGCGAGCATGTAGTTGGCATCGAAGTTCATCTTCTCGACCAGGAAATCGACGAACGCGCGCACCTTCGGCGAGACCAGCCGGCCGCCGGCGAACACCGCGTTGAAGTCCACTTCCGGCCCGGTCCAGCCGGCCAGCACGCGGCGCACCATCCCGGATTCAACGAATGGCTTGGCCATCACGTCACCGGTCAACAGCAACCCTTCGCCGCACACCAGTGCACCGTTCAACGCCGACGGATCATTGGCCACCAGCAGCGGATTCACCGGGAAATCGAGCAGCTCGCCGCCGTTCTCGCCCAGTTGCCAGAAAAAGCGGTTGTTGTTGAGGTTGCGCGCTTTGCGCATGGCCAGGATGCGGTGGAACTGCAGCTCATCCGGATGCAGCGGCTCGCCGTAGCGTTCGATATAGGCCGGGCTGGCGAATACCTGCGTGCGCAGGCTGCCAAGCTTGCGCGCGACCAGGTTGGAGTCGGGCAGGGTGCCCACGCGCAGTGCCAGATCCGCTTCACCGGCGATCAGGTCGAGCTTCTCGTTGCCCAGATGCATGTCCAGCTGGATTTCCGGGTACTGCGCATGGAACTGGCCGAGCAGCGGCGCGATCCAGGTGATGCCGATCGAGTAGGGCACGGTGAAGCGCAGCCAGCCGCGCGGGCCGGACTGCAGCTGGTTGACCGCACCTTCGGCTTCTTCCAGCTCGCGTGCGATGCGCTGGCAATGCTCGTGATAGACCGAGCCGGCCTCGGTGAGGCCGAGGCGGCGGGTGGTCCGGTGCAGCAGGCGTGCGCCGAGACGCGTTTCCAGTTCCTGCACTTTGCGGCTCACCGTCGTCTTGGGGAGCCCCAGTGCCGTGGCGGCGGCGATGAAACTGCCTTGCTCGACCACTTTGACGAAGATCAGCGTGTCGTTGAGATCGTGGGCCATGACGGGATCCAAAGTCGGGGGAGGGGAAGAGTGCCGCAAATGATTGTGCCGGGCACGGGATGATTATTCCCCTAAATCCGGACTAATCAAGGGGGAGTTTGAGGACTAATCTGGCGCCATTCCAGATATGAAGGACGACAACCATGTGGTTGCGGAACATTCTTGGCCGCCTGCGTAGCGGCCCCAACGTCCCGCTGGACCTCGCGATGACCGTGGAAGTCCGTCCGGGCTCCTTGTCCCGCAAGGCTTTTCGGGAGTTTACCCCGCCTGCCAACATGCAGCGCGGCGGCAGCTTCCGGCTGGGCTCGCGCAATGGCGACCGACTGGGTCGAATTGGGATTATCCCGGCGACGGGAGTGAAAGTCCCATGAATGGGACATTGGCCCCCGAGGTGCTGGTGCTCGGTGGCACCGGCAGCGTGGGCCAGGGGATCGTGGCGGCCTTGCTGGAGGCCGGCAGCCCCGTGTTGGTGGTCGGCCGCGACCCCGGCCGGCTGGCCGCGCTGCAGGAGCAGTTCGCCGATGAGCCGGGGCTGGAAGTCCTGCTCGGTTCGCTGGGCGACGACGCCTCGGCGCGCACCGTGGCCGAGCGCGTCGGCGGACGTCCCCGCGCGCTGGCGGCCGTGGTGGATGCGATGGGCGGGCCGTACAACCGTGGGCGGGTGACCGACCGCAGCGGCGATGCGCTGTTGCAGGCGCTGCTGGCCGACGTGATGCCGCACGTGCATGCCGGCCGCCATCTGCTGCCGCTGGTGCGCGGTGGCGCCCAGGTGCGGCGCTACGTGCTGGTCGGCGGGCCGGCCGGCTTCAAGCCGTGGGCCGGGCACGGTGAGTCCTCCATCACCATGTCCGCCACGCGCATGTACGCGCAGGTGCTGCACCAGGAAGCCCAGGCACTGGGCGTGCGCGCGCAGATGCTGGAAGTGTGCGATCCGGTGTGCACCCCGGCCAATGCGGCCAAAGCCTGTATCGAATGGCCGAGCGCGCTGCTCGTCGGCCGTCGTGTGGTCTCGCTGCTCGACAACTGCACCGACAACCGCGCCATCGTGCGCTGCGATGCACGCGATGCCGAACTGCCGCGCGGGCTGCTGCATCTGGACCGCCCCCCGCCGATGTCGCGCGACACGGTCGGCACGGCTTGACCTCTACCAAGGTTCAGGTCCCAGGCTACGCCCCCCACGTCGCCCCACGTTTTCGATTCTGTATCACCACCCCTACGTACGGATGCATGACATGACTTCCAACTCCTCCCCGCATCGTTTCACCCGACGGCTGACCATGGCCGGCGTTTCCATCCTCGCCGCCGCGGTGCTGACCGCCTGCAGTGGCAGCCACGCTGAAGAAGCCGGCATGCCGCCGCCGCCCTCGGTCAGTGCCGCCCCGGTACTGGTCAAGCAGGTCAGCCAGTGGGACGACTTCAGTGGCCGCGTCGAAGCGGTCGAAAGCGTTGAACTGCGCCCGCGCGTCTCCGGCTACATCGACAAGGTCAACTATGTCGAAGGCCAGGAGGTCAAGAAGGGCGATGTGCTGTTCACCATCGACGCGCGCAGCTACCGCGCCGAGCTGGATCGCGCCACCGCCGAGCTCAACCGCGCGCGCACCCAGGCCCAGGTGAGCCGCAGCGAAGCCGACCGTGCCCGGCGCCTGTCCGACCAGCAGGCCATCTCCACCGAGACCTGGGAACAGCGCCGTGCGGTGTCCGAGCAGGCCCTGGCGCAGGTGCAGGCCGCTCAGGCTGCCGTCGATGCGGCGCGCTTGAACATGGAGTTCACCCAGGTGCGCGCGCCGATCAACGGCCGCGCCGGTCGCGCGATGGTGACCGCAGGCAACCTCGTCACCGCCGGCGACAGCGCCAGCGTGCTGACCACGCTGGTCTCGCTGGACAAGGTCCATGTGTACTTCGATGCCGATGAAGGCACCTTCCTGCGTTACGCCCAGATGGCGCGCAAGGGTGAACGCCCGAGCGAACGCGACAGCGAAATGCCGGTGAAGGTCGGCCTGTCCGGCGAGACCGGTTACCCGCATGAAGGCAAGGTCGACTTCCTGGACAACCAGGTGACCCGCAGCACCGGCACCATCCGGGTCCGCGCGCTGCTGGACAACGCCGACCGCGCCTTCACCCCGGGCCTGTTCGCCCGCGTGCAGCTGCTGGGCAGCGGCCAGTTCCAGGCCATGCTGATCGATGACAAGGCCGTGCTGACCGACCAGGACCGCAAGTTCGTCTACGTGGTCGACAAGGACAACAAGGCACAGCGCCGCGATATTGAACTCGGCCGCACCGCCGACGGCCTGCGCATCGTCGAGCAGGGCCTGAAGGCCGGAGACCGCGTGATCATCGACGGCGTGCAGAAAGTCTTCATGCCCGGCATGCCGGTCCAGGCCAAGGCCGTTGCGATGCAGCCGGTTGCCGCACCGGTAGCCGCGCCGGCTGTTGCAAAGAATTGAAGGGCAGCCGACTGACCGTCGGTTCTACATAGCAGCCGATCAACGGTCGGCTCTACCGTGACTGCCATCGCCCCGTGCAGGGGAACCCGCCACCGCTGTCGCCTGCGACAGCGGCCGGGGTCGTGCACGCCGGCGCTGGTGAAACCCCAGGAATCCACCCATGGACTTTTCCCGTTTTTTCATTGACAGGCCGATCTTCGCGGCGGTGCTGTCGATCGTGATCTTCGCCGCTGGCCTGATCGCGATCCCGATGCTGCCGATCAGCGAGTACCCCGAAGTGGTGCCGCCCTCGGTGGTGGTGCGCACGGTGTACCCGGGCGCCAACCCCAAAGTGATCGCTGAAACGGTGGCCACGCCACTGGAAGAAGCGATCAACGGCGTCGAGGACATGATGTACATCAAGTCCGTCGCCGGCTCGGACGGCGTGCTGCAGATGACGGTGACCTTCCGCCCGGGTACCGATCCGGACGAAGCCGCGGTCAAGGTGCAGAACCGCGTCGCCCAGGCGCAGGCGCGCCTGCCCGAGGACGTGCGCCGCCAGGGTGTCTCCACCCAGAAGCAGTCGCCGACCTTCCTGATGGTGGTCCACCTGACCTCGCCGGACGGCAAGTACGACTCGCTGTACCTGCGCAACTACGCCCGCCTGCACGTCAAGGATGCCTTGGCACGCCTGCAGGGCGTCGGTGATGCGCAGATGTTCGGCGGCGGTGACTACGCCATGCGTGCGTGGCTGGACCCGGACAAGATCGCCGCGCGCGGCCTGACCGCCAGCGACGTGGTGCGTGCGATGCGCGAGCAGAACGTGCAGGTCTCGGCCGGCCAGCTCGGCGCCGAGCCGATGCCGAGCAGCGACTTCCTGACCCTCATCAACGCCCAGGGTCGCCTGCGCAGCGAGCAGGAATTCCGCGACATCGTGCTCAAGGCCGGTGACGACGGTGAAGTGGTCCGCCTGTCCGATGTCGCCCGCCTGGAACTGGGTGCCGGTGACTACACGCTGCGCTCGCAGCTGGACGGCAAGAACGCGGTCGGTATCGGTATCTTCCAGGCCCCGGGTGCGAATGCGCTGGAGATCCGTGACTCGGTCATCCACACCATGGATGAGCTGACCAAGCAGTTCCCGGCCGGCGTGAAGTACGAAGCGGTGTACGACACCACCATCTTCGTGCGTGACTCGGTCAAGGCCGTGGTCTCCACGCTGCTGGAAGCCATCGCGCTGGTGGTGCTGGTGGTGATCCTGTTCCTGCAGACCTGGCGCGCCTCGATCATTCCGTTGATCGCCGTGCCGGTGTCCATCGTGGGTACGTTCGCGGCGCTGTACGTGCTGGGCTTCTCGATCAATACCTTGACCCTGTTCGGGCTGGTGCTGGCGATCGGCATCGTGGTCGATGACGCGATCGTGGTGGTGGAGAACGTCGAGCGCAACATTGAAGAAGGCCTGACCCCGCTGGCCGCGGCACACCAGGCGATGCGTGAAGTCTCCGGGCCGATCGTGGCGATCGCGCTGGTGCTGTGTGCCGTGTTCGTGCCGATGGCGTTCCTGTCGGGCGTGACCGGTGCGTTCTACAAGCAGTTCGCCGTCACCATCGCGATCTCGACCGTGATCTCGGCGATCAACTCGCTGACCCTGTCGCCGGCCCTGGCCGCACGTCTGCTCAAGCCGCACGGTGCACCCAAGGATGGCCTGACCCGTCTGATCGATCGTCTGTTCGGCTGGATCTTCCGTCCGTTCAACCGCTTCTTCAAGACCAGTTCGGAGAAATACCACGGTTCGGTCGGCCGCCTGCTGGGCCGCCGCGGCCTGGTGTTCGTGGTCTATGCCGGCCTGCTGCTGGCCACCGGCCTGATGTTCAAGGCGGTGCCGGCCGGCTTCATCCCGACCCAGGACAAGCTGTACCTGATCGCCGGTGTGAAGCTGCCGGAAGGCTCCTCGATCGCACGTACCGACGCCATGCTGGCCAAGGTCGCCGAGATCGCGCGCAACACCGATGGCGTGGCGCACACGATCCAGTTCCCGGGTCTGAACGCGCTGCAGTTCACCAACACGCCCAACACCGGTGTGGCCTTCGTTCCGCTCAAGCCGTTCAGTGAGCGCAAGGGCCGCACCGCCGCGCAGATCAATGCCGAGATCAACGCCAAGATCGCCGGGCTGCAGGAGGGCTTCGCGTTCTCCATGATGCCGCCGCCGATCCTCGGCCTGGGTAACGGCAACGGCTACCAGATGTTCATCCAGGACCGTGGCAACCTCGGTTACGGCGCACTGCAGACCGCGGTGAGCACGATGCAGGGCGCCGTCGCCCAGACCCCGGGCATGGCGTTCCCGATCACCAGCTACCAGGCCAACGTGCCGCAGCTGGATGCCGAAGTGGACCGCGTCAAGGCCAAGGCCCAGGGCGTGGAACTGACCGAGTTGTTCGACACCCTGCAGACCTACCTGGGCTCGTCGTACGTGAACGACTTCAACCAGTTCGGGCGTACCTGGCAGGTGATTGCCCAGGCCGACGGCCAGTTCCGTGACAGCGTGGAAGACATCGGTCGCCTGCGCACCCGCAACAACCGTGGCGAGATGGTGCCGATCGGCTCGATGGTCACCGTGAAGGAAACCTACGGTCCGGACCCGGTGCTGCGCTTCAACGGCTACCCGGCGGCCGATCTGGCCGGCGAAGCCGACCCGCGCATGCTGTCCTCGGCCGAGGCCATGGCCAAGCTGACCGAGATTGCCGGGCAGGTGCTGCCGGTGGGCATGCAGACCGAGTGGACCGACCTGAGCTACCAGCAGGCCACCCAGGGCAAGGCCGCGTTCATCGTGTTCCCGGTGGCGATCCTGCTGGCGTTCCTGGTGCTGGCCGCGCTGTATGAAAGCTGGTCGCTGCCGCTGGCGGTGATCCTGATTGTCCCCATGACCCTGCTGTCTGCGTTGTTCGGCGTATGGATGACGGGCGGTGACAACAACGTGTTCGTGCAGGTCGGCCTGGTGGTGCTGATGGGCCTGGCATGCAAGAACGCCATCCTGATCGTCGAGTTTGCCCGCGAACTTGAAATGGGCGGCAAGGGCATCGTGGAGGCTGCACTGGAAGCATGCCGCCTGCGTCTGCGCCCGATCGTGATGACCTCCATCGCGTTCATCGCCGGCACCATCCCGCTGGTGATCTCGCATGGCGCCGGTGCGGAAGTCCGCTCGGTGACCGGTATCACGGTGTTCGCCGGCATGCTGGGCGTCACCCTGTTCGGCCTGTTCCTGACCCCGGTGTTCTACGTGGCCCTGCGCAAGTTCGTCAGCCGTAATGGTGGCGGGCAGCTGGTGACCCACGGCGAACCGACCATCCACCACTGATTCCTTCCCCCGCGAGGTTTTTCCTATGAATACCGCTACCCAAAAGATCGCCCTGGTCACCGGTGCCACCCGCGGCATCGGCCTGGAAACCGTCCGTCAGCTGGCCCAGGCCGGCGTGCATACGCTGCTGGCCGGGCGCAAGCGCGACGTCGCCGTGGCCGAGGCACTGAAGCTGCAGGCCGAGGGCCTACCGGTGGAAGCGATCCAGCTGGACGTCGGTGATGCCGCCAGCATCGCCGCCGCCGTGCAGGCCGTGACCGAGCGTCACGGCCGCCTGGACATCCTGGTCAACAACGCCGGCATCCTGCTCGACGACATCAAACTGGCCCCCTCGGCGCAGACCCTGCAGACCTGGCGCGATACTTTCGACACCAACGTGTTCGCGGTGATCGCCGTCACCCAGGCGTTCCTGCCGCTGCTCAATGCCTCGCCGGCCGGCCGCATCGTCAACGTGTCCAGCATCCTGGGCTCACTGACCCTGCACAGCCAGCCGGGCTCGCCGATCTATGGCTTCGCGGTCCCGGCGTACAACGCCTCCAAGAGCGCGGTGAATGCGTGGACCGTGCAGCTGGCCTATGAGCTGCGCGAGAGCACCACCAAGGTCAACACCGTGCATCCGGGCTACGTCAAAACCGACATGAACGGTGGCGAAGGTGAGATCGAAATCAGCGAAGGTGCGCGTTCCAGCGTCGGCATGGCACTGATCGATGCCGACGGCCCGAACGGCAGCTTCACCTACCTCGGCGAGGTGCTGCCATGGTGATCCGTCTGTTGACCGTGGCCGTGACCAGCGCGCTGCTGGCCGGCTGCGTCAGCGTCGGCCCCAACTACCAGGCGCCGCCGGCCGAGCCGGTGAGCCTGCAGGGCGCCGCCGCGCCGGTGTTCACCACCACCTCGCCGGTGGCGAGCTGGTGGGCCCAGTTCGATGACCCGGTGCTGGAGCAGCTGGTGCATGAAGCACTGGGCACCAACCTGGACCTGCGCATCGCGATGTCGCGCGTGCGTGAGGCCCGCGCGGTGTTCGTCGAGCAGCGCCTGGACCAGTTGCCGCACGTCACCAGTGGTGGCAGTTACGACCGTCGCAAGCAGCCGGATGCCACCGTCGGTGGCGAGCGTGTCTTCAGCGAAAGCTACCAGCTCGGCTTCGATGCCGGCTGGGAGCTGGATCTGTTCGGCCGCCAGCGCCGTGCCGCCGAAGCGGCGCGCGCCGACCTGGGCGCCGAGCAGGACAACCTCGCCGATGCACAGGTGACCGTCGCCGCCGAAGTGGCCCGCAACTACTTCGAACTGCGCGGTACCCAGAAGCGCATCGCGGTGGCCAAGCGCACCCTGGTCAATCTGCGCGACACCCAGAAGCTCACCGAAACCCGGTGGGAACTGGGCGCCGGCAGCGAGCTGGACGTGCAGAGCAGCCGTGCGCGCCTGAAGGCGATCGAGGCCGACATCCCGCTGCTGGAAGTGGCCGAGGTGCAGTCACGTCATCGTCTGGCGGTGCTGCTGGGCCAGCGCCCGGACGCACTGGACAGCCTGCTGCAGCCGCGCGAGATGCGGCCGTACGCCAAGGCGTTGCCGCTGGGTGACACCACCGACCTGCTGCGTCAGCGCGCCGATGTGCGCGTGGCCGAGCGTCGGCTGGCCGCGGCGACCGCACGCGTTGGCGTGGCCACGGCAGACCTGTTCCCGCGGATCAGCCTGAGCGGGTTTGTCGGGTTCCTGTCTGGTGATGCCAGTGGCCTGGTCAACGGCAGCAACAAGGCATGGTCGGTGACGCCGTCGATCAGCTGGGCCGCCTTCGATTTCGGTACGGTCAAAGCCCGTCTGCGCGCCAGCAAGGCACAGGCCGATGGTGCTGCCGCCGAGTACGAAAAGGCCGTGCTGCTGGCGCTGGAAGACACCGAGAACGCGTTGACGCGGTACGCCAAGCAGCAGGCTCGCCTGGCGATCGTCGCCGAGCAGGCCCAGGCGGCGGGGCGCGCCGAGGAACTGGCGCAGATCCGCTTCCGCGAGGGGTCGGAAGACTTCCTGACCCTGCTCGATGCGCAACGCACCCAGCTGGCCGCGGACGATGCACTGGCCGAGGCCGAATCCACGGTCAACGTCAGCGTGGTCGGTGTGTACAAGGCCCTGGGGGGTTGGGGCCAGCAGCAGGATGCGGCCAACACCCCGGTGGCGGTCACGCAACGCTGACCCCACCGTTGGGCACGGGGCGGCGAGGGCGCCGTCCCGACAGCAAGAAAGGCAACAGCCGTCACATCCGCTGCGCAGTGCGTCGCGATTGACGGCTTTGCCTCTGCACGGTGTCTGTGCACGGTGCTAAAAGCGTGGGTCGTTTTCTGGAGTGGCCCGCATGCAACCCAATCCGTGGCGTCCTGTCCGCCTGCATCTGCACGACCCGGGACCTGCCTCCGGTGCGGGACTTTCCCGTGGCGTGATCGCGCTGTTGGTGGTGGCGATCCTTGCGGTGGTCACGGGATTCTGTTGCCTGACCGAAGGCCTGTTCGAGATCGGCCTGATCGCCACCGGTGTGTTCATCGCCATCGGCGCGCGGATCTGCCAGGCACGTGAGCAGCACCAAGCGCTGTATCGACTGCTGCAGAAGATGGATGAGCGGCAGCCATGATCGACGTTGTGAAAACGCAGGCCGCCGTACGGCCAACCTGAAGCCGATGGACGGTGCGCTGACCGTCCATCGTGCGTCTGCTTACTTGCCCGCCGGTGCTCGCACGGGGAACCGCAGTTCCGCCTGCACCGGATAATGATCCGAGGGCAGCACGCCACCGGGTTTCTGGTCCAGCGTGCTGAAGCTGTCCACGCTGAAACCGCGCACCAGGATCCAGTCCAGTTCCACCGTCGGCTTGCCGGTGAAATCATGGAAGGTCAGGCGCGGGCCATCGACCTTGCCGGCGAGTTTTCGAGCATCGCCCAACGCAGCGGTAAATGCCTTGTAGGTGTCACTGCCGGGCTCACTGTTGAAATCGCCGGTGACCACCACCGGGATGTCCTTGGGCAGTGTGGCCAGCCGCGAGACGATCAGCTTTGCGCCGAGGACGCGGCGCGGCTCATCTTCGTCACGGTAGGGCAGGTGGGTGTTGAACAGATAGAAGCGCTGCCCATCGGCCTGACGCTGGAACAGTGCCCAGGTCACCATGCGCGGGAACAGGTTGCCCCAGGTGATGCTGCCCGGCACGTCCGGTGTGTCGGAGAGCCAGAAGTCACCCGATTCGAGCACCTTCAGCCGCGCACTGTCGTACAGCACGCCCATGTGTTCGTCGCCGTTGCCGCCGCGGCGGTCCCTGCCGAACAGGGTGTAGCCGGGCAGGTGCGCGACCAGGTACTCGCCCTGTTTCTGCACCAGCTCCTGGGTGCCGATCACCTCGGGCTTCTGCTCACGGATCAGCGTGACCATCGCATCGCGGCGGTCCTCCCAGCGCTTGCCCGGGTCGGTATCGGCCGGCGTGCGTACGTTGAACGACATCACCTTCAACGCATCGGGTGCCTGCGCCCAGGCGCTGGCCAGCGGGGCGGCGAACATCATCAGGGCCAGCAGCGCGGGCCGATGGAAACGAGACAGCATGTGGAATCCCTCCATTCCATGGAAACGTTCCCAAAGGGTCGCATGGAAGGGCAGGAAAAGGATATGCAGGACATGGCGGTTGATCGGCAGTGCCCCCTCAGCTCGACAGCAGGATCACGCCGATCGTCATATTGATCGCTGCCCCCAACACCAGCACCCACACCGTGGACAGGATCGTGTTCAACCAGGAGCGCTGCAGCGCGATCTTCAGCCACCCGGCCTGCACCACCGCATACCAGAGCGCGGCGAGCACGCCGACCGCGACGCCCAGCGTGGTCGACAGCTGGCCCGGCAGCCGCACGAACACCATGCTGGTGGACAGCGCCACCGCGAACGGTGCGGTCAGGTAGCACTGCATGAAAAACGGACGGCGCAGCGACTCGCGGGTCATCGGCACGTGCTTGCGACGCAACAGGTGCGTGGTAGTCACCAGGGGCCAGATCGCGAACGTGATCGAGCGGTACAGCAGCAGGCTCTCTTCATTGCCGAAGATCGAGCGCGACAGCGCCCCGGTGCCGACCACCTGCTGGTGCAGCATCAGCTCCACCCCGTGCGCGACCAGCACCGCCAGCATCAGGAACATGGGCGGGCTGATCGCATCGTCGAACTGGCGCTCCAGCTTTTCCTTCAGCTCGGTATCCACGTACTGGGCCATCCGCCGCGGATACACGATCACGCGGTACAGCGTGCGTGGGAAAAACAGGAACCAGGTGCACAGCTCGTAGAGGAACTCTTCCAGCGACCGCAGCAGTTTGAGGAAGTCCATCCCGGGATCCTTGCGAGGGGGAAGCCAGCACCGCCGAGGATACCCGGGACAGGGCTCAGCGGATCGCGACTGTCAGGCTGTGCGGTGCCTTTTCATTGCGACGCGCCTGGGCACGCATCTGGTAGACCTGCACGACATAGGTGCCGGTGGTCGGCAACGTGCCGCTCCAGCGCCGCTTTTCGTCGTTGCTGCCCAGTGCCTCCCCCTGGCCGGGCGTCACGCCGGGCGCGAACACATTGAAGTTGGCATTCGGGCTGCCGTCGATCGTCACCGCCATGGTCTGGCCGGCGCGCGCGGCAATCGTGTAGCGGACGGTGTCATAGCCGGACAACGTGCCACGCATGGTGGCACTGCTGGCGCCCTTGGTGAAGTGCACGGGGGTGGTGGTGACCTTGTCCGCTGCCGCGGCCAGCATCGGCGTCAGGGCGAGCAGGGTGGTCAACAGCAGTGAGCGGAGCGGCGTCATGGCATGTCCTTGGTGGGGCCCGGCAAGGGCGTTTCGTCCCGAGCATGGGCGTGACCCCATCAAGGGATTGTCGATGCGCTGTGACCCTCGCCGCACTGCGATGAACGCAGCGTGCTCTACCGGTCTCGGTTTCCAGTGCGTTCTGAATTGTTTACGCAGGTGCCCGGCGCGTGCATGCACCAGCCTCTTCCACGCACACATGGGTAACGCCGGCAGGCCTAGCGTGGATTCACCGGCACCACTTCGATGCCGAACACCGGAGATACGGCAATGGCCAACACCCCGAACCCGCAGCAGGGTCAGAATGATCCGCAGCGCAATGCCCCGCAGCAGGGCCAGCAGGAGCAGCAGGATCAGCGCGATCGCGATGCCCAGAAGCAGCAGCAACAGCAGGACCAGGATCAGCAGGGCCAGCGCTCGGGCCAGCAGAGCGACCAGGAAGAATAAAACGGGTCCGCACGCACCGTGGCCCGGTCGGGTTGGCCGGGCCGTTTGTGTTGCCGCCAGCGAGAGAGCATCGCGTGTTACTGAACGTCTTCCAGCGCTCGCCCGGCTGACCGGCTACCATGCCCGCATGAGCATCCCCGTACCAGATAGCAGCGTGCCGCGCCTGCTGGGTTTTGACGTCCCGACATTGCAGACCATTGTCGATCACGGCGCGGACGAGGCCATTGTCGCCATGCTCGATGTTGTTCCCGATGCCCACTGGTTGAAGCTGTTCGACGAACGGGTGGCCGCGCTCAAGGGCGAACTCGGCCTGGCCGGGGTCGAACTGGACGGCACTTCGATTCTGTTCTTCGGCTCCATCGCGGACAGCCGTCGCCTGGCGACCGCCGTGTCGGCCCTGATCAATGCCATCAACATGGAAGTGGCCGGCCACACCGATCCGTTCCAGCCGATGGCGCCGTAGCTCCTCACGAGTCGATACGGCACGTGCGCAGCAGCACGCTGTCACCCAGGCCCGCATCTGCCGTGCGGTACGGAGCAGGGCAGGTGCCGCGGATCTCGGTCACCCACAGCACCATCATGCCGACGATGCGATGGGCCTCGTTGGGCCACTGTGCGACCAGCCGATCATGGATCGCGTCATACACCGCCCAGCGCTCGGCGGCCGACACCCCGCCTGCCCAGCACTGCGCCAATTCGGCCTGCGCCAGCCGAAAAGCCTCTTTCTGTCCGTCCATAGCGTTCCCCCAACACAGTCCATATCGGACAGGCGCCTGCCTGCCCGGGTGAGCCCCCTGCAATGAGGTAAACGCAGTTGGGGCAGCGCAGCGGCCAGCGCGCAGTGCGCACACGGTGCGCCGCCGTAGGCTGAACGCGTGGGCGCCAGGTTGGTAAAACATAACAGGACGTCCTGTATAGTTACGATCCCGTCGCCCCCCCTTGCGCACCATGACCCCGACCAAGACCCAGCGCTGGAGCCTGCTGCTCACCGTTGCCGCCGGCCTGTTGCTGATCACCCTCGACAACTCGGTGCTCTACACCGCCTTGCCCACGCTGACCAAGGAACTGGGCGCGACCCCGCTGCAGGGCCTGTGGATCATCAACGCCTATCCCCTGGTGATGGCTGGCCTGCTGCTGGGTGCCGGTACCCTCGGCGACCGGCTGGGGCACCGGCGCATGTTCCTGATCGGCTTAGTGATTTTTGGGATCGCCTCGCTGCTGGCCGCGTTCGCGCCGGACGCCAATCTGCTGATCGCCGCCCGCGCGCTGTTGGCCGTGGGCGCGGCGGCGATGATGCCGGCCACGCTGGCGCTGATCAGCCTGACCTTCGAGGACGAACGCGAGCGCAATCTGGCCATCGCCGTATGGGGCTGCATTTCCATCGTCGGCGCGGCCCTCGGCCCGATCGTCGGTGGCGTGCTGCTGGCGCACTTCTGGTGGGGCGCGGTGTTCCTCATCAATGTGCCGATCGTGCTGCTGGCCATGGTCGGGGCAGTGCTGTTCGCGCCCCATGGCACGCCCGATGCAAGCAAGCCGTGGGACCTGATCTCCTCGTTGCTCAGCCTGGTCGCCTTGTCCGGGCTGGTGGTGGCGATCAAGGAGGTTGCGCATGCGCCGCCGAACGGGGGGCTGGCAGCCGGTGCGGCGCTGGTCTTCGTGGTGGGGCTGGTGCTGTTCCTGCGCCGCCAGCGCCGGCTGCCGTACCCGATGCTCGACGTGGCCATCTTCCGTAACGCTCCGTTCCTGGCCGGCGTGCTCTCGGCCGCGTTCGCGATGTTCGCCATCGCCGGCCTGCAGCTGCTGACCACCCAGCGTTTCCAGCTGGTGGCCGACTACACCCCGTTGCAGGCGGGCCTGCTGGTGTCTGTGGTGGCGATCGGGTGCCTGCCCAGCGCCATTTTCGGCGGCATGTTCCTGCACCGCGTCGGGCTGTTGCCGCTGATCACCGGCGGGCTGGGCGTGGGCACCGCCGGTGTGGTGCTGGTCGCGGCCACCTTCGGCGGCCACCTCGGCTGGACCCTCGCCGGATTGCTGCTGACCGGGCTGGGCATGGGCGCCACCATCTCCGTCGCCTCCACCGCGATCATCGGCAACGTGCCCCCGCATCGCGCTGGCATGGCCTCCTCGGTGGAGGAAGTGTCCTATGAGTTCGGCAGCCTGTTCGCGGTCTCTCTGCTGGGCAGCCTGATCGCCGCGCTGTATTCGGCCACCGTGACGCTGCCGGACGGTGTGGACGCCGGTGCGGGCCAGAGCATCCAGCAGGCGCTTGCACTGGCCGCACAACCGGGCGGCGCCGCCGGGTGGCTGGCAGCGGCCAGCACCGCCTACGACGCCAGCTACGTTTGGGTACTGTATGTGATTGCCGCGGTGCTGCTGGTCGGCACCGTCACCACCGGCGTGCTGCTGCGCCGCCATGGCCCCGGCACGGCCACCACCGTCTCCCACGCCCACTGACCCATGCGCCCGAGCAACCGAACCAACATCCTGGATGCCGCCGTCCGCGTGATCGAACGCGACGGCATCACCGCACTGACCTTTGAAGCGGTCGCCAGCGAATCCGGCATCGCCCGGGGCGGGCTGCTGTATCACTTCCCCTCGCGCGATGCGCTGCTGCAGGGCATCCACCAGCACCTGGCCGGCGTGTGGGAGGCGAGCATGATCGAGGCCGCGGGCAAACCTGCCGACGCGGCAGGGCCCCCCGAGCGCTACCAGGCCTACGCGCTCACCTGCGCACAGACGGCCACCCGGGCCGAACTGCAGCTGATGTTCGATGCGGCCGCCACCGACGAGAACATGCAGCCGTGGACCGAAGTGGTCGAGCGCTGGTCGCCGCCCACGCCGCAGGACCTGAGCGACCCGGCTGCGCTGGACCTGTTCATCGCCAAGCTCGCCGCCGACGGCATGTGGGTGTTCGAAGCGCTGTCGCGCTCGCGGCTGGCGCCGGAGGTGCGGCAGGCCATCGCTGACCGGCTGGCACAGATGATCGCGGCCGCCTCCAAGACAGCGTGATGCCTGCCATGCGGGTACCCTTGGCGGTTCACTTCTTGAACAACGGGTCCGCCTGATGGATTACCAACTTGTGATCAAGTTCTGGCGCAAGTCGCTGGATGATGAGGCCTTCCTGGCCACGCTGGAGGCCGAGCTGACCACCGCGCTCGGCAAGGCCGCGACGCTGGACGGTTACGACGTCAGCGCGAAAGAGATCAACCTTTTCATGTTCACCGCGGATCCGCGCCCGACCTTCCGGAAGACCAAGGATGTGCTGGAGGCGATGGGCGTGCTGCACAGCGTGTCCGCGGCGTACCGGCTGGTGGGCGGTGCGCAGTTCACTTCGGTGTGGCCGCTGCGGATGGCGCGGAAGTTCACGTTGCCGTGAGGGGCTGAGCGGCTGTCTGGCTGGCGGAAGACGGGCACAAAAAAGGCCGGGACCTTCGATTTCTCTAGGGTTCCAGCCTTTGATGCACCGTCGAAACGGCTAATTGGTGGAGGTGGGCGGAATTGAACCGCCGTCCGAAGGCACTCCATCCCCGGTACTACATGCTTAGCTCACCGTTGAATCTCATCCTGTGGCAGCACGGTGTGCAAAGCGCACCCCAGGACCAGCCTGCTTTAGTTAAGTCGTGACTGACAGGCAGCCATCACAACCGGTTCCGTGATAATGACCCTACATCTACGAGCACGGGCACAAGTAGGTTCGGGGGTTCGCCTAAGGCGGCTGTAGAACTAAACGCTAAAGCTGTTTTTAGGCAGCGATTGCGAAGTCGTTCGAACCGTAGTTGTCGTCGTTGGCAACTAAAAGTTTGCTGCTGGATTAACGAGGAAAGCTGCCCCCTCGGCATGCACCAAGTAACTTCACAACCCCCGTCGAAACCAATGCACCCCCGGTTTCTTCAAGAACCGCACTTCATCCGGAAAAACAGCACCGGAACTCTACTTGACGGAATGGATGCTACTCCAATCCAGCTGAACAGTCACCTTGGCCGTCTGCGGCTTACTTCTGCAGCTGGCGGCGGCTGTCGGCCTTGTGTCGGGCCTTTTCCTTCTTCAGGCGGTTGTGCTCGTTGCGCACGGTCATCGCCTGCTTCTTGGCCTGCGGTTCAACCCGGGCCATCAGCGATTCCACCTGGGCCACCAGGCGGCGGTGCTCCAGGCTGTCGTAGCTCTGGGTCTCCGAGGCGACGCGCTTGGCGTTGCGGATCAGGTAGGTCAGCACCTTGAGCAGCGCGGCCGGGTCCATGGCGCGGGCGAGTTCGTCAAAGATGAACTCCAGCGCCGCCACGTCGGCGCGCAGGGTGGTCAGTTCGTCCGCCGCCAGTGCGGGTGCCGGGGTAGTTTCGAGAGTCACGCGCGGATCCTTTCCGTATCAATGCGGGGATTCTGACAGTTGTGCGGGGTTGGCGGGGAAAGATCGTTATCCCGCTGGCGTCCGCGGCTCAGGTGGGGCGGGCACCCGGGTGAACGAGCGGACTACAATCCGGCCCCGGAAGAGTGGTTGCAGACAGGGACGAGGCGTTGAAGAAGCAGGTGTGGATTGCAGTGGCGGTGCTGGTGGTGGCGGTGATCGGAGCCGCCAGCGTTTGGCGGTCGACATCCGGTGCGCAGGCGCCGGGCGGGGCAGGGCAGGCGTCGACACCGGCCGGACAGGCGGCCACGCCTTCGGTTGAAGCGGCGCCGACCGCCTCGACCAGACCGCCGCACCCCGTTCCCGATCTCGCCCGCACACGGGAGAGCCTGGAAATCGCCCAGGACCCCTTCAGCAGTGGTCATCCGGAGGAGCGGCGCTGGCTCGACCAGCACGGCTTCCCCAATGGCGCGCAATGGACCCGCTATCAGCAGGCCTCCGACGCCGAGCTCGACCAGGCGGCGCGGGCAGGCGACACGGTGGCGGCCACGATGTTCGATGCGCGGCGGCTGGGCGCCGATCCGACGGCTGAAAGCCGTTTGCTGGCCGCGGGCGCGGAAGGCGATCTGTTCGCGCTGAGTCTGCTGTCGTCCTGGAAGGCGGGCGCCCATGCGGCAGGGATTCCCGAGGCCTACGCGATATCCCGGGTGGCCGAGATGCGCGGCGATCTCACCGCAGCGTTGCACCGGGAGATGATGCTGGGGGCGCGGCTGAGCGGCGACCAGCGCCTGCTGGCCGAGGCCGAGGCGCTGCATCTGAATCTGCATCTCAATGCGTTGTACCGCCAGAAGCACGGCGTGGACCCGCCGCCGGTGGAGATGCGACCCTACCAAGCCGATCCGGAAGATACCGCGCGCTGACCGCGCGCCGCGCAGGGCCTACAGCCGCTTGCGCAGATACAGGCGCTGATGACCCGGCGGAAAATCCTGCAGCCGGCCGAACACTTCATAGCCCTGCTTGAGGTAGAAGCCCTCCGCCTGCCAGGAGAAGGTATCCAGCGTCACGGCGTGCGCGCCGAGCGCGCGGGCCTGCTGCGTCGCCACTGGCGGCCTGGTTGAAGGCCAGCAGACCAGCGAACACCGCGCGGGTGTCCTCGGCGCTGGCCGGCTGGATGCCCGCTGCGGGCACCGTGCGCGTCATCAGGCGTCGCGGTTGTGCCGGCGCATCGTGCGCGACTTCTCCCGCGCCCAGTCCCGGTCCTTCTCGGCATCGCGCTTGTCGTGGGTCTGCTTGCCCTTGGCCAGCGCGATCTCGAGCTTGATCTTGTTCTTGCTCCAGTACATCGCGGTGGGCACGATCGTGTAGCCATCGCGCTGCACCTTGCCGATCAGCTTGTCGATCTCACTGCGATGCAGAAGCAGCTTCCGCTCGCGACGGTCGTTGGCCACCATGTGGGAGGAGGCCTGGATCAACGGGGTGATCTGCGCGCCGATCAGGTAGATCTCGCCATCACGCACGTAGGCGTAGGCATCGATGATGTTGCCGCGCCCGGCGCGGATCGACTTGACCTCCCAGCCCTGCAGGGCCAGGCCGGCTTCGAAGCGATCTTCGATGTGGTACTCGTGACGGGCACGCTTGTTGAGCGCGATGGTTTTGTTGGCCGTCGCGTCCTTTGCTTTATCCTTGCCGCTGTTCTTGCTCATTCCCCTATTGTCTCCGATTCGGGCACGCCCGGTCGATTCATCAGACATCTGTATCGCATGCCAACTATCCGACGTAGTGCCCTGGTCGAACATTCGGCTGCCCGCATGTTCGACCTGGTCAATGATATTGACGCCTATCCGCGCCGCTTCCGCTGGTGTTCGGCCTCGCAGATCCTGGAGTCTGGCCCGGACCGCCTGGTCGCGCGCCTGGATCTGGGCTTTGGGTCGTTCTCGACCTGGTTCATGACCGAGAACACGCTGCAGCGCCCGCACAGCATCGATATGCAGCTCAAGGACGGGCCGTTCAAGCGTCTGCACGGGCGCTGGGAGTTCCATGCGCTGGCCGAGGACGCCTGCAAGGTCACGCTGACGCTGGAGTTCGAGCCGACCTCACGTCTGCTTGGTCCGGCCCTGGCGCTGGGCTTCCAGGGCCTGGCCGACCGCATGGTGAACGATTTCGTCCGCGTCGCCGACGCCCAGGACTGAGCGGTGATCACCGTCGAGGTGGTGCTGGCCTGGCCCGATCGGGCCGCGTCGCGGGTGCTGTCGCTGCCCGAAGGCGCCACGATCGCCGAGGCCATCGCGGTGGCCGCCATTGACGGCAGCGCGCAATGCCCGGCCGTAGCCGTGCACGGCCTGCTGGCCAAGCCGGATCAGGTGCTGCGCGAGGGCGACCGGGTCGAGCTGCTGCGTCCGCTGCTGGCCGACCCGAAAGACAACCGCCGCCGGCGCGCACGCGCCGGCAGCTGAGTGAAGAAGGCAGGCCTCAGCGGCCGCGCTTCTTCTTGTCCTTGGGCAGGTTGCGGCCGAACTGGCGCAGCGTGCTGCGGGCCAGCTGGGCGTCGTCGCTGGCGAAGTACTCGCCGTCCCAGCGGGTGACCGCATCGTTCTCGAAGTAGACGGTGAAGTTCTTCACTTCCGTCTTGCCCACGCGGTTCACGCGCTGGCTGGCGGTGTAGTCCCAGCGCTGGGCGTGGAACGGGTCCGGGATGGAGGGCGTGCCAAGCAGGGCGTTGACCTGCTGCTTGCTCTGGCCCACCTGCAGCTGACCGACGGCCTGCTCCCGGATCAGGTTGCCCTGATAGATGGGTTGCTTGTAAATGATGCCGCAGCCCGTGGTGGACAGGGCAACGGCGGCGACCAGCAGGAGATTGCGCATCGGGGAATGGCGTTTGGGGAAATCGAGTCGATGATACACTCCCGACGTGTCGCCGCGACCCAATCCGAGGCAGCTGGCGCTAAATCGCCAATGAACGGAGAACTATGGAAACCCACGACCTGCGCAAAGTCGGCCTCAAGGTGACCCACCCGCGTATGCGGATCCTGGCGCTGCTCGAGCAGCGCAATGCCAGCCACCACATGACCGCCGAAGACATCTACCGCCAGCTGCTGGAGCACGGTGATGAGATCGGCCTGGCCACGGTGTACCGGGTGCTGACCCAGTTCGAGGCCGCCGGCCTGGTGCTGAAGCACAATTTCGAAGGCGGCCAGGCCGTCTACGAGCTGGATCGCGGTGGCCACCACGACCACATGGTCGATGTGGACAGCGGCAAGATCATCGAATTTGAAAGCCACGAGATCGAAGAGCTGCAGCGCAAGATCGCGGCCGACCATGGCTACGAGCTGGAAGAGCACTCGCTGGTGCTCTACGTGCGCAAGAAGCGCCGGTAACGGGCCGCTGGCGGCCCGGATGCGATCAAAAAACCCCGGGCATGCCCGGGGTTTTTGCTTTCAGCGCCAGGCGCCGGTTCCGGCGGGGAGCCGGCCAGCGGCCGGCACTACCCATCACGGGGGGGCTCAGACCTGCAGCAGCTTGCGCGCCGCAGCCCGGGCTTCCTTGCTGACTTCCACGCCGCCCAGCATCCTGGCCAGCTCTTCCTCGCGGGCCTTGGTATCCAGCTTCTCGACCGCGCTCTGGGTCATGCCGTCCACCGGCGCCTTGCTGACCCGGTAGTGGGCGTGGCCCTTGGAGGCGACCTGCGGCAGGTGGGTGACGCACAGCACCTGACGCTTCTCGCCCAAGGCGCGCAGCTTCTGCCCGACGATATCGGCCACGGCGCCGCCGATGCCCGAATCGACTTCGTCGAAGACCATGGTCGGCACCGCATCCAGGCCCAGCGCGGCCACTTCGATCGCCAGCGAGATACGGGACAGCTCACCGCCCGAGGCGACCTTGCGCAGGGCACGCGGCGGCTGGCCGGCGTTGGCGGCGACCAGGAACTCGACCCGCTCGGCGCCGTTCGGGTCCGGCTTGACCACGGTCTGCGGCTCGATCTCGATCAGGAACTGACCGCCGCCCATGCCCAGCTCACCGATCAGGGTGGTGGTGGTGTCCGAGAGGGCCTTGGCGGCCTTCCGGCGGCTGGCGCTGAGCACCTCGGCCACGGCTTTCCACTGGCCAGCGGCACGGTCGATCTCGCCGGCCAGGGCCTGCAGGCGCTCGTCGGCACCCCGCAGCTGCTCGACTTCGGCCTCCATGGCGTCGCGATGCTCGCCCAGCCCTTCCATCGGCACGCGGTGCTTGCGGGCGAGGTCGTGCAGGCGGCCGAGACGGCGCTCGATATCCTCGAACTGCTCCGGGTCGGCATCCAGGTCGTCATGGACGCGGTCGAGCAATGACAGCGCTTCGTCCAGCTGGATGGCGGCGCTGTCGAGCAGGGCATCGACCTCGCCGAGCCGGCTGTCGTGTTCGGCCACGCGGGCCAGATCGTGGCGGGTCTGCTGCAGCAGCTGCAGCACCGAGACCTCGTCATCGCCATTGAGGCGGCTGACGGCCACGTCGCAGGCGCCGATCAGCGCGCTGGCATGGGCCTGGCGGCGGTGGCTGCTGCCCAGGGTGGCGATCGAGGCCGGGTCCAGGTCTTCGCGCTTGAGCTCGCTGAGCTGGTGTTCCAGATAGCCGATCCGGTCGCTCACGTCGCCCTGGCGCGAGAGTGCCTCGGCTTCGTCCACCAGCGTCTGCCAGCGTGCGGCGGTCTGGCGGACCTGGGCGCGCTCGGCATCGTTGCGGGCAAATGCATCCAGCAGCGAGAGCTGCGAGGGGCGCGAGAGCAGGGCCTGCTGTTCGTGCTGGCCGTGGATCTCCACCAGCATGCCGGCCAGCTCGGTCAGCTGGGTCAGCGTCACCGGGCGGCCGTTGATGAAGGCGCGCGAGCCACCGTCGGCACGGATCACCCGTCGCAACTGGCACTGTTCTTCGTCGTCCAGCTCGTTGTCGCGCAGCCACTGGCGCGCCGGGGCGTCGGCCAATGGCGCGAATTCGGCCGAGAGCTCGGCGCGCGCGGCGCCGTGGCGGACCACGCCGCTGTCGGCGCGCAGCCCGGACAAAAAGCCCAGCGCGTCCACCATCAGCGACTTGCCCGCGCCGGTTTCACCCGAGACCACGGTCATGCCGGCGCCGAATTCCAGCTCGGTGGCGCGGACGACCGCGAAATCCTTGATCGATAGATGTCTAAGCATGGTCTACGTTGTACACGAGGGGTGTCTCCAAGCCGCGCACGCTAGCATGGGCGGGGGGCGTCTCCAATGACTTGCCAACGCCCCGTGCAGCCATTATCTAAGTGGGCGTCTCACAGGCTGATTCCATGCATCCTTCCGCGTCCCATCTCGCCCCGCGTGCCCGCCATCTGCTGCGGACGCTGATCGCGCGCCACATCCAGGATGGCGAACCGGTCGGCTCGCAGACCCTTGCCCGGCATGCCGGCCTGGACGTCAGTCCGGCCACGATCCGCAACATTCTGGGCGACCTGGAAGACCTGGGCCTGCTCAGCTCGCCGCATACCTCGGCCGGTCGGGTGCCGACCGCGCACGGCTACCGGGTGTTCGTGGACAGCCTGGTCAAGATGCAGCCGCCGGGCGAGGGCGAGCTCAGCCGCCTGCGCACCGAGCTGGCCACCGGCACCGGCACCCAGGCCCTGCTCGGCAGTGCCTCGGAGCTGCTTTCGGCGATGAGCCATTTCGTCGGGGTGGTCAGCGCCCCGCGCCGGGAGCAGTTCGCGTTCCGGCATATCGATTTCGTGGCGCTGGACGCGCGCCGGGTGCTGGCGATCCTGGTGTTCGCCGACAACGAGGTGCAGAACCGGGTGATCGAGCCTCGCCGCGGCTTCAACCCCGGCGAGCTGGAGCAGGTCGCCAACTACCTCAATGCGAACTGCGCCGGTCGGCCGCTGGCCGAGATCCGGGCCCGGCTGCTGCTGGAGCTGCGCGATGCGCAGTCGGAAATGGAGCAGTTGCTGGCGCACAGCATCGAACTGGCCGAGCAGGCGATGGTGCCGCCGGCCGATGACATGGTGCTGGCTGGGCAGACCCGCCTGATGGGCGTGCAGGACCTGTCCGATCTGGAGCGCCTGCGCGAGCTGTTCGATGTGTTCGCCAGCAAGCGCGAGATCCTGCAGTTGCTCGAGCGCACCATCCAGGCCCCGGGCGTGCGCATCTTCATCGGCGAGGAGACCGGGGTGATGCCGCTGGAGAGCGTCTCCCTGGTCACCGCCCCGTACTCGGCCGATGGCCAGGTGCTGGGGGTGCTGGGGGTGATCGGCCCGAAACGGATGGCCTACGACCGCATGATCCCGCTGGTGGAAGCCACCGCCCAGGTGCTGGGGGCCGCGCTGGGCTCGCCCGCGGGCGGCGGATTGTCCCGCGATCGCGCATAAAGCGGCCCTGGACTCTTGAATCCCGTAGCCGCGCCCACATAGGGGTGGGTGGAGGCGGAGAGTCACCGCCAAGGATCCGGAAATGAACCAAGATCAGTCAGATATCGCATCCCAGAATCCCGCCGGCGAGCCGGGCGCTGAGCCGTCCCTGCAGCAGCAGCTGGACAGCCTGCACAACGAGCTGGCCCTGCTGCGCTCGGAGTCGCTGCGCGAACGCGCCGACCTGGACAACCAGCGCAAGCGCGTTGCCCGTGACGTGGAACAGGCGCGCCGCTTCGCCAATGAAAAGCTGCTCGGCGAGCTGCTGCCGGTGTTCGACAGCCTCGATGCCGGCCTCAATGCCGCCGGCAGCGAGCCGAGCCCGCTGCGCGAAGGTCTCGAACTGACCTACAAGCAGCTGCTCAAGGTCGCCGCCGACAATGGCCTGACCCTGCTCGACCCGACCGGCCAGACCTTCAACCCGGACCACCACCAGGCCATCAGCCAGGTCGACGCGCCCGGCGCGGCGCCCGGCAGCGTGGTGCAGGTGTTCCAGAAGGGCTACCTGCTCAACGACCGCCTGCTGCGGCCGGCGCTGGTCGTGGTGGCCCGCGACTGACCCACGGGTCGGACCGCCGGGCCAGGCCCGGCGGTCCGACCGGACGCTGAACGCGTTGGGTCGCCATCGAACACTGTGTTTGATGGACGGCTTGAAAGTGTCCGCAGCGTCCCACACATCCCATTCATAACCCGGCAGCTGCCGGATGTACCCAGAACTTTCAGGAGTCTCCCTCATGGGCAAGATCATTGGTATCGACCTCGGCACCACCAACTCGTGTGTGGCGATCATGGACGGCGGCAAGGCCCGCGTCATCGAAAATTCGGAAGGCGATCGCACCACGCCCTCCATCGTCGCCTACACCAAGGACGGCGAAGTCCTGGTCGGCGCCTCGGCCAAGCGCCAGGCGGTGACCAACCCGAAGAACACCTTCTACGCTGTCAAGCGCCTGATCGGCCGCAAGTTCACCGACGCTGAAGTCCAGAAGGACATCGCGCACGTGCCCTACGGCATCCTGGCCCATGACAACGGCGACGCCTGGGTCCAGACCAGCGACGGCAAGAAGATGGCCCCGCAGGAAATCTCCGCCCGCGTGCTGGAGAAGATGAAGAAGACCGCCGAAGCGTTCCTGGGTGAGACCGTCACCGAGGCCGTGATCACCGTGCCGGCTTACTTCAATGACAGCCAGCGCCAGGCCACCAAGGACGCCGGCCGCATCGCCGGTCTGGAAGTCAAGCGCATCATCAACGAGCCGACCGCTGCTGCCCTGGCCTATGGCCTGGACAAGGGTGACGGCCGTGACCGCAAGATCGTTGTGTACGATCTGGGCGGCGGCACCTTCGACGTGTCGATCATCGAGATCGCCAACGTCGACGGTGAGAAGCAGTTCGAAGTGCTGGCCACCAACGGTGACACCTTCCTGGGCGGCGAAGATTTCGACAACCGCGTCATCGAGTACCTCGTCGACGAGTTCAACAAGGACCAGGGCATCGACCTGCGCAAGGATCCGCTTGCCCTGCAGCGCCTGAAGGACGCCGCCGAGCGTGCCAAGATCGAGCTGTCCACCAGCCAGCAGACCGAAGTGAACCTGCCGTACGTCACCGCTGACGCGTCGGGCCCGAAGCACCTGAACATCAAGCTGACCCGCGCCAAGCTGGAAGCGCTGGTGGAAGACCTGATCAAGAAGTCGATCGAGCCGTGCCGCATCGCGCTGAATGATGCCGGCCTGCGTTCGAGCGACATCGGTGAAGTGATCCTGGTCGGCGGTCAGACCCGCATGCCGAAGGTGCAGCAGGCCGTGACCGAGTTCTTCGGCAAGGAACCGCGCAAGGACGTCAACCCGGACGAAGCCGTGGCACTGGGTGCTGCGATCCAGGGCGGCGTGCTGGGCGGCGACGTCAAGGACGTGCTGCTGCTGGACGTGACCCCGCTGTCGCTGGGCATCGAGACCCTGGGTGGCGTGTTCACCAAGATCATCGAGAAGAACACCACCATCCCGACCAAGGCCTCGCAGGTGTTCTCCACCGCCGAGGACAACCAGTCGGCCGTGACCGTGCACGTGCTGCAGGGTGAGCGCGAGCAGGCCCGCTTCAACAAGTCGCTGGCCAAGTTCGACCTGTCCGGCATCGAGCCGTCGCCGCGCGGTCTGCCGCAGGTGGAAGTGTCCTTCGACATCGACGCCAACGGCATCCTGCACGTGTCGGCCAAGGACAAGAAGACCAACAAGGAACAGAAGGTCGAGATCAAGGCCGGTTCGGGTCTGTCCGAGGACGAGATCGCACGCATGGTCGCCGACGCGGAAGCCAACCGCGAAGAAGACAAGAAGTTCCATGAGCTGGTCCAGGCCCGCAACCAGGCTGACGCGCTGATCCACGGTACCCGTACCGCGATCACCGAGCACGGCAGCAAGGTCGGTGGCGACGTGATCGGCAAGGTGGAGTCGGCCCTGGCCGATCTGGAAACCGCGATGAAGAGCGACGACAAGGCACAGATCGAAGCCAAGTCGAAGGTGCTGGAAGAAGCCGGCCAGGCCCTGTTCGCAGCCTCCGCGGCGGCCGAGCAGGGCGGCGCGGCACCGGGCCCGGATGCCGGTGGCAACAGCGGCGCGCACGACGATGTGGTCGACGCCGAGTTCACCGAAGTCAAGGACGACAAGAAGTCCTGATCCGGACACGACACGGGACGTTGCGCAGGCAGCGTCCCGTTGTCCTATCCCCCTTCTGGTCCTGACAGCCGTCTCCCGGCCTGTCGGGGCGCCCGGCGAAAGAGCGGACCTGGTGCCGCTCTTCCGCTTTGACGAATCCCGACTTCCGGAACCCGATTCAAGTTATGAGCAAGCGCGATTACTACGAAGTGCTGAGCGTGTCCCGCACCGCCAGCGATGAAGAACTGAAGAAGGCCTATCGCCGTTGCGCGATGAAGTTCCATCCGGACCGCAATCCGGGTGACAACGAGGCAGAGGCCGCCTTCAAGGAATGCAAGGAAGCCTACGAAACCCTGTCCGACGGCAACAAGCGCCGGATGTACGATGCCCACGGCCATGCGGCATTCGAGCACGGCATGGGCGGCGGTGGCGGTGGTCCGGGTGGCCCGGACATGGGCGATATCTTCGGTGACATCTTCGGCAACATCTTCGGCGGTGGCGCCGGTGGTGGTGGTCCGCGCCAGGCCCGTCGTGGCGCCGATATCGGCTACGTGATGGAACTGGACCTGGAAGAAGCGGTGATGGGCGTGGAGCGCCGCATCGAGATTCCGAGTCTGGTCGAGTGTGATGACTGCAACGCCAGCGGTTCGGAAGACGGCAAGGTCGAGACCTGTTCGGTCTGCCGTGGCCAGGGCCAGGTGCGCATCCAGCGCGGCATCTTCGCGATGCAGCAGGCCTGCCACCACTGCAACGGCCGTGGCCAGATCATCCAGAACCCCTGCAAGACCTGTCACGGCAATGGCCGTGTCGAGGAAGACAAAGTGTTGTCGGTCAAGGTGCCCGCGGGCGTCGACACCGGCGACCGCATCCGTCTGTCCGGTGAAGGCGAGGCCGGTCCGGCCGGCACCCCGGCGGGCGATCTGTATGTGGAAGTGCGGGTGCGTGAGCACGCGATCTTCCAGCGCGACGGCGACGACCTTCACTGCGAAGTGCCGATCCGCATCTCGCAGGCGGCCTTGGGCGATACCGTCCGTGTAGCGACCCTCGGCGGCTATGCCGAGATCCGTATTCCGGCCGAGACCCAGACCGGCAAGCTGTTCCGCATGCGTGGCAAGGGCGTGCGTTCGGTACGCAGCCGCAGCGAAGGCGACCTGTACTGCCGCGTGGTGGTGGAGACCCCGGTCAACCTCACCCCGGAGCAGCGCAAGCTGCTGGAACAGTTCGAAACCACCTTCACCGGTGAGGAAGCGCGCAAGCATTCGCCGAAGTCGGCGACCTTCATCGATGGCGTGAAGGGCTTCTGGGACCGGATGACGTCGTAAGCGTCACGGGTTTCAGTGAATTACCGAAGGCCCCCTGCAAACAGGGGGCCTTTTTTGTGCGCGCAGACCGGGGGGTAGAGCCACCCCATGGGTGGCTGCACGCGGTGCCGGGTGGATCGACAGCCACCCATGGGGTGGCTCTACCGGGCGGCACCGGGCGTAAAATGTCGGCATGAACGAATCCCTCGAAAGCCACCTGGTCCACGGCCGCCGCCAGCGCCCGGACGGTCCGTCGCCGGTCGACGTCATCTCGGTGCAGTCCCAGCTCGTTTACGGCTATGCCGGCAACAGCGCGGCCGTGCCGCCGCTGCGCGCGCTGGGCGTGCGCGTGGCCGAAATCCCCACCACGCTGCTCAGCAATGCGCCGTTCTACGAAACCACGCGCGGCCGCGTGCTGCCCTCGGACTGGTTCGCCGATCTGCTGCTGGGCGCGGGTGAGCGCGGCCTGCCGCAGCGCGCCCGCATGCTGGTCTCCGGCTATTTCGGCAGTGTCGGCAATGGGGCGGCCTTCGCCGACTGGCTCGATGCGGTGCTGCCGTCTTCGCCGCAGCTGCGTTATTGCCTGGACCCGGTGATCGGCGACACCCACACCGGCCCTTACGTCGAGCCGGGACTGGAAAAAGTTTTTGCCGAACGCCTGCTGCCGCATGCCTGGCTGGTCACGCCGAATGCCTTTGAACTCGGCCGCCTGACCGGCATGCCCAGCCTGGCCCAGGACGATGCGATCGCCGCCTCGCAGGCGCTGTTGGCGCGCGGTCCCGAGTGGGTGCTGGCGCACAGCGTCGGCGGCGATCCGGGTCAGCTGGTCACGCTCGCGGTGAGCCGTGACGCGATCTGGCGCTGGTCCTCGCCGCATCTTCCGGTGGACGTCGCCGGCACCGGCGATGTGCTGATGTCGTTGCTGGTCGCGTTCCTGCTGCGTGGGGAAACCTTCGAACAGGCGATCTCACGCGCCATCGCCGGCGTGCATGTCGCGCTGGAGACCACGCTGGCCAACGGGCATGAAGAGTTCGATGTGCTGGCGGCGGCGCCGGCGGCACTGGCACTGCCGGATCGCTTCGTCGCCGAGCGCCTGGCGTGAGTCTGACACCGGTGGTTGGCATCGTCGGCAGCGACGGTGCCTACGGGCGCTGGCTGCGCCGCTTCCTGGAGCAACGCCTCGGCCTGGAAGTGATCGGCCATGACCCGGCCGACCCCGCGTCGGACAGTCCGGAAACGCTGCTTGATCGCGCCGACGTGTTGATCTTCTCGGCGCCGATCCGGCACACGCCCGCGTTGATCGCCGAGTACGTTGCGCGCTCGGCTGGTCGCGAAGCCGGTCGTCTGTGGTTGGATGTCACCTCGGTCAAATCGGCCCCGGTCGAGGCGATGCTCGCTTCGCAGGCCGAGGTGGTGGGGCTGCATCCGATGACGGCTCCGCCCAAGGCACCGACGCTGAAGGGCAGGGTGATGGTGGTCTGCGAGGGGCGCCTGACGCAGTGGCAGCCGTTCGTGCAGCAGCTGTGCGAGGCACTGGAGGCGGAGTGCGTACGTGCTACGCCTGAGCATCACGACCAGGTCATGGCGCTGGTGCAGGCGATGGTGCATGCCACCCACCTGGCCCAGGCCGGTGTGCTGCGCGAGTACGCGCCGATACTCGGTGCCTTGCCGGCCTTGATGCCGTACCGCTCGGCCTCGTTCGAGCTGGATACCGCGATCATCGCGCGCATCCTCTCGCTCAATCCGGCGATCTACGAAGACATCCAGTTCGGCAACCCGCACGTGGCGCCGATGTTGGACCGCCTGTTGGCGCAGTTGCAGCAGTTGCGAGCACAGCTGGAGCAGGGCGATGACGCGGCGCGCGCGGCGTTCCGCCAGCAGTTGCTGCTGGACAACCGTGACAGCATGGGTGCGGAGGTGCTGGCCGACGGCAACTACACCTTCGAGCGGGTCGGCTACCTGCTGGCCGATCTGACCGAACGCAACGCGATCAGCGTGCACCTGCCCGAAGACCGGCCCGGTTCACTGCGTGAGTTGCTGCATGTGTTCGAGCGGCACGGCGTCAGCCTGGCCTCGATCCATTCCTCGCGGACGCCAGCAGGCGAGGTGCACTTCCGGGTGGGGTTCGTGGTGGGCAGCGATGCCCTCGCGCTGCAGGCGGCGGCCATCGAGATCGATGCCTCGGGTATCGGCCGCGTGCTGGTGCGCTGACACGGTGCGCTGCAGCATTCATCCACAGGGGGTGTGGATGATCTGCGCACAAACATGTGGATAAGTGCGTACGCGCCTTGCGGTAAAAGGCTGTCAAGATGCTTGGTCAAAAATTGACCAACATCCGCGTAACTTTTTTTCAACGCCTCAGGTGACGAGGGTAAGCTCGCCGCCTGCCGTCCGGAACTCACGGCCGTCGCGGATCAGATGGCGGCCATCGGCCAGCTCGTAACGCGCGCTCTGGCCGGTGCCTGGGACGGCATCTGCCTGCTCATCCTTGAACTCGATGATGACGTAATCGTCGCCGTTGGCGTCGGTGGCGGGGAACTGTCGGAACGACATGAAACACCTCCTGCAGCGCATCCAGTGAGGGCTGCAGGATGCGATGGCCGGTGTTACCGGCCCGTCATCAATCGATGAATTGCAGGCGCGCCAGTTCGGCGTAGAGACCGCCCTCGGCCAGCAGCTCGGCATGCGTGCCCTGGGCGACGATCCGGCCGTGGTCCATGACCACGATGCGGTCAGCCTTCAGCACGGTGGCCAGGCGGTGCGCGATCACCAGCGTGGTGCGACCGGCCATCAACCGCTCCAGCGCCTGCTGCACCGCGCGCTCGCTTTGTGCATCCAGTGCACTGGTGGCTTCATCGAGGAGCAGGATCGGCGCGTCCTTGAGCAGGGCACGCGCGATCGCGATGCGTTGCTGCTGGCCGCCGGACAGGCGCGCACCGCGCTCGCCCAGCTCGCTGGCATAGCCCTCGGGCAGCGCCCGCAGGAACTCATCGGCCTCGGCCGCTTCGGCCGCGCGCTGCACCTCTTCATCGGTCGCTTCCAGACGGCCGTAGCGGATGTTCTCGAACGCACTGCTGGCAAACAGGGTCGGCTGCTGCGGCACCAAGGCCAGCTGTTCCCGCAGCTGTGCCGGATCGACCTCGCGCAGATCCACGCCATCGACCAGAACGCGACCGGCCGCAGGATCGTGGAAGCGCAGCAGCATCGACAGGATGGTGCTCTTGCCGGCGCCGGACGGGCCGACCAGCGCGACCGTCTCACCCGGGCGCACGTGCAGGTCCACGTGATCCAGCGCGGCGGTATCCGGGCGCTGCGGATAGTGGAACACCACATCCTCGAAACGGATCTCGCCGCGCAGTGGCTGCGGCAAGGGGGTGGGATGGGCCGGGGCGGTGATCTCCACGTCTTCCTGCAGCAGCTCGGCGATGCGGCCCATGCCACCGGACGCACGCTGCAGCTCGTTCCAGACCTCGGCCAGCGCACCGACCGAACCGCCGCCAATCAGCGCATACAGCACGAACTGGCCCAGCGTACCGGCGCTCATGTTGCCGTCGATCACTTCGTGCGCGCCCAACCACAGCACGCCGACGATGGCGCCGAACACCAGCACGATCGCGCTGGCGGTGACGATCGACTGCGCGCGGATCCGGCGACGTGCGGCACCGATCGCATCCCCAAGGGCGGCATTGAAGCGGCCGCGCTCATACGGCTCACGCGCGTGGGCCTGCACGGTGCGCACCGCGCCGAGGGTTTCCGAGGCCAGGCTGTTGGCATCGGCGATGCGGTCCTGGCTGGCGCGCGCGATGTTGCGCAGGCGGCGGGCGCCGATGATGATCGGCAGCACGGCCAGTGGAATGCCGACCAGCGACCAGGCGGCCAGATGCGGGCTGGTCACGAACAGCATCACCAGGCTGCCGACCACGGTGACGCTGCTGCGCAGGGCCACCGACATGGTCGAGCCGATCACGCTGCGCAGCAGTTCGCTGTCGGCGGTCAGGCGCGAGACCAGCTCGCCGCTGCGGCTGCGGTCGTGGAAGCCGGCACCCAGCGTGATCAGATGGGCGTACAGGCGGCTGCGCAGATCGGCGACCACCTTTTCGCCCAGCAGCGAGACGAAGAAGAAGCGCGCGGCGGTGGCCAGGGCCAGCACCACCGCGACCAGGAACAGCAGCGCGAAGGCCTTGTTGATCTGGCCGCCGCTGGTGAAGCCGTGGTCGATCATCTGGCGCACCGCGACCGGCAGGCTCAGGGTGGCCACCGAGGACACCGCCAAGGCCACCAGCCAGGCGCTGAACAGCCCAACGTGCCGGCGGACGAACGGCCACAAGGTGTTCAAGCTGCCCAATCGGCGCATCGGCGTGTCGTTCGGAACGGGTGCGTCAGTCATTCGATGGGCCTGGTTCGATGCGGGATTCAATACGGACACGATCACGAGTGGCGTCACGGAGGCGGTTTTTCAACGGTTGGACCTGATCTGCCGGCAAGCGCAGGTGCAGGTTCACGCCGTCGGCGGTGAACGCTTCGTCCACTTTCTCGGCCAGATGGGCGCCCAGGGCGGCATGCAGCGGGCCCAGATCCTCGAAGCCGGCCTGCACGTCCAGCTCGGCCATGACGATCAGGGGCAGCCGCGGGGCTACCCGCAGGCACTCGGCGGCAGTGCCGCCATAAGCACGGACCAGGCCGCCGGCACCGAGCTTGATGCCGCCGTACCAGCGTGTCACCACGACCATCACGTGATCGAAGCCCTGGCCATCAATGGCGGCCAGGATCGGGCGTCCGGCGGTGCCGGACGGCTCGCCGTCGTCGCTGGAGCGGTAGTCGTTGCCGTAGCGGTAGGCCCAGCAGTTGTGGGTGGCATCGGCGACGGCGACCTGCTGCAGGAACGCCAACGCAGCGGCTGCATGCTGGATTGGCGCGGCATGGGCGATGAAGCGGCTGTGCTTGATCTCCAGGCTGTGGCTGACGGGGGTGGCGAGCGTATCGGGCATTCCCATCATTCTAGTGGGGATGCCTGATCACCGTACGCGCCGCGTCAGTTTTCGAGCAGCTGGCGGAGATCGCGCGGGATGCGCACTTCCGGGTACTGCTGCAGATAACGCTCCAGGCTGGCACGTGCGGTATCCACATCGCCGGCATCGCGTCGCTCGCGGATGCGCTTGAGCCATTGCTTGCGCGGCAGGCTGGCATCGGCAGCGACCGCCTGATGCAAAGCCTGCACGGCATCGTCCGCCGAGGCGGGGGCCGCCATCGGCGCGGCGGCGCGGCGCATCACGCCGGGAGCACTGGGTGCGGGTTTGGCCGGCGGTGCGTTTTTGAGTGCGGCACGCGGCGCAGCGCGCTCGATCGTCGAACCGGTCACCACGACGCTGTCCAGCGCCGGTTCGCTTGTGTCCATGGCATACCCCGAGGCTGCCTGCGGTGCCGGGGCCGACATCATTGGCGCCGGGGCCTGCACCGGTGCCGGGGCGGGCGGTCCTGGCGGTGCGGGCGCGGCGATGGCCTCGGGGCGGGGCGAGGACATGTCCCGCCCACGCTCGGTCGCAGGCGGTGCGGCGGCTGGGGCAGGTTCGAGCGCCGTTGTCTTTGCCGCGCGCGGCTGCTGGACCGCCGGCGGTGCCGCGGCGGGGGGCGGTGGCGGCGCGGCCTCCATCGCCGGCGCAGTCCCGGTCACCGCGGTGCTGGATGCCGGTGCGGCGACCGGTTCGGCCAACGGCGGGGCGGGCGGGTCTTCGGGCTTGAGCTGCCAGGCGATGCCCACGGCGAAGATCACCGAGGCGGCCAGCCCGAACACGGCCGGCAGGCGTGAGCGCGGCCGTCGCGCAGGCACGGCGGTGTCCGGCGGCAGCGTCCAGGTGGCAGCGTCTGCGGCCGGTGCTTCCACTGCCGTACGGGCGGCCGCAAGCACCGCCTCGTCGATCGCCGGCGCCGGGCCGGTGGCACTCGGGCGACCCAGCAGCCGGGCCAGTTCGCGTTCTTCCGGGGTCAGTGGATCCGGGCGGTTCATCCGCTCAACCCCGTCCGCAGTTTGTCCATGGCATAGCGCAGCCGTGATTTGACTGTCTCACGGCCGACACCGGTGATCTCGGCAATCTCTTCCAGGCTCAGTTCCTGTTCCAGGCGCAACTGCAGGACCTCGCGCTGCTCGGGCGGCAGCTGCTCCATGGCCAGCTGCAGCTGGCGGCGTTGTTCGAACTCGGACAGCTGGGTTTCCGGCGTGCGCGCATCGGCGATCGCCGCGACCCGCTCATCGGCGTCGATCGGGGCTGCAGGCCGGTGCCTGGCCGCACGCCAGTGGTCGTTGAGGCGGTTGTGGGCGATCCGGAACAGCCAGGTGGTGAAGGCGGCGTCCGGCTGCCAGCCGGCGCGCGCGGCGATCACGCGCTGCCAGACGTCCTGGAACATCTCATCGGCCAGCGCGCCGTCGCGCAGCTGGCGCAGCAGGAAGCTGTACAGACGGCCGCGATGACGGCCATACAGCGCCTCGAATGCACGCAGGTCGCCGCCGGCCCAGGCCAGCATCAGCGCTTCATCGGTCGGCAGGGCAAGGGCGTCCACGCCGCACAGAGTAAGCGCTGCGGGGGTGTTCGCATAGTCGATGGCGCGCGGGGCGGCAGAGCGGGATGGCATGGTGATGACCTGGGGCACAGCACGAACAACGTCCAGCAGCGCCGGACGGGGTTGAAGCGCTTCCATTGCCCCCCGGTCCGCGCGTTATGCTCGCAGGACAGGGGCGGTGCCGGGCAGTCGGCACGCGAGAGATGAGCAACGTGACCAGCCAGATGGTGACCTCTTCAGTGCAACGGGACGGTGATGCGGTGATCCCTGCCGCGGTCGCCACGGCGTTGTGCGCCCTGTTGCCGGCAGGGGCGGCGATCACGCTGGCCTGGTCGGATCCGGTGCTGGGCGAGGGTGCCCTGGCCCATCCTGAGGGCCGCAGCCCGCCGGCGGGCCCTGGTCCCGCGCGGCGTCAGGCGGCCTCGGCCGGCATGGCGCTGCAGCAGTGCTGGAACCACAGCGGCGCCGCCCTGACGCTGGACGTGACCCCGGCCGCCGGGACGACACCGCCGGACACCTGGTGGGCGTTGGCGCGCTCCCTGTTCCAGAGCACCCTGCTGCTGGCGCGGCAGCGCCGCGAGATCGCCTCCCTGGAAGACTCCAAACGCCTGCAGCAGGCGCTCTATGAAATCGCCGATCTGGCCGGTGCGGACCTGGAAATGGCCGAGATGCTGCGCCACTTCCATCGCGTGCTCAATTCGCTGATGTACGCGCAGAACTGTTTCATCGTCGAATACGACGACATCCGCCACCGGGTCCGCTTCCTGTATTTCGCCGATCAGAAAGATGATTTCGTTGCCGACCCGGATCGCAGCTACGAAGAGCATGAAATGCCACGCAGCCTCACCTTCGCGCTGCTGCGGCATGGTGAGCCGTTGAGCGGTCCCTCGCGGGAACTGCTGGCCGTCCTTGATGACGAACATGACCCCGAGCGCGGCCCGGAAAGCCTGGACTGGCTGGGCGTGCCGATGCTGCGCGATGGGCGCGTGTGCGGCGCGATCGTGGTGCAGAGCTACGAACACCGCGCGCGCTATGGCGAGGCCGACCGCACCCTGCTGGGCTATGTCGCCCAGCACATCCTGACCGCGATGGACCGGCGCCAGGCGCAGGTGCAGTTGGAGCGGCAGGTCGAGCGCCGCACGGTCGAGCTGCAGCGTGCCAACCGCAATCTGCAGGAGGAGGTGGTCGAGCGCCGCCGTGCTGAGAAACTGCAGATGGCGCTGTTCAACATCGCCGAGCTGGCGATGAGCGCCGAGTCGCTGTCGCAGTACTACGGCCAGGTGCATGGCGTCGTCGGCACGCTGCTGGATGCGCGCAACTTCTATATCGCGCTGGTCAATGAACGCGGGGATGGGCTGGAGTTCGTGTACTCGGTGGATGAGTACAACCCCTCGCGCGCACCACGGCCCTTCAGCGAAGGCCTGACCGAGTTCATCGTGCGCAACCGGCAACCGCTGCTGGCCACGCGTGAGCGCATCGATGCGCTGCGCGACAGTGGCGTGGTGCGCGAGTTCGGTGCGCGCTCGAACTGCTGGCTGGGTGTGCCGTTGTTGAGCGATGACGATGTGGTCGGCGTGATCGTGGTGCAGAGTTATTCACCGGAGGTGGTGTTCACCGTGCACGACCAGCGGCTGCTGACCTTCGTGGCACAGAACATCGGCAACGGACTGGCGCGCCAGCGTGACCAGGAACGGTTGCGCAACGCGCATGCCGATCTGGAAAAGCGCGTGGACGAGCGCACCCGCGAGCTGGCCGACGTCAACGACAAGCTGCTGGGCCAGATCGGCGAGCGCCTGCGTGCCGAACAGCGCCTCACCCACCAGGCCATGCACGACGCGCTGACCGGACTGCCCAATCGCCTGCATCTGCTGGACCGGTTGGAAGACGCGATCGTGCGTGCGCGCGCCAACGAAAGCCAGGGCTTTGCCGTGCTGTTCCTGGACCTGGACCGGTTCAAGCTGGTCAATGACAGCATCGGCCATGCCGCTGGTGACCAGATGCTGGTGGAGGTGGCCAAGCGCATCGTCTCGATGATCTCCGCACAGGATGTGGTCGCACGGCTGGGCGGGGATGAGTTCGCGATCCTGCTCCAGTGCGGCGATGGCCTGGCCTCGGCGCTGGAGTTTTCCCAGCGCATGCTGGTGGCGCTGGAAGAATCGATGTGGGTGAAGGGGCGCGAACTGTTCCCCTCGGGCAGCCTGGGTATCGCCATGTGGAACCCGCGTTACCGCAACGGCGAGGAACTGGTGCGCGATGCGGATGCGGCGATGTACCGCGCCAAGGCGCAGGGCAATGATCGCTGCGCCGTGTTCGATGAGGCGATGCGCGAGCAGGCACTGCGCAGCCTGGACCTGGAGGCGGACCTGCGCCGGGCCATCATCAACCGGGATTTCATGCCGT
Source organism: Stenotrophomonas sp. TWI273 (assembly GCF_039674765.1). Classification (NCBI taxonomy): domain Bacteria; kingdom Pseudomonadati; phylum Pseudomonadota; class Gammaproteobacteria; order Lysobacterales; family Lysobacteraceae; genus Stenotrophomonas; species Stenotrophomonas sp. TWI273. The sequence continues at coordinate 46,590 of NZ_JBDJOA010000015.1, forward strand.
TCTATCAGCCGATCGTGCGGCTCAGCGATGGTGAGCTGGTCGGCCACGAAGCACTGTTGCGCTGGCAGCACGAGCGCCGCGGGCTGCTGCTGCCGAGTGCGTTCCTGGATCTGGGCGAAGAGAGCGGCCTGATCGAACAGGTGGACTGGTTGCTGTACGAACAGGTGATCACCCAGCTCGCGCGCGGTGGCCGTGGGTATCTGTCCGTCAATGTGTCGCCGCGGCACTTCCGCTCGGCCGATTTCAGCACGCGCCTGTTCGGCCTGATCGAAGCGGCCGGCGCCGATCCGCACCGGTTGCGGCTGGAGATCACCGAGGTGGCGCTGCTGGATGATGGCCCACGCACGCTGCGCATCCTGCAGACCCTGCGTGAGCGCGGGGTGCTGGTGCAGCTGGATGATTTCGGCACCGGCTTCTCGGCGCTGTCCTACCTGCACCGGTTCCCGATCTCGACGCTGAAGATCGACCAATCCTTCATCGCCGGCCTGCACGGCCAGGACATGCAGAGCACGCACGCGCTGGTGCAGGGCGTGCTGTCACTGGCGCGCACACTGGGCATCGAAACGGTGGGCGAGGGCATCGAAACCCAGGCCCAGCACGATACGCTGCTGCAGCTCGGCTGCGATTACGGCCAGGGCTATCTGCTCGGCCGGCCGGCCCCGATGGTGATCCCCGCGACGGCCTGAACCGTCGCGGTGCCGCAGGCATCAACGCAGCGCGTTGGCCCGCTTTTCGTCGATCCACTTGGAGGCCTGCGCCGGCTCGTAGGCACGCATCCAGGCCAGCATTTCATCGATGTCCGAGCCATACCACAGGTCCGCGCGCTGGGCCGGGTGCAGGAAGCGCTCTTCGACCATGCGATCGATCATGCCGATCAGCGGGGCATAGAAGCCGTCCACATCCAGGAACGCGCAGGGCTTGTTGCCGATGCCCAGCTGGCGCCAGGTCAGCATCTCGAAAATTTCTTCCATGGTGCCGAAGCCGCCGGGCAGGGCGACGAACGCATCGGACAGATCGAACATGCGCGACTTGCGCTCGTGCATCGAACCGACGATTTCCAGCTCGGTCAGGCCACGGTGGGCCACTTCCCAGTCCGCCAGCTGCTGCGGGATCACGCCGGTGACTTCACCGCCGCCTTCAAGCACGGCATTGGCCACGGTGCCCATCAGGCCGACGTTGCCGCCGCCGTAGACCAGGCGCAGGCCGTCGCGGGCGATGCGGTCGCCCAGCGCGATGGCGCGCTCGGTGTAGACCGGCTTGCTGCCGGGGTTGGAACCACAGTAAACGCAAATCGACTTCATTGGATCTTCCTGTTGTCCGAATCTGTAGCGACCGGAAACGAAAAAGCCCCGCCGATGACCGGTGCGCTGGTCTCGTGACGGGGTGTCGTTCCGCAGGTGCGGTGGCGGATTATCGCGCGTTTCGGGCGCGGGGGCCAATCGGGCGCCGGGGGTGGCGGCTGGGTAGTGGTTGCTCTGCCGGGTTTGTGGCAGCCGACCAACGGTCGGCTCTACCGGGGTTCATGGGGGTAGAGCCGACCGTTGGTCGGCTGCCGTTGTTCGTACCGCCGGCCTCAGGCCGCCTGCGACTGCTCCCGGCGCGGACCTTCCTTCAACGCGCGGCCGACCAGGCCGACCAGCAGGTCCAGCTCTTCGCCGTCCATGCCGAAGTGCGGGGTGAAGCGCAGCGAGTTCTCGCCGCCATGGATCACATTGATGCCATGGTTGCGCAGCCACTCTTCGGTGGAGCCGGTGCCATAGCACTTGAACTGCGGGGCCAGCTCGCAGGAGAACAGCAGGCCGGTGCCCTGGACCTTGGTGATCAGCCCGCCCAGCTCGGTCTTGAGCTGTTCCAGCTTGCGCACGGCTTCCTCGCCGCGCACGCGGATGTTCTCGCGCACCTGCGGCGTCAGCAGCGACAACGTGGCGCAGGCCACGTCCAGCGCCCGCGGGTTGGAGGTCATGGTGTTGCCGTAGATGCCCTTGCGATACAGCTGCGCCGCATGCTCGGTCACGGCCAGCACGGAAAGCGGGAACTGGGCCGCGTTGAGCGCCTTGGAGTAGGTTTCCATGTCCGGCACATCCAGGCCTTCGAAGCCCGGGTAATCCACGATCGAGAGCACGCCGTGCGCGCGCAGGCCGGCCTGGATCGAATCCAGCAGCAGCAGGCTGCCGTGCTGGCGGGTCAGTTCGCGGGCCAGCGCATAGAACGCGGGCGGCACCGAGCGGCCGGGGTCGCCTTCGCCCATCACCGGCTCCAGGAAGACCGCCTCGATGAACCAGCGGTTCTGTTCGGCCTCGGCGAACACGCGCTTGAGCGCCTCCTCGTCATAGGGCGCGATCGCGATCACCGTGTCCTCGCCGCGGTAGCTGGCCAGGTGCTGCATGTAAGTCTTGCGACTGGAATCGGAATACAGGCCCGGGCGGTCGGTGCGGCCGTGGAAGCTGCCCTTCACCACCACGCGCTTGATCTTCGCACCGGCGTGGCGGGCGCCCGGATCGGTCTGCAGCTTGGCGTTGACATCGGCGATGCGGGCGGCCAGCCCTACCGCTTCGGAGCCCGAGTTCAGGCACATGAAGTGGCTGTACGGGCAGCCGCCACGACGGTGGCCGATCTCCTTGCGCAACGCCTGGATGAAGCGCTGCTGGGACAGGCTGGGGGTCATCACATTGGCCATGACCTGCGGCGCGGCCATCGCCTGCATCACCGCCTCGGGGGTGTGCCCGAAGCCGAGCATGCCGTAGCCGCCGGCGTCGTACAGCACCGCGCCCTTCAGGGTGACCACCCATGCGCCACGGGCGGCGAGGGCGACGTACGGGGTGACCGCATCATCGGCATAGAAATTGACGAACCCCTCCTGCATCGCATCGATCTGGGCGCGCTCGTCCAGTGCCAGCAGGCCGCCAAGATCGGCGCGCACGCGCTCGAATTCAGCGGCGGCGGCGTCGATGGCGGCGACCAGGGCGGGGTGGCCGGCGGCCAGGCGTTCGAGGGTGGCGTCATCCAGGCCGGTGGTGAGGCGGGTGCCGGGCTGGGCGCGGAGCGGGGCGAGACGTTCGATGAAGCTCATTGCAGATCTCCTGAAACGATGGCGGCACGGCGGAAAAGCAAAACGCGCGTCTATTCGCGCGCGCTTCGGGCATTCCTGCTCGTGCATCAGACTTCCGGCTCGATGCTAGCACGCGGTTTTTCGCGCGATAACCCCGTCAAAAACTGTTGCAAAGCAGCATTTTGCGCGACGTTTGGCGAATCCTTCGTTGCCACCGAGAGCCAGTCGTACAATGGCCGACATTGCCTACACGTTGCCGTGCGCTCCCTTGAAGAAGTCCGATTTCAACTACGACCTGCCGCCTGAACTGATTGCCCAGGCGCCGCTCGCCGAGCGCTCGGCCAGCCGCCTGATGGTGGTGCCGCCGGCCCCGGCCGCGTTTGATCACCGCCAGGTCCGCGATCTGCCCGACCTGCTGCAGCCCGGCGACCTGCTGGTCTTCAACGACACCCGGGTGATCCCGGCCCGTCTGTTCGGCCAGAAGGCCAGCGGCGGCCGTGTCGAGATCCTGATCGAGCGCCTGCTCGGTGGCCAGCAGGCCCGCGCGCAGGTCGGCGCCAGCAAGTCGCCCAAGCCAGGCAGCCGCATCGCGCTCGACGCCGGTGGCGAGGCCGAGGTGCTGGGCCGCGACGGCGAGTTCTACGTGCTGCAGTTCCACGTGCCCGAGGCGCTGGAGCAATGGCTGCTGCACGCCGGTCGGCTGCCGCTGCCGCCCTACATCCAGCGCGAGCCGGGCGTGGACGACCGCGAGCGCTACCAGACCGTGTTCGCGCGCGAGATCGGCGCGGTGGCCGCCCCGACCGCCGGCCTGCACTTCGATGAGGCCCTGCTGGCCACGTTGAAGGACAAGGGCGTGGCGTTCGGCCACGTGACCCTGCACGTGGGTGCGGGCACCTTCCAGCCGGTCCGCGTGGACGATCTGAAAGAACACGTGATGCACCGTGAGTGGCTGAACGTCGGGGCTGAACTGGTCCAGCAGGTGCGCCGCACCCGGGCTGCGGGCGGCCGGGTGATCGGCGTCGGGACCACCGTGGTGCGTGCGCTGGAAAGCGCCATGCGCGAGGGCGAACTGCTGCCCTACGCCGGGGAAACCCAGATCTTCATCACGCCGGGCTACCGGATCCGCAGCGTGGACGCGATGGTGACCAACTTCCATCTGCCGGAAAGCACGCTGCTGATGATGATCTCGGCGTTTGCCGGCCAGGCCCGGGTGTTCGAGGCCTACCAGGCTGCGATCGCGGAGAAGTACCGCTTCTTCAGCTATGGCGATGCGATGCTGCTGTTCCCGCAGGGGGAATGAGGTCAGCGGGGCAGGCGCGGCCGTTTTCGGCGACAATGGCAGACTATTTGCCCGAATGACCGCTCCATGTCCCGACTCCAGTTCCAGCTCCAGACCACCGACGGTCGCGCCCGCCGCGGCCGCCTGACCTTCCCGCGCGGGACCGTGGAAACCCCGGCCTTCATGCCGGTGGGGACCTATGGCTCGGTGAAGGGCATCCTGCCGGAGCAGATCCGCGCGCTGGGTGCGGAAATCATCCTCGGCAACACCTTCCATCTGTACCTGCGCCCGGGCCTGGACGTGATCGCCGACCACGGCGGGCTGCATGGCTTCGCGCGCTGGAACGGCCCGATCCTGACCGACTCCGGCGGCTTCCAGGTGTTCTCGCTGGCCCACCGCCGCAAGATCACCGAGCAGGGCGTGACGTTCTCCTCGCCGACCGACGGCGCCCGTGTGTTCCTGGGCCCGGAAGAGAGCATGCGCATCCAGAAGGTGCTCGATTCGGACGTGGTGATGATCTTCGACGAGTGCACCCCGTACCCGGCCACCGAGCCGGTCGCGCGCACCTCGATGGAGCTGAGCCTGCGCTGGGCGCAGCGCAGCCGTAACGCGCACGATGAACTGGGCAACGACGCGGCGCTGTTCGGCATCGTCCAGGGCGGCGTCCATCACGACCTGCGCAGCCGCTCGGCCGAGGGTCTGCAGCAGATCGGCTTCGACGGCTACGCCATCGGCGGCCTGGCCGTGGGCGAGCCCGAGCACGAACGCAACGCCATGCTCGACCATATGCACCCGATCCTGCCGGCCGATCGCCCGCGCTACCTGATGGGCGTCGGCCGCCCGGAGGATCTGGTCGAAGGCGTCGCCCGCGGCGTGGACATGTTCGATTGTGTGATGCCGACCCGGAATGCCCGCAACGGCCACTATTTCACCTCGTTCGGCACGGTCCGCATCCGCAACGCCCGCTACGAGCGCGACATGGACACCATCGAGCCGGGCTGCGGCTGCCATGCCTGCACCAGCGGCTATACCCGCTCGTATCTGCGCCACCTGGACCGCTGCAACGAGATGCTGGCGCCGATGCTGGGCACCATCCACAACCTCTATTACTACGAGAAGTTGATGGCCGACATGCGCGAGGCGATCGCGGCGGGAACCTTTACCGCCTTCCGCGAGTCCTTCTACGCGGCCCGTGGTGCGGTCACGCCCGCGCTGTAAAGTGACCCCCGCCAGCCGATCCAGCGCGCGAACCCTGCCAAACGGCCCAAGGACGAACTCCCGGGGCCATGGCATACTTCGAGGCTGACCCCCGTTTCGCGGCGACTCCCCGACCCTCAAAGAGGGCAGGGCGCCTCCCAACCCAAGGACACACTATGAACCTGCTCGCCTTCCTGATTCCCACCGCCAACGCCCAGGCCGCCGGTGGCCAGCCGCAGGGCATGGGTCTGACCACCCTGCTGTTCCCGATCATCCTGATCGCGATCATGTACTTCCTGATGATCCGCCCGCAGATGAAGCGCCAGAAGGAACACAAGGCCATGCTGGAGAAGGTCAAGCGCGGTGACGAAGTGCTGACCAACGGCGGCATCGCCGGCGTGGTCACCGACATCGGCGACAACTTCATCACCATCGAAGTGGCCGAGAACGTGCGCATCCGCGTGCAGAAGGGCGCCGTGGGCAATGTGCTGCCGACCGGCACGCTGAAGTCGGCCAACTGATCCACTCCCTTTCCGTTCAACCGCGGTGCCGGGACGGGCACCGCGCGGGACCCAAGCAATGCTCGAATTTCCACGCTGGAAGTATTTCCTCATCCTGATCGTGTTGGCGGTCAGTGCGTTGTACGCACTGCCCAACATCTACCAGAAGGACCCTGCCGTGCAGATCACCGCCAACCGTGGCGGGCAGATCGACGACGCCCTGCGCGACCGCGTGCTGGGTGACCTCAAGCAGGCCGGCGTGGAGCCGCTGTCGGTGGCCAAGGAAGGCGACAGCCTGATCGTGCGCCTGCCGACGCTGCAGGCGCAGACCGCCGCCAACGACGCCCTGCGCGACGAGATGGGCGAGGACTACGTGGTCGCCCTGAACCTGGCCTCCACCGTGCCGGAGTGGCTGAGCGACCTCGGCGCCAAGCCGATGGTGCTCGGCCTGGATCTGCAGGGCGGCGTGCACTTCGTGCTGCAGGTCGACCAGAAGGCTGCACTGGACAAGCGTCTGGACGCCTACGCCGAAGACGTGCGGACCAGCCTGCGCGATGCCCGCATCGCCTACCAGTCGGTGGAGCGTCGTGGCGACAACACCATCGTGGCCACCATCAGCCCGTCCGCCGGTGCCGATGCCGCCGCGCGTGCCCGCGAAGTCATGGTCAAGGCGCAGCCGACGCTGGGCTACGAGGTGGCGGGCAACCGCATCACCGTGAGCATGCCGGAGACGGAACTGACCGCGATCGCCAACGGCGCCATCGAGCAGAACGTCAACACGCTGCGCAACCGCGTCAATCAGCTCGGCGTGGCCGAGCCGATCATCCAGCGCCAGGGTGCCGACCGCGTGGTCGTGCAGCTGCCGGGCGTGCAGGACACCGCTGAAGCCAAGCGCATGATCGGTGCCACCGCGACGCTGGAGTACCGCGCCGTGGTCGAGGGCAATGCCCAGGACGCGATCACCAGCGGCCGTATCCCGCCGGAGGCCAAGGTCTACCAGCAGCGTGACAACCGTGGCCCGATCCTGCTCAACAAGCGCGTGATCGTGACCGGCGACCAGATGGTCGCCGCCCAGGCCACCACCGACCAGAACGGCGCTGCGGCCGTGAGCGTGACGCTGAACAATGTCGGCGGCCAGCGCATGTTTGATTTCACCAGCGCCAACGTCAACAAGCCGATGGCGGTGGTCTACACCGAACGCATCCCGACCGTGAACGTGGTCGATGGCAAGGAAGTGCGCAGCTTCCGCGTCAAGGAAGAAGTGATCTCGGTCGCCAACATCAACGGCGTGTTCGGCAAGAACTTCCAGACCACCGGCCTTGAGAAGACCGAGGCGGAAAACCTGGCCAAGCTGCTGAAATCCGGTTCGCTGGCCGCGCCGATGGACTTCGTTGAAGAACGCATCGTCGGCCCGAGCCTGGGTGCGGAGAACGTCGAGCGCGGCGTGACCGCGGTCGGCTTCGCGTTCCTGTTCACCCTGATCTTCTTCACCGTGTACTACCGCATGTTCGGCGTGATCACCTCGGTGGCCATGCTGTTCAACCTGCTGATCGTGGTGGCGGTGATGTCGCTGTTCGGTGCGACGATGACGCTGCCCGGCTTCGCCGGTCTGGCGCTGTCGATCGGCCTGTCGGTCGACGCCAACGTGCTGATCAACGAGCGTATCCGTGAAGAGCTGCGGGCCGGCATGCCGCCCAAGACGGCCATCGTGGCCGGTTACGAGAAGGCTTCCGGGACCATCCTGGACGCCAACCTCACCGGCATCCTGGCGGGTGTGGCGTTGTATGCGTTCGGTACCGGTCCGTTGAAGGGCTTCGCCGTGACCATGATCGTCGGCATCCTGGCCTCCATGTTCACTGCAATCACCGTCTCGCGTGCCCTTGCCGTGCTGGTCTACAGCCGCCGCAAGAAGCTCAAGACCCTGGCCATTTGACGGGAAGCGAATAGAAACCATGAAACTTTTCCCGTTGCATCTGATCCCGAACGACACCAAGTTCGACTTCATGCGCACCCGCTGGGTGGCCATTGGCCTGGCGGCGCTGGTGTTCATTGCCGCCATCGGCTGCATTGCCTTCAAGGGCTTCAACTACGCGCTGGACTTCACCGGCGGCACCGTGGTCGAAGTCCGCTTCGACAAGCCCGCTGACGTCGATGCCGTGCGCGACCATCTGGAAGGCGCCGGCTATGCCGGGGCCCAGGTGCAGAGCTTCGGCAGCGGCAGCAACCTGCTGATCCGTCTGCAGCCGCAGGAGATGGCCGAGGGCGAGAACGCCGGTGAGGCCAACAACCGCACCGCCGAAGCCGTGCAGAAAGCGATCTCGATGGAGGGCAACCAGGCCGCCATCGTGGGTGCCGAGTTTGTCGGCCCGCAGGTCGGTAAAGAGCTGGCGCTGAACGGCCTGTACGCAGCGCTGTTCGTGCTGATCGGCTTCCTGATCTACATCGGTTTCCGCTTCGAGTGGAAGTTCGCGATGGTGGCGATCATCACCACGCTGTTCGACGTGCTGGTGGTGGCGGGTTACTTCTCGCTGAGCGGCCGCGAGTTCGATCTGACCGTGCTGGCAGGTCTGCTGTCGGTGATGGGCTTCTCGATCAACGACACCATCGTGGTCTTCGACCGTGTGCGTGAGAACTTCCGCAGCCTGCGCGTGGAGCCGCTGGAAGTGATGAACCGGTCGATCAACCAGACGCTGTCGCGCACGATCATCACCTCGCTGGTGTTCTTCCTGTCGGTGCTGGCGCTGTACCTGTACGGCGGTGGTTCGCTGGAAGGACTGGCGCTGAGCCAGATGATCGGTGCGGTGATCGGTACGCTGTCGTCGATCTTCATTGCCTGCCCGCTGCTGACGATGGGCGCGCTGGCGGTGACCAAGCAGGATCTGCTGCCGAAGGCCAAGGACGTGGAAGCGTTGGAGCGTCGTCCGTAAGTTTTCTGGTGGTGTGAAACATCTGAAAGGCCGCGCATTGCGCGGCCTTTCTTTTTGTTTGGGGCCAGAGCCGGAGCCGGAGCCAGAGCCAGAGCCAGGGCGGCGCCTTGGGTGCTCACTGTTGGAGGGCGACGGATAGCGCTGTGCTGGACCCGCCGTAAACCCATCCCTGGGGGCTCGTGAGCGCCATCCATGGCGCTCCAACGGTCCTGCACATCGCTATCCGTCACCCTCCAGACAGGGGGCTGGATGGCGGTTGGTAGGGCAGAGCGAAGCAAGGCAAAGCCACGCAAAGCAAAGCCACGCAAAGCAAAGCAAAGCAACGGCACCCGCGCTGGCGTGGATCTACGTGGGGCAAGAATCGGCCTTGGCATTGGTGACTCTCTGCACGCGCGATCCTGGTTCGGCGACAGTCGGCCAATCTCCAAGAGTCAGCACCCAATGCACTCGTCACAGCGTCAGGTGTGGCAGGTAGAGCCACGCCATGCGTGGCTGCTCTCCCGTCCGCAGCGACCCTGCGTCGGGCAGGGGCCGGTGAGGGCAGGGCGGGACCGTCACCCGCATGGATGCGGGTGTCGAGCCTCCAGGGACGGATTCACGGCGCGTCCCGACCTGCCCTCACCGGTCCCAGGCCACGAGGAACATACACCCCCGTCGGTTGTACTAAGCAGCGCTGCGCACTACGATCCCTTGCGTTCCGCGCAGCCGCTCCGGTGGCGCGCGACCTCCCTTTTCATCGCGCCGGTCCGCCCTGCGCCAGTCCCCTCGAGGTTTACATGGTCATCAAACCGCGTGTGCGCGGCTTCATCTGCGTCACCACCCATCCCGTCGGCTGCGATGCGGCCGTCAAGCAGCAGATCGATTACATCCAGTCCAAGCCGAAGATCACCAATGGCCCGAAGAAGGTGCTGGTGCTCGGCGCCTCCACCGGCTACGGGCTGGCCGCGCGCATCACTGCCGCCTTCGGCAGCGATGCCGCCACGCTGGGCGTGTTCTTCGAGCGCCCGGGCACCGAGACCAAGCCCGGCACCGCCGGCTGGTACAACACCGCCGCGTTCCACAAGTACGCCGAGCAGGCCGGTCTGTACGCCAAGAGCGTCAATGGCGATGCGTTCTCCGATGAGGTCAAGGCCAAGGTCATCGAGCTGATCAAGCAGGACCTCGGCCAGGTCGACCAGGTGGTGTACAGCCTGGCCGCGCCGCGCCGCAAGCATCCCAAGACCGGTGAAGTGATCAGCTCCACGCTCAAGCCGATCGGTGCGCCGATCACGCTGCGTGGCCTGGATACCGACAAGGAAGTGATCACCGAGACCACGATCGAGCCGGCCACGCCCGAAGAGATCGCCGGCACCGTCGCCGTCATGGGCGGCGAAGACTGGCAGATGTGGATCGATGCGCTGCTCGAGGCCGGTGTGCTGGCCGAGGGCGCGACCACCACGGCCTTCACCTATGTCGGTGAGGAAATCACCCAGGCGATCTACTGGAACGGCTCCATCGGCGCGGCCAAGAAGGATCTGGACGAGAAGGTCGTCGGTCTGCGCCAGAAGCTGGCCCCGATCGGTGGCGATGCGCGCGTGTCGGTGCTCAAGGCGGTGGTCACCCAGGCCAGCTCGGCCATCCCGACCATGCCGCTGTACCTGTCGCTGCTGTTCAAGGTGATGAAGGCCAAGGGCACGCATGAAGGCTGCATCGAGCAGCTCGATACGCTGTACGACATCCTCTACGGCGGCAAGGACGCGGGCACCGCAACCGAGCGCCTGCGCCACGATCTGGTCACCGATGGCGGCCGCAAGGTCGAGCTGATCGATGACGCCGGCCGCCTGCGCGCGGACTACAAGGAAATGGCACCGGAGGTGCAGGGCGAGGTGGTCGCGCTGTGGCCGCAGGTGACCAACGAGAACCTGTACGAGATCAGCGATCTGGCCGGCTACAAGGCCGATTTCCTGCGTCTGTTCGGGTTCGGCGTGGAAGGCGTGGATTACGACGCCGATGTCGCCACCGACGTGAAGATTCCGAACCTGGTCGAGATGGCCTGATCGGAAGGAGGGATGCCGACCAACGGTCGGCATCTACCGGTGTGGTGCGCGCAGATGCCCACGCGCCGCGCCGTGACGCCCATGCGGCGCACCGGGATGCGCCGGCAGCGCACCCGGATGTCCGGGAAGCCGTAGGTCACGACCGTTGGTCGTGACGCTCAGACGCTCAGCTGAAGTCGAAGTTCATCACCGGCCCCGCCGGGCCGACGAACTCACCCTGCACGTAATCCACGCCGGCACTGAAGAGCAGGCTCATCGAGTTGGCATCGGCGACGAACTCGGCGATGGTCCGGATGTTGGCGGCCTGCGCACGCGCGGTGATCTCGCTGATCTTCTCGCTGTGCTCGCGGGTGCGGGCGAAGTCGGACGTGAAGTCGCGGTCCAGCTTGAGGAACTGCGGCTGGAAGTGCGCCAGCAGCTGGAACGAATCCAGTCCTGATCCGAACTGCTCCAGACCGATCCGGCAGCCCAGCGGGGCGACCGCGGCCAGGAACTGCTGGGCATTGCGCAGGTGGGTGAACACCTTGGCCTCCGGCGCATGCAGCCACAGCTGTTCGCCCGGCACGCCCTGCGCCTCGAGTTCGCGCCGGAGCGTGGCGATCATCTGCGGGTCGTTGAACGACTCCGGGGTGATCTTCACCATCAGGTGGGTCACATGGCCCTCGCGCTTGCGCGCGGCGAGCATGCCGATCGCGTGGGTGACCACCCAGCGGTTGATGTCGGCCAGCAACCCGTGATCCTCGGCAATGCCCAGGAAGGCCGTCGGGCTGAGCAGCTCGCCGTTGTGGTCCAGGCGCAGGTAGGCTTCGTAGAGCTCCAGCGCTTCGCCCTGCAGGTTGAGCACCGGCTGGTAATGCAGCTGGAAGCCATCGCCGGCCAAGGCCTGGCGGATGCGTGCGACCCAGTGCTGGATGCGTTCTTCTTCCACGCGATCCACCGCGGCCGGATCGAATACGCGGGTGGTGTTGCCCAGCTCCAGTGCCGCCTGGGTGCACTCGGTGGCACGCGCCAGCACCTGGCCGATGCTCGCGATCTTTTCACCGACCTGCACACCGCCCACGCTGACCGTGACCGTGGCCGAGCGCTCGCCGATGCTGAACACCTGCGAGGCGAATGCCTCACGGATCTGGTCGGCCAGGGCGACGGTCTGCGCGTAGGGCGCTTCGGTCAGCACGGCAAAGCTGTGCTCGCCGAAGCGCGCCACCTGTGCGGTGTCGCCCACCGAGTGGGCCAGCACGCGGGCGAGGGCGCCGATCAGTGTGTCGGCCGAGTCCAGGCCGATCTCCGGCAGCAGGCGCGCGTAATGATCCGGTTCGATCAACAGCAGGCCGAACCGGCCCTCGCTGCGACCGGCCTGGGCCACGGCATGTTCGACATGCAACATGAAGGTCGGGCGGTTGAGCAGGCCGGTGACCTGGTCGCGCTGGCGCAGGTCCTCGACCTCGCGCGCCAGCTCCGGATCGAACTCCATGCGGCGGCGGAACACCACCTGCAGGCACGATTCGCCCTCATAGCTGGCCTGGGTGAACTCCATCGTGGCCGGGAACACCGCGCCGTCCTGGTTGCGCGCATCCACCTGGTACTGCGGCGGCGGCGCATCGCCCTTGCTCATGGATTTGAGCAGCTGCTTGAAGCCGTCCACATGCTGCGGGGCGACCATGTCCAGCAGCGAGATGCCTTCCACATCGTCGAAGGTTTCGTAGCCGAACATCTCCAGGTAGGCCTCGTTGGCCCGGATGTGCATGCCTTCATGGATGTAGGCGATCGGGTCGCGCGAGGAGGAGATCAGCGCATCGCAGCGGCGCTCGGTCTCGCGCATCTGCGCCTCGATCCGGCGCAGCCCGCGGCGCGCATGCAGATCGGTCCATTCGTTGCGCACTACCGCCAGCAGGTGCTCGGGCCGGTGGCGCAGGGCGATGGCGCGGATGCCATTGGCCCCGGCCTCGACCCACTCGGTTTCGTTGATCGATTCGGCCAGCAGGATCATCGGGATGTCCTTGCCGCTGGCCGCGATCTGCTGGGTCACCTGCAGCAGTGGGATGCTCTGCGCCGCGGTGACCAGCACCAGGTCGATCGGCTGGGTACCCAGTGCCTGGGCCAGTTCCTCACTGTGCTGCGGGCGCGTCGGGCGCACCGCGATGCCGCTGTTGCGCAGCGTGCTGACGATGGTCTCGGCGTTCTCGCCGCTGTCGTCCACGATCAGCAGGCGGACCGTCATGTCATTCGCGTTCTGCATTCACTACTCCCCGGACTGCAAACTTGATACACGATGCGTGTGACTACGTCCATGCGGCAAACGGTAGCCGATCACGGAACGCTGGTTCCGGCTCAGGCCACGCTCCCTGCCGCATGGCCACAGGCCCAGGCCCACTGGAAGTTGTAGCCCCCCAGCCAGCCGGTCACGTCCAGCACCTCCCCAATGAAGTGCAGGCCGGGAACCACGTGCGATTCAAAGGTACTGGAGGACACCTTCCGGGTGTCGACTCCGCCCAGCGTCACTTCGGCGGTACGGTACCCCTCGGTGCCACTGGCCACCAGCGGGAAATTCTGCAACAGCTCGGCCGCCTCGCGCAGCTGTGGCTCGTCGATCTGGCGCACCAGCCGGTCCGGGAGCCAGTGCTCGCACAGGCGCAGCGCCAGCCGGCGCGGCAACACCTCCGACAGCACCGTGCGCAGCTCGGCGGCGCCGCGTTCGGCCTTCATCCGGCGCAGCCACTCCAGCGCGTCCTGGCCGGGGAGCAGGTCCAGGTGCAGCGTATCGCCGGGCTGCCAGTACGAGGAGATCTGCAGGATCGCCGGGCCGCTGATGCCGCGGTGGGTGATCAGCATGGAGTTGCGGAACTCGGTGCCGTTGCAGCGCGCTTCGATCGGCAGGGCCACGCCGCTGAGATCGTTGAAGCGCTCCTGATGCTTGCCACTCAGGGTCAGTGGCACCAGCCCGGCGCGGGTCGGCAGGACCTCATGGCCGAACTGGCGGGCCAGCTCATAGCCGAAGCCGGTCGCGCCCATGCTCGGGATCGACAGGCCACCCGTGGCCACCACCAGCGAGGCGGCATGGAAGTGCCCCTGCGCGGTGTGCACGTGGAAGCCGTCCGCGCCGTGCTCCACCTTCTGCACGCCGCAGTCGGTGCGGATCTGCACGCCGGCGGCCTGGCATTCGTCCACCAGCATCTTCACGATCTGCTTGGAGGAGATGTCGCAGAACAGCTGGCCCAGCTCTTTTTCGTGATACGCGATGCCGTGCCGCTCCACCATCTCGATGAAGTGGTATGGCGTGTAACGGGCCAGCGCGGATTTGCAGAAGTGCGGATTGGCCGACAGGAAGTTGGCCGCCGTGGTGCCGGTGTTGGTGAAGTTGCAGCGCCCGCCGCCGGACATCAGGATCTTCTTGCCAACCTTGTTGGCATGGTCGATCACCTGCACCAGGCGCCCGCGTTTGCCTGCGGTCATCGCGCACATCAGCCCGGCCGCGCCGGCCCCGATGACCAGCACATCACAGCGGATCACACTCACGCCTGCGGCTTCTGCTTGCGCCAGGAGGGGATGACGCTGAGCTGCGCCTTGTCGGACGTCAACTGCACTTCGCCGTCCTGGATCTGTACGTCCCACTGCATCGTGCGTTCGATCTGCGCGCCCCATTCGGTGACGAACTCGCCCGGCAGGTCCATCACGTCCAGCGTGGACAGCTTCTTCAGTGCGGAGGCGTTGCGGTCCCACCAGATGTCGGCGGCGCGGCCGCCGTAGGTGACCAGCTGCACCGCGCGCGCGCGGCCGGCGGCCTTGCGCAGGCGCGACTCGTCGGGCTGGCCCAGTTCGATCCACAGCTCGACGTCACCGGTGTAGTCGCGTCGCCACAGGTCCGGCTCGTCGTCCACGCTCAGGCCGCGGCCGAACTCCAGCCGGTCATCGGCGTTCAGCGCGAAGGTGAGCAGGCGCACCATCAGGCGGTCGTCGGTCTCGGACGGGTGCTGGGCCAGCGTCAGCGTATGGCTGGCGTAATAGCCGCGATCCATGTCGCTGATCTGTAGTTCGGCCTTGCGGATGGTGGCGGTGAGGGCCATGGGGATACCTGAAACAAAGAGCGCCATGATAATGGTTCGCCATGAGCCCGTCCGATCCGATCCTCGCTGCCCCCGCACCCAGCCGCCTGCAGTTGCCCCCCGGCGACTGGCCGAGCCTGCTGGAGGGACTGTGTGCGCGCTTTCCGCGCATCGACCGCGCGCAGTGGGCAGACCGCTTCGCCCGGGGGCGGGTGCAGGACGCGCAGGGCAGGGCGCTCGCGCCGGACCAGGCCTGGCAGGTGGGGCTGGAGATCGTGTATTTCCGTGAAGTGGCCGATGAGCCGGTGATTCCCTTCGCCGAGGCCATCGTCCACCAGGACGCGGACCTGCTGGTGGCCGACAAGCCGCACTTCCTGCCGGTCACTCCTGCCGGCGGTTACGTGCGCGAGACGCTGCTGGCCCGGCTGGTGGCGCGCACCGGCAACCGGGATCTGGTGCCGCTGCACCGCCTGGACCGGCTGACCGCCGGGCTGGTGCTGTTCTCCACCCGGCCAGACAGCCGCGATGCCTACCAGCGCCTGTTCCGCGAGCGGCGCATCGAGAAGGTGTACGAAGCCTTGGCGCCGGCATTGCCGCCCCTGGCGTTCCCGCTGGAACGCCATACGCGACTGGTCCCCGGTGAGCCGTTCTTCCGCATGGCCGAAGTGCCCGGCGAGCCCAATGCGCGGACCCGCATCGAAGTGATCGAGGCGGCCGGCCCGGTCTGGCGCTACCGGCTGTACCCGGTCACCGGCCGCAAGCACCAGCTGCGCGTGCACATGGCGGGGCTGGGCGCGCCGATCCTGGGCGATGACCTGTACCCAGACCTGCTCGCGGACGGGCCGGCGGATACGCCGCTGCAGTTGCTGGCGAAGGAACTGACGTTCGATGACCCGCTGAGCGGGCAGCGGCGCACGTTCACCAGCGGCCTGTCGCTCCACCTGTAGAGCCGGCCGCTGGCCGGCTGCCGGGGTGTGTGGTGGTCACCAAGCGCTACGGAGGAGCCGGCCGGCGGCCGGCACTACCGGGCCGCGACTTTCCGCCGCGCCGGACCTCGACCCGCCATCCGTCCGTTCATCTTGCCGAACGCTTGGCCAGCCAGCGGTCCAGTTGCGCGGCAAAGGCCTGCTTGTCCCGCGCATGCAGCGGCGGAGGGCCGCCGGTCTGAACGCCGGCGCCGCGCAGTTCCTCCATGAAATTGCGCATCGACAGCCGCTCGGCCATGTTGTTCGGGGTGTACAGGTCGCCGCGCGGGTTCAATGCGATGGCCTTTTTGTCCAACACCAGGGCCGCCAGCGGGATGTCCTGCGTGACGACCAGATCGCCCGGCTGGACCCGTTCCACGATCACGCTGTCGGCCACATCCAGGCCCGGCGGAACCTGGATCGAGCGGATGAAACGGGACGGAGGGGTCCGCAGCCAGTGGTTCGCGACCAGCGTCATCTCGATCCCGGCGCGCTCGGCGGCCCGGAACAGGATCTCCTTGATGACGGCCGGACAGGCGTCGGCGTCCACCCAGATGTGAACTTTAGGGGTCGGGGCATCGGTCATTTGGCTGATCTTAAGGTAGGAAAAATCTGAATAGGGGGTGCGATTTCGTGTAGGATCGCCCGACCCCTTGTCCTGTCAGGCGGGAGGGGGAGGATGGCTGAATCACCCAGCTATCGCTTTTTCGGTAAAACACGAGTATCGTCACCCACACTGTGTTTGCTAGGGTCACCGTGAATCGTGGCCTGGTGCAGTTGATCTCACGATCTGCTCATCGATCCGCTTTACCAACGCCTGCAACTCAGTCTCGGCTCCGATACGCGGCGGCCGCGATTATTTCAACTATTGTTTCAGGAGTTAGTACATGTCTGATCGTCAGCAGGGCACCGTGAAGTGGTTCAACGACGCCAAGGGCTTCGGCTTCATCACCCCGGAAAGCGGCCCGGACCTCTTCGTGCATTTCCGCGCGATCCAGGGCACCGGCTTCAAGTCGCTGCAGGAAGGCCAGAAGGTGACTTTCGTCGCCGTGCAGGGCCAGAAGGGTATGCAGGCTGACCAGGTGCAGGCGGTCTAATCGACCCCCCGCAACCGTAAGGTCGCCTAAAACGCCGGAAGCGAAAGCTTCCGGCGTTTTTTATTGGGCGGCGTCCGGCCATCGTCGACGCAGAGCCGTTGAAGACGTCATCGCAGACCCCGTTGAAGACGTCATCGTTCCTGTTGCCCGGTTACGATGCCGCTTTGACCCTGCGGAACCCTCGATGATCAAGGTGCACCATCTGGACCACTCGCGCTCGCTGCGCGTGTTGTGGATGCTCGAAGAACTGGGCCTGCCGTACCAGGTCGTCAACTACCAGCGCGATCCCAAGACCTGGCTGGCACCGCAGGCGCTGCGCGACGTGCACCCGCTGGGAAAATCGCCGGTGCTGCAGGACGACGCCCTGGTCCTGGCCGAATCCGGCGCGATCCTGGAATACCTGGCCGACCGCTACGACAGCGGCCGCCAGCTCTCGCCCGAGCCGATGCCGGCCCAGGCCCCCGAACGCGTGCGTTACCGCTACTGGATGCACTACGCCGAAGGCTCGGCAATGCCGCCGCTGGTGATGACGCTGGTGTTTTCGCGGCTGCGCAAGGCGCCGATGCCGTTCTTCGCCAAGCCGATCGCACGCTCCATCGCCGACAAGGCGCTGAACGGCTTCGTGCGTCCGCAGGTGAAGCTGCACATGGACTGGATGGAACGCGAGCTCGGCCAGTCGCCGTGGTTTGCCGGTGAACGCTTTACCGCTGCCGATATCCAGATGAGCTTCCCGATCCAGGCCGCCGCCGCGCGCGGTGGCGACATGACCGCCTATCCACGGCTGCAGGCGTACCTGGCGCGGATCGAGCAGCGCCCGGCGTACCAGCGTGCGGTGGAGCGCGGCGGTCCGTTGAACCTCGGCGGCGGTTCGCGCTGAACTTGCGGCGCAGCCGGTCTGTCCCCATTTCATACCGATGAGCACCCAGCCCCTGCGTTTCGACAACCGTTTCATCCGCGACCTGCCCGGCGACCCGGAAACCGGCCCGCGCGTGCGGGAGGTGCGCGAGGCCGCGTGGTCTTCGGTCATGCCGACGCCGGTCGCCGCGCCACAGCTGCTGGCGTACTCGCCTGAGGTGGCCACGCTGTTGGGCATGGGCGAGGACCTGATCGAGAGCGAGGATTTCGCGCGGGTGTTCGGCGGCAATGCGCTGTATGCCGGGATGGCACCGTGGGCGGCCAACTACGGTGGGCATCAGTTCGGCCATTGGGCGGGGCAACTCGGCGATGGCCGTGCGATCTCGCTGGGCGAGCTGCTCACTCCGGATGGTGCGCATTGGGAGCTGCAGTTGAAGGGTGCCGGGCGCACACCGTACTCGCGGGGCGCCGACGGGCGGGCGGTGCTGCGCTCGTCCATCCGCGAGTTCCTGTGCAGCGAAGCGATGCATCACCTCGGTGTGCCGACCACGCGGGCGCTGAGTCTGGTTGGCACCGGCGATACCGTGGTGCGCGACATGTTCTACGACGGTCGCCCTGAAGCCGAGCCCGGCGCGATCGTGTGTCGCGTCGCGCCGTCGTTCATCCGCTTTGGCAGCTTCGAACTGCCGGCGTCGCGCGGCGACACGACGTTGCTGCGGCAGTTGGCCGATGTCTGCATCGCGCGCGATTTTCCTGCGCTGGCAGAGGCGGGCGAGGCGCGCCATGCGCGCTGGTTTGCCGACATCTGCGAGCGCACCGCGGTGCTTGTCGCGCATTGGATGCGCGTCGGTTTCGTGCATGGCGTGATGAACACCGACAACCTCTCCATCCTCGGGCTCACCATCGATTACGGCCCGTATGGCTGGGTCGAGGATTACGATCCCGAGTGGACCCCCAACACCACCGACGCGCAGGGCCGACGCTATCGTTTCGGCACGCAGCCGCAGGTGGCGTACTGGAATCTCACCCGGCTGGCGCAGGCCTTGGCGCCTCTGTTCGAGGATGTCACCCCGCTGCATGACGGTCTGGCGCGCTTCCAGCAGGTGCACGCGCAATGCGAGCGCGCCGACATCGCCGCGAAGCTGGGCCTGGACGGCTGCCGCGATGACGACGTGGCGTTGATGGCGGCCTGGCTGGAGATCCTGCACGAGGGCGAGATGGACATGACGCTCGCGTTCCGCGGGCTGATGGCGATCGATCCTGCATCGCCTTCGGTGGCGGTGCTGGAGGAGGCGTTCTACAGCCCGGCCCGTCGCGAAGCGGTGCTGCCGTCGCTGCAGGCATGGCTGCAGCAGTACGCGGTGCGCCTGCGTTGCGATGGCCTGAGTGCACAGGCGCGTCAGCAGCAGATGGGCCGCGCCAACCCGGTCTACGTGCTGCGCAACTGGCTGGCCCAGGAGGCGATCGAGCAGGCGGAGCAGGGCGATCTCAGTGGCGTGCACACGCTGCTGGAGGTGCTGCGTCGCCCGTATGACGTGCAGCCCGGGCGCGAGCACTTCGCGGCCAAGCGACCCGAGTGGGCGCGTGTGAAGGCCGGCTGCTCGATGCTGTCCTGCAGCTCGTAGGGCGCTCGGTTACCCTATGCCACCCTTTGTGCTGTGCCGATCATGACCGAGTCTTCCGCCACGCCCGCCTGGGCCGGCCGCCTGCGCGACATCGCCGATTTCCCCAAGCCGGGCATCCTGTTCAAGGACATCATGCCGTTGCTCGCCGACGGCCCGGATTTCGCGGCCGCCATCGATGCGATGGTCGCGCCCTGGCGCGACGCCAATCTGCAGGCGGTGATGGGGATCGAGTCGCGCGGTTTCATCCTCGGCGCGGCCATGGCGCGGGTGCTGGGCGTGGGCTTCGTGCCGGTGCGCAAGCCGGGCAAGCTGCCGGGCAAGGTGCTCCGCCAGGATTACACCCTGGAATACCGCACCGACAGCATCGAAGTGCACGCCGATGCCTTGCCGGCCGGCGCACGCGTGCTGGTGATCGATGATGTGCTCGCCACGGGCGGCACCCTGCTGGCGGCGTTGTCGCTGGCCCGCCAGCTGCAGGTCGAGGTGGTCGGCGCGGCCGTGCTGGTGGAACTGGCGGGCCTTGGCGGCCGCGACCGCTGGACGGATGACGTCCCGCTGCTGGCCAACCTGGTCTATTGAGCCGGAAAACCGCGCGGGCGCGCCGCCACTGGTAGTGCCGGCCGCTGGCCGGCACCTCAAACGCCCCGACGCAAGTGCAGCCGACCAACGGTCGGCTCTACCCAATGCGTGAAGCGATCAGCCGACCAACGGTCGGCTCTACCGCTCAGACATCCATCTTGCGGACGCGGAACCGGCGGCCCTTGATCTTGCCGGCCTCCAGCTGGGCGATCGCCCGGCCGGCATGTTCGCGCGCGATGGCCACATACGAACGCGTGGCGTAGATGTCGATCTTGCCGATGTACTTGGCTGCCAGCCCGGCATCGCCGGTCAGTGCGCCGAGGATGTCGCCCGGGCGCAGCTTGTCGGTCTTGCCGCCATCGATGCGCAGCGTGGTCATCGCGGCCTGCGGCAGCACCGGCGGGCGCGCAGTGGCCAGCGGCGTCTTCTGCCAGTCCAGCGGCTTGCCCTGTGCCATTTCCAGCGCATCGGCGCGGTTGCGCTCGCGGTGCGTCACCAGGCTGATCGCCAGGCCCGTGGCACCGGCGCGGCCGGTGCGGCCAACGCGATGCTCGTAGGTTTCGATATCGGTCGGCAGCTCGTAATTGATCACCGCGGCCAGGTCCTGCACATCCAGGCCCCGCGCGGCGACGTCACTGGCGACCAGCACGTTGCAGCTGCGGTTGGCGAAGCGCACCAGCACTTCATCGCGGTCGCGCTGCTCCATCTCGCCGTGCAGCGGCAGCGCGGAGAACCCGAACTGCTGCAGCGAAATGGCGACATCGTCGACATCGCGGCGGGTGTTGCAGAACACCACGGCCGATTCCGGCGTGTACTTGAGCAGCAGGCCGGCCAGCGCCTTCTGCTTCAGTGCCAACTCGGTCTCGCAGAACAGGTGACGGATCGCCGGCGCGTGATCGGCGCCTTCCACGGTCACTTCCACCGGATCGCGCAGCAGCACGCGGGCGATCTCGCGGATCTCATCCGGGAAGGTCGCCGAGAACAGCAGCGTCTGGCGGTCCTTGCTGGTGCGCCCGGCGATCTCGCGGATCGGCTCTTCAAAGCCCATGTCGAGCATGCGGTCGGCTTCATCCAGTACCAGGGTGGTCACGCCGCCCAGATGCAGGACGCGCTTGCGGCCCAGCTCCTGGATGCGCCCGGGGGTGCCGACGACGACCTGCGGATCGTGTGCCTCCAGCGAGGCCAGCTGCGGGCCCAGCGGCATGCCGCCGGTCAGCACCAGCAGTTTCAGGTTTGGAATGCCGGTGGCCAGCTTGCGGATCTGCTTGCCGACCTGGTCGGCCAGCTCGCGGGTCGGGCACAGCACCAGCGCCTGGGCGCGGGTCACGGACGGGTCCAGCGCTTGCAGCAGGCCCAGCCCGAAGGCCGCGGTCTTGCCGCTGCCGGTCGGGGCCTGTGCGATGACATCGCGGCGCTCAAGGATGGCCGGCAGGCTTTGGGCCTGCACGGGGGTGAGCGAGGTATAGCCCATGGCATCGATGCCGGGCAGCAGCGCTGGTTTCAGCGGCAGGGAGGAGAATTCAGACATGCGGTAGTGTCGCAGAAGTCCGCCCGGCGTGCCTCAGCCGAGCAGCGCGTGCACGCCCAGGTTGATCCCCAACCCGCCCGCCAACAGCCAGCCGAACAGCAGCAGCGCCAGCAGCAGCGGCTTCATCCCGGCCTTGCGCAGCGCCGAGGCGTGCGTGGTCAGACCGAGCGCGGCCATCGCCATCGCCAGCAACACGGTGTCCAGATCGATCGCTGCACTGACGATGGCCGCCGGCAGCACCTGCAGCGAATTGAGCCCGGCCACCGCCACGAAGCCGAACGCGAACCAAGGCACCACGATCTTCGCGCGCTGGCCGTCAGCGGCTCCCTTGCGGCCCCGTGCCAGCAGCATCGACAGCCCGATCAGGAACGGCGCCAGCATCATCACCCGCACCATCTTGGCAATCACGGCGGTGTCGGCCGCCGGCGCACTCACTGCACGCCCGGCAGCGACCACCTGGGCCACCTCATGCACGGTCGAGCCGGTGAACACGCCGTAGACCTGCGCGCTCATCGGGATCCAGCCGTGCGCCTGATTGACCTGGTACAGCAGCGGGTACAGGAACATCGCGAGCGTGCCGAACACCACCACGGTGGAAACGGCCACCGTCACCTGCTCGGCGCGCCCGCGCACCACCGGTTCGGCCGCCATCACCGCCGCCGCCCCGCAGATCGAGCTGCCGGCGCCGATCAGCAGGGCGCTTTCCTTCTCGAGACCGAACCATCGCGTGCCGGCCCACCAGGCCAGCGCGAACGTGCTGGTCAGCACCAGCGCATCGATCAGCACCCCGCTGATACCGACCTGGCCGATATCCTGGAAGGTCAGGCGCAGGCCGTACAGCACGATGCCCGCCCGCAGCAGCCAGTGCTTGGAAAAGCCGACCCCGGCGCCGGCATGGACCGCCAGTCGCGGGTAAAGGGTGTTGCCCAGCGCGATGCCCAGCACGATGGCCAGGGTGAGCGCGCTGATGCCGTGCGCCTGCAGCCACGGCAGTGGCGCCAGTCCCATGGCCGCAGCTGCAACGGCGCCGGTCAGCAGCAGCCCGGGCAGGCGGCCGCGCCAGCGCTGCGCGGTGGTGGGTGAGGGCAGGGCGGCGGCAGAAGTGTTCACAAGGGTCTCCAGTCAAAGCACAGCCCTAGGCTGCGCGTCGCCGATGAACCTGTAAAACGCATTGTTCATGTCAATTCGACCTGTTTGGTGCGTTAATTGGCCTCATGCACCTCACCCTCCGCCAATGGCAGGTTTTCGTCTCCATTGCCGACGCTGGCACCACGGCCGCGGCGGGCGCGCAGCTGGCGTTGTCGCAGTCGGCCACCAGTGCCGCGCTCAACGAACTGGAGAGCCACCTGGCCAGCCCGTTGTTCGACCGGATCGGGCGTCGGCTGGTGCTCAATCCGCAGGGGCGGGCGCTGCTGGATCCGGCCCGCGCGCTGCTGGTCGCCGCCGCCGATCTGGAGCGGCTCGCCGGCGCAGGGCAGTCCAGCGCCGGCGTCCTGCCTCTGCTGCTGCGGCTCGGGGCCAGCACCACGATCGGCAACTACCTGCTGCCGTCCTGCGTCGCCGCGCTGCTGGCCGATAACCCGCAGGCGCAGGTGGACCTGCGGATCGGCAACAGCGCGGACGTTGTCGCGGCCGTACAACGGCTGGAGGTCGATCTGGGCCTGATTGAAGGCCCGTGCCATGAAAGCGGCCTGCAGGTGCTGCCGTGGCAACGCGATGATCTGGTCATCGTGGCCGCCCCGGGAACGACGCCCACGTGCATGGACGTCGCGGCGCTGGCGCAGGCCCGCTGGCTGCTGCGTGAGCCGGGTTCGGGCACCCGCGAGGCGGTCGAGCAGGCGCTGCTGCCGCACCTGCATCACTTTGCCCGCGCCATGCAGTTGGGCAGCACCGAGGCGATCAAGCAGGCGGCTGCGGCCGGGCTTGGCCTGGCGTGCCTGTCGCGGCATGCGGTGGCCGATCTGCTCGCGCTGGGCAGCGTGCGCGTCGTGGAAACGCCGGTGCCGCCGATGTCGCGCCAGCTGTGGGTGGTACGCCATCCGGCCAAGCGGGTGCCCGCGGCGCTGTGGGCGCTGCTGGGGCTGCCTGCGGACGCGTTCGGTCAGGAGTAAGCGACGCGGTTGCCGTCAGACCGTACAATGGTCGGATGCCTCTGATTACTCTGCAAAACGTCGACTTCAGCGTCGGCGGCCCCCTGTTGCTGGAAAAAGCCGAACTGTCGATCGAGCCGGGCGAGCGTATCGCCCTGATCGGGCGCAACGGCGCCGGCAAATCGACCCTGCTCAAACTGCTGTCCGGCGATCACAAGCCCGATGACGGCGAAGTCCGCGTGCAGCAGGGGGTGCGCATCACCCGCCTGGAACAGGAGGTGCCGCACGGTGCCGCCGGCAGCGTGTTCGACGTGGTCGCCGATGGCCTGGGCGAACTGGGCCAGTGGCTGGCCGAATTCCACCACCTGAGCATGGCCGACGATTTCGACGGCGATGCGCTTTCGGCCGTGCAGGCCAAGATCGATGCCGCCAACGGCTGGGGCCTGGATCAGCGCGTCAGCGAGACCCTGACCAAGCTCGACCTGGACGGCGATGCCGAATTCGCGCGCCTGTCCGGCGGCATGAAGCGCCGCGTGCTGCTGGGCCGCGCGCTGGTGTCCTCGCCGGATCTGCTGCTGCTCGACGAACCGACCAACCACCTGGACATCGAAGCCATCGACTGGCTCGAAATGTTCCTCAAGAACTGGAACGGCAGCGTGGTGTTCGTCACCCATGACCGTCGCTTCCTGCGTGCACTGGCCACCCGCATCGTCGAGATCGACCGCGGCCAGGTCACCAGCTGGCCGGGCGACTGGGCCAACTACGAACGCCGCCGCGAAGAGCGCATGAACGCGCAGGCGCAGGAAAACGCGCGCTTCGACAAACTGCTCGCGCAGGAAGAAATCTGGATCCGCCAGGGCATCAAGGCCCGCCGCACCCGCGACGAAGGCCGTGTGCGCCGCCTCAAGGCAATGCGCAACGATCGCTCGCAGCGCCGCGAACTCGGCGGCAACGTGCGCATGGAAGCCGCGCAGGCGGAGAACTCCGGCAAGAAGGTGATCGACGTCAAGGACATCTCGTTCGCCTTCGGCGAGCGCGTGATGGTCAAGGACTTCAGCACCGTCATCCTGCGTGGCGACCGCATCGGCCTGATCGGGCCGAACGGCAGCGGCAAGACCACGCTGCTCAAGCTGCTGCTGGGCGACCTGCAGCCGCAGAGTGGCGAAGTGCGTGCCGGTACCAACCTGCAGATCGCGTATTTCGACCAGTACCGTGCGGTGCTGCGCGAAGACTGGACCGCGATCGAGAACGTGGCCGAGGGCCGTGATTTCATCGAGTTCAACGGCAAGCGCAAGCACGTGCATGCCTACCTGCAGGACTTCCTGTTCTCGCCCGAGCGCGCCCGCGCGCCGATCACCCGGTTGTCCGGTGGTGAGCGCAACCGCCTGCTGCTGGCCAAGCTGTTCGCGCAGCCGTCCAACCTGCTGGTGATGGATGAACCGACCAACGATCTGGACGTGGAAACCCTCGAGCTGCTCGAAGAGCTGCTGAGCGATTACACCGGCACGTTGCTGCTGGTCAGCCATGACCGTGACTTCCTGGACAACGTGGTGACCTCCACGATGGTGATGGAAGGCGATGGCGTGGTCGGCGAGTACGTGGGCGGCTATACCGATTGGCAGCACCACGCTGCACGCGTGGCCGCCGCGGCTGCGTCCGCGCCCGTGGTGTCCGCCAAGCCGGTTGCTGCGGCCGCTGCCGCTGCCGCGCCGGCCGAGCCCAAGCGCAAGCTGAGCTACAAGGACGCGCGCGAGCTGGAACAGCTGCCGCTGAAGATTGAAACGCTGGAGAAGGACGTCGAAGGCCTCACCGCCGCGATGAACGACCCGGCGTTCTATCAGCGCAGTGCGCCCGACATGGCCGCGCACAATGCGAAGCTCGCCAAGGTGCAGGCCGAGCTGGATGCCGCGTACGCGCGCTGGGAAGAGCTGGACGCCTGATCCAGCGATCGATGTAGAGCCGACCGTTGGTCGGCTGGCGTTGCCATACCGGTAGTGCCGGCCGCTGGCCGGCTCCAGGCAATCCAGAGGAGAGC
>NZ_JBDJOA010000016.1:0-62246 GCF_039674765.1 Stenotrophomonas sp. TWI273
ACGCAAAAAAGGCCACCCTTGGGGTGGCTTTTTTTGCGTGTCTGGCGGAGAGGGGGATGAAGCGAAGACGCGCCGGGGTTCGACGGATTCGCCAGGAGCGAATCCGGACAGACGAACGTCTGGCCCTGGAGCGCGCAAGCGCGGAAGGGCTGGGTGCATGGATGCACCCAGCAATCCCAATGAAGCGGCCACCCTGCATCCGAAGCCCTCAGCGGCATCACCGACATTCCCGGGCGCGTGGCGACGCGTTCATCCCCAACGGCGTCTCCAGCTATGGGAGGCGCGGCCCTGGAGCGCGCAAGCGCGGAAGGGCTGGGTGCATGGATGCACCCAGCAATCCCGGCAATGAAGCGGCCACCCCGCAGGCCACGCGACGTCATCGCGGTAGAGCCACGCCATGCGTGGCTGCCTCCCGCCGACCATCGCGCAGCCACGCACGGCGTGGCTCTACCCGATCACCGCGCAGCCACGCACGGCGTGGCTCTACCCGAGGGGCCGCACCCGCGCCCCACACCCCTCCAACATGCGCTCCGCTAAACTGCCCGCCTCACGTAACGGATCCCCACCATGACCGCTGAAATCCTCGTCCCCGTGTCCTTCGGTGAACTGCTCGACAAGATCTCGATCCTGCAGATCAAATCCGAGCGCATCAGCGACGAGGCCAAGCTGGCCAACATCCGCACCGAGCTGAGCGCGCTGGAAAAGACCTGGATGGCGCACCCGGCCGGGGTCAAGGACATCGCCCGCCTGCGTGCCGAGCTCAAGGCCGTCAACGAGCGCCTGTGGGACATCGAAGACAACATCCGCCTGCAGGACAAAGCCCAGGCCTTCGACGACCACTTCGTCGAACTGGCCCGCAGCGTCTACCAGCAGAACGATGAGCGTGCCCGCATCAAGAAGGACATCAACCTGGCGCTGGGCTCGCTCTACGTGGAAGAGAAGTCGTACAAGGATTACGCGCCGCGCGGGGCGTAATCGGCCACATAGCGCTCGAAGGCGGCAATGCCGTCCTCGACCGTGATCAGCTGCATCACGTCGTCGAACTCGACCTTCGCGCCCCACTTCAGTTCGCTGGCCGGCTTGCCCAGGAATCTGCGCGCGGCGTCGTCGTAGCGGTCCACGCAGTAGCGCCGGTCGGAGTAGGGGCCGCTGCGGTGCGGGTTGCTGGCCGCGTGCAGGCCCAGCACCTTGGTGCCCATCGCGTTGGCGATATGCATCGGGCCCGAATCGGGCGTCATTACCAGTGCGGCGCGCGCCAACAGCGCGGGCAGCTGCTTGAGGGTGTCCTTGCCGACCAGATCCAGCGCCGGGGTGGTCAGCTGCGCCTGGATGGCATCGGCCATGCCGCGCTCCAGATCGCTACGCCCACCGCACAGCACCACCCGCCAGCCGCGCGCGGTGGCGTGGTTGGCGACGGCCGCATAGCGGTCGGCATACCAGTTGCGGCGCACGTGGCTGGAGCAGGGCGAAATCATCAGCACCGGGCGGCCATCGTCGGCCCACTGGGCATTGGCCCACTCGAACGCCGCCGGCGGCACGGCCAGATCCCAGCTGACCTCGGCCTGTTTCAGGCCGAGCGGCTCGCAGAAGCTGCCGATCGCGTCGAGCACGTGGATGCCCGGGCGGTCGGGGATGCGTTCATTGATAAACAGCCCGTGAAGGTCCTTGGAGCGCGATCTGTCGTAGCCGATGCGGCGCTTGGCCGGCACGAAGGCAGACAGCACGTTGGCGCGGAAGGCGACCTGCATCTGCAGCAGCGCATCGAAACGCCCCGCAGGGAGGCTCTCGCGCAGGGCGCGCATGCCGGCCAGGCCGGTCTTCTTGTCGTAGCTGTGGAAGGTCACGCCCGGCAGCCCGTCGAGCAGCTTGTGGCCGGCCTTGTCGATGATCCAGTGCAGCGACACGCCGGGATCGGCCTGCTGCAGGGTGCGCACCAGCGGCACCACATGGGTCACGTCCCCCAGCGCGGACAAACGCAAAAGACACAAGGAAGAGGACGTTGGTGCCATGGTGTTGTTAGACTCGAAGGAATGGTCGCATTCGACGCCACTGAAGCGCTGACGCCCTGCCGCGATGGACGCGGTATCGGTGCCATTCTGTTCGACCGCGAAGCCTTGCGGCAAGCCGAGATGAGCCTGTTCGCGCCGGCCCACTGGGGCGAGCGGGCACGACCGGTCGCCGATGGCGGCCGCGGCGGCGCCTGGTTCGTCGATGCCCCCTTCGGTCATGCCGTGCTGCGCCAGTACCTGCGCGGCGGCCTGGCGGCCAAGCTCAGCCGGGACCACTACCTCTGGCGCGGCGCCAACCGCACCCGCAGTTTTGCCGAATTCCGGCTGATGCGCGCCCTGCACGCGCAGAAGCTGCCGGTGCCGCGGCCGATCGCCGCGTTCTACATGCGCGAAGGCCTGCGCTACAAAGCGGCGATCCTGATGGAGCGGCTGGAGGGCGTGCGCTCGCTGGCCGATCGGGCGCTGGTCGCCGGGCGCGGCGCTCCCTGGGAAGAGACCGGCCGGCTGATCGCGCGCTTCCATCGCGCCGGGCTGGACCATGCCGATCTCAATGCCCACAACATTCTGTTCGACGCCAACGGCCACGGGTGGCTGATCGATTTCGATCGCGGCGTGCTGCGCATTCCCGCTACCCGCTGGCGCGAACGCAATCTCAAGCGGCTGCTGCGCTCGCTGATCAAGCTGCGCGGTGAGCGCAGCCATGAGGATGTCGAGAAGGACTACGCACGGCTGCGCCGCGCCTACGACCTGGCCTGGAACCGGGGTTACTGATGGACTGGGCATTGCGTTTCATGGGGGTCGGCAATGCGTCGGCCGTGCAGCTGGGTTCGCCGATGGCGGTGATCGAGCGCGATGGCCGCCCGTGGCTCACCATCGATTGCGGCGGGGAAGGGCTGACCGCCTTCCAGGCGCACTACGGGCATGTGCCGCAGGCACTGTTCGTCACCCATGTGCACCTGGACCATGTCGCCGGTTTCGAACGCCTGTTCGTGGATGCGTATTTCTCGCCGCAGCGTCGCGGGCGCATCCGCCTCTACGTGCCGGCGACGGTCGTGCCGCTGCTGCACAAGCGCGTGGCCGATTACCCGAATGTGCTGGCCGAGGGCGGTGCGAACTTCTGGGATGCGTTCCAGCTGATCGTGGTCGGCGAGGCGTTCTGGCATGACGGCGTGCGTCTGGAAGTCTTCCCGGTGCGTCATCACTGGCCGGAAACCGCCTATGGCCTGCGCCTGAAGGGTGCGGTCACCTGGAGTGGTGATACCCGCCCGATTCCGGAAATGCTGGCGCGCTACGCCGACGACAACGAACTGATCGCCCACGACTGCGGCCTGCACGGCAATCCCTCGCACACCGGTGTGGACGACCTGGAGCGTGAGTACACGCCCGAGCTGCAGGCGCGGATGATGCTCTATCACTACGCCAGCGAGACGGACGGCGAGGCGCTGCGCCAGCGTGGCCACCGTGTGGCCCTGCCCGGTGAGCGTGTGGCGCTGGCCACCCCGACCGCCATGCATGTGCTGGCCCAGGATCCGCCCTGAGCATGGACGACGCGCTGGCCGCCCAGCTGCAGGCGCTCGAACGCGCGTTGCATGCGCCGGCGGTTCGCGGTGATGTCGCGCAGTTGGCGGCGCTGTTGGATGATGACTTTCGCGAGATCGGCAGCTCGGGCACCTGTTTCGACCGTGCTGCTGCGTTGGCCGAGCTTCCGCGTGAGCGCGCGCAGGTGGAGATCGTGTCCTGCGATTATGACGTCGCTCTGCTGGCCCCGACGCTGGCGCAGGTGCGCTACCGCAGCTGGTATGTGATCGAAGGGGTGCGCCAACGTGAGGTGCTGCGCAGCTCGCTGTGGCGGCTGCACGGCGAGGCATGGCGGGTGGTGTTTCATCAGGGCACGCCCGCGGCGCCTTGAGCGGCAGCATCGCGAAGGAAAACAGGGGGCCCAAAAAGGTGGCGGCCCCGCCGGCTGACCTCGGCGCCCGCGTCGATCGATACCGTTGCTGCCTTCCGGCCCTGGCGGGATTTTCGACCTAGCGTCGCGAGGGGCCGACGGGGCCACCATAGAGACGTTCCGGCTGCAGGGCGATCAGGGATCAGCCAGCCGCAGGCGGAAGGTGCACCGCAGGAACAGGCCCGGCAGTGCAGTCGCGCATTCTAGCGCATGCGTGGCACGCAGTGCCAGACGCGGAGGCTGAATCCCGTGTAGCCCGCCGTGACACGGAGCGGCCAATGTGCGGGCGGGTTGCTAAAATGCGCGGCACAGGAGGAACGGCCTCCCCCATTTCGGGAATCACTGACCAGGACGGCCTGGCCCCCATCAAGGAGGGCCGCATGGCCTGGATCTATCTGTTGGCAGCGGGTGTACTGGAAATCGTCTGGGCGTTCTCGATGAAGCAGTCCGAGGGGTTCAGCAAGCTCACCCCCTCGATCATCACCCTCGTCACCATGATCGCCAGCTTCTGGCTGCTGTCATTGGCAATGCGCACGTTGCCGCTGGGCACCGCGTACACGATCTGGACCGGCATCGGCGCGGTCGGCGCGTTCGTGATCGGCATTAGCTTCCTCGGCGAGCAGGTCAGCGCGATGCGGATTGCCGCAGCGGTGTTGATCGTGAGCGGGTTGGTGTTGATGAAGTTGAGCAGCAGCTGAGGCGTTCAAAATGCACGCTGCGCGCTCGGGGGTAGAGCCACGCCATGCGTGGCTGACGTAACCCTGACGCACTCCAATCACTGGCGCCGCTCAACGTGGCGCCAGTTCGAGTGCCATCTCCACCGCATCCAGCCCGGGGCCATGCCCATCGGGGGTGATGTGGGTGACGACGAAGCCGAGGCCGGCGTAGAACGCCTGCGTGTGCTGGCTGGTGCTGAGCGTGATGCGCTGGGCGCCGAGTGTTCTTGCGTGGGCCAGCCGCGCGTGGGAGAGCTGCGCGCCCAGGCCTTGGCGATGACGGGTGCGGTCGACCATGCCCCAGCAGAAGGCCGCGGTGTGTTCGTTGTCGAGGGCCAGGCCGCCGCAGGCGACAAGGTGGCCGTTGTGGTCGATGACCAGATAGTCGTGGGCGCGGTGTGGGTGGAGCAGGTAAGTGGCGAAGTCGTGGCGTTCGTGTGGGGCGAAGTAACGCGGCACGTTGCTGTCGAACAGTGCCAGACAGGCGGGGGCGTCGGTTGGGGTGTAGGGGCGCAGGGTGGGCATGGGGGGACTTTGGCATGGGTTGGCTGCGCAAAGAGCAGCCGACCAGCGGTCGGCTCTACCGTTAGCGGTGGCGACGCAGAGGCTTCGGATGCAGGGTGGCCGCTTCATTGGGATTGCTGGGTGCATCCATGCACCCAGCCCTTCCGCGCTGACGCGCTCCAGGGCCAGCCGTTCGGCTGTCCGGATTCGCTCCTGGCGAATCCGTCGAACCCCCGGTCGGGGGTTCTCATCCCCCTCTCCATGGTTTCGCGCGCTGCTATCGGAGCCGGATGAATGACGAACGTGAGAAATGCAAAAGGCCGCCCCGAGGGGCGGCCTTTTGCATTTGTCTGGCGGAGAGAGGGGGATTCGAACCCCCGAAGCGCGGTTTAGACGCTTACACACTTTCCAGGCGTGCTCCTTCAACCGCTCGGACACCTCTCCGGACCTGCCGCAATAACCCGCTGCAGGGGCGCAGATTCTAGCGGGGGAATCGGAATCGCACAAGCGGTTCGTCACAGGGGGCAGGGGGGCTGGACAGGCGTGGCACAATGGTCGTCCCGATGAAGACGGTGGCCTGATGTCCTATCTCGTCCTTGCCCGCAAGTGGCGTCCGAAGCGTTTTGCCGAGCTGGTGGGCCAGGAACACGTGGTCCGTGCGCTCAGCAATGCGCTGGACAGCGGCCGGGTGCACCATGCGTTCCTGTTTACCGGCACCCGCGGGGTCGGCAAGACCACCATTGCCCGTATTTTTGCCAAGTCGCTGAACTGCGAGCAGGGCACCAGCGCCGATCCGTGCGGCCAGTGTCCGGCCTGCCTGGATATCGACTCCGGCCGCTACATCGATCTGCTCGAGATCGATGCTGCGTCCAATACCGGTGTGGATGATGTCCGCGAGGTGATCGAGAACGCCCAGTACATGCCCTCCCGGGGCAAGTACAAGGTCTACCTGATCGACGAAGTGCACATGCTGTCCAAGGCGGCGTTCAATGCGCTGCTCAAAACGCTGGAAGAGCCGCCGGAGCATGTGAAGTTCCTGCTGGCCACCACCGATCCGCAGAAGCTGCCGGTGACGGTGCTCTCGCGCTGCCTGCAGTTCAACCTGAAGCGGTTGGACGAGGACCAGATCCAGGGCCAGATGACCAAGATCCTGGCGGCCGAGGAGATCGAGTCCGACCCGACCGCCATCGTGCAGTTGGCCAAGGCGGCCGATGGCAGCCTGCGTGACGGCCTGTCGCTGCTGGACCAGGCGATCGCCTATGCCGGCGGCGCGCTGCGCGAAGACGTGGTGCGCGCGATGCTGGGTACGGTCGACCGCACCCAGGTCGCCGCGATGCTGGATGCGCTCGCCGATGGCGATGGTCCGCGCCTGCTGCAGACGGTGGCCCTGCTGGCCGAGTTCTCGCCGGACTGGAGCGGGGTGCTCGATGCCCTGGCCGAAGCCCTGCACCGGATCCAGGTGCAGCAGCTGGTGCCCGGCGCCGCGACGGCAGGCGAGGGGATCGATGCCGAGGCCTTCGCCCAGCGCCTGCGCCCGGAAGTGGTCCAGCTCTGGTATCAGATGGCCTTGGGCGGTCGTCGTGACCTGCACCTGGCCCCGAGCCCGCGCGCCGGGTTCGAGATGGCCGTGCTGCGCATGCTGGCGTTCCGTCCGGCCGCCGCCGTACCGCCGGTGCCCCGCGATCCGGGCACCGGCACCGAAGTGAACAGTGGTGGCCAGGCCAGCGGCCAGGGCACCGGCATGGCCGCTGCGGCAGCGAGCGCGGCTTCTGCATCGGTCGTGGCGCCGGCCAAGGCGAGCGCCCCCGTCGCTCAGCCGGCCCCGGTGGCGCCCGTGGTTGCTCCCGTCTCTGCGGCGCCTGAGCCCGCACCGCCGGCGCCGAAACAACCTGTCCCGGCCCCGGCAGCCGTCGAGCCGGTCAAACCGTCCAAACCAAGCGTCTCAGCCCCCGCGGCCGACGACGATCTGCCGCCGTGGCACCGTGAAAGCGATGTCGCCGATCGCGACGAAGCGCTGGCTGCTGAAATGGCCACCCCGGATGCGGCCATGGTCGCCCCGTGGGAAGCGCCGGCCGAGCGGACCGTGGCACCGGCTGCTCCCGCGCCTGCACGGGAAGCTTCCGCCCCGGTGTCCCGCCCGGAGGGCATCGCCATCGCCCCCTCGGCGCCGGAGACCGCGCCCTCGGACGCCCAGGGCGACCTGACCGCCGATGCGTGGCTGGAACTGGTCGCCGGCAGCCAGCTCAATGGCCCGTCCAAACAGCTGGCCGCGCACTCGGCGTTCATCAGCTACCAGCACGGCGTCTTGAAACTGGCGATTTCGCCCGGATTTGAGTACTTGAGTTCGGACCGCTCGCAGGCGGCGCTGATCGCGGCGTTGACCGGCCCCTTGGGGCAGGCCCCGCGCCTGGTGATCGATACCGGTGCAGCCGGTGCCGAGACCCTGCATCAGCGCGCTGACCGTCAGCGTGGCGAACGCCAAACGGCGGCGGAAGCCGCTTTCATGGCCGATCCTTCGGTGCAGTTGCTGGTCCAGCAACACGGTGCCCGGGTCGTCGCCGATTCCATTCGTCCTTTTGAAGAGTAAAGACCCATGCGCGGCAATATCGCCCAACTGATGCAGCAGGCCCAGAAGATGCAGGAGAACCTGCAGAAGGCCCAGGAAGACCTCGCCAAGCTGGAAGTGACCGGCAGCGCCGGCGGCGGCATGGTCAGCGTGACCCTGACCGGCACCAAGGAATGCCGCAAGGTGCGCATCGATCCGTCGGTGCTGTCCGATGCGGAAATGACCGAAGATCTGGTGGCCGCCGCGTTCAACGATGCCTCCAACAAGATCGACGCCGAGTCGAAGAACCGCATGGGTTCGGCGACCGCCGGCATGCAGCTGCCCCCGGGCATGAAGCTGCCGTTCTGACCCACCGCCTGCGCCGGGTGTCTGCCTGGCGCGACCGTGGTGACCGCGCCGCGAAGCCTTCGGGCTTCGCGCGCTTGTTTCTGAGATGAGCGATCCGCCATGAGCCTGCCCCTGCTCGAACAATTGATCGAGGCCTTCCGCGTGTTGCCGGGCGTGGGCCAGAAGACCGCCCAGCGCATGGCGTACCACGTGCTGGAGCGCGAGCGCGAGGGCGGCCAGAAGCTGGCCGAGGTGCTGGCCAAGGCGATCGAGCGGATCGGGCATTGCGAACAGTGCCGGGATTTCAGCGAGACCGAGATCTGTGCGGTCTGCGCCAACGGCAGCCGCGAGCGCCAGCAGCTGTGCGCGGTGGAATCACCGGCCGATCGCCTGGCGATCGAAACGGCCACCGGGTTCCGTGGAGTGTACTTCGTGCTGCAGGGGCGGTTGTCGCCGCTGGATGGCATCGGTCCGCGCGAGCTGGGCCTGGATCAGCTGGAGGCGCGCCTGAAGCAAGGCGAGGTCAACGAGTTGATCATCGCCACCAGTGCCACCGTGGAAGGCGAAGCGACCGCGCATTACCTGGCGCAGATGGCGCGCAGCTACAAGGTGCGGCCCAGCCGCCTCGCGCAGGGTCTCCCGCTGGGGGGCGAACTGGAATACGTGGATCGCGGCACGCTGTCGCACGCGTTCGGCACGCGTACTGAAGTGCAGGAATGACGCGGCGCACCGCGCGGCAATGATCGAAACCGGGGGCGCATCCGCGCTACTCTCCAGGGCCCTGTTCCACGAGGTGCCCTCATGAGCCACGACACCCTGTTCGGCAAGATCATCCGCCGCGAAATTCCGGCCACCATCGTCTACGAAGACGAGGACGTGCTCGGCTTCAAGGACATCGCCCCACAGGCGCCGGTGCACGTGTTGTTCATTCCCAAGCACGAGGCGATCCCGACCCTGGATGACGTGCGCCCGGAGCAGGCACACCTGATCGGCAAGCTGGCGATGGCCGCCGCGGACTACGCGCGCCGCGAAGGTTTCGCGCAGGACGGCTACCGCATCGTCATGAACTGCCGCGAGCATGCCGGGCAGACCGTGTTCCATATCCACCTGCACCTGCTGGCCGGTGCCCCGCTGGGCCACTTCGGCACGGCAAACGGCTGATCCGGCCGCGCGCAAACAAAAACGCCGCCCGAGGGCGGCGTTGCTGCGTCAGCGTGTTACCACCAGCCCCAGCCACGGTAGCCCCAGCCCGGACCCCAGCCCGGGCCCCACGGGCCGTAGGGGTAGGCGGGCACCACATCCACCTGGCGCTGTTCCGGCCACAGGTAGATGACGTCGGCGTCCAGTTTCGGCAGGCGGTAGTCGTACTCGCCGATGCGGGTGTTCTCGTAGCCGCCGATCTTGCCGATGAAGGTCACATCGCGGCCCGGCTCGAACACCGCCGGATCGTAGAAGCCGGCACGGCAGGCGATGAAGCGGCCGTCACTGGCGTCGGCCGAGGTGGTGCTCGGGCGGCCACTGCCGTTGAGCGGGCGCGAAATCATCTGGAAGCAGGTCTGGCCCTGGCCCGGATTGGTTTCGATGATGCGACCACCCCAACGTACCGGGGTGCCCACCTGCTGGGTGGGAACCGCGTCGCGCGGGCTGACCATACTGAACTGCCCCTGCAACGGCTTGGGCGCGGTGGCGCAGGCAGCCAGTGCCAGAGAGGCAGCAAGGGGAAGCAGGATTTGAATCTTCATGGGGATGCTCCGGAGGTCGGGCGATGCCTGCGCAGGTCGCGCAATAATGAAGTGAGGTCGACGTCAGCGCCAGCGTAGCGCGCCTGGACGAAACGCGCGCTGAGCGACAGCAGCGCAGGATCGGGTCGCTGCCGGTCCACCCGACGCGCCCACTCGTCAGCGGGTTCGGCGCTGGCGCGGGACAGCCCATAGCGTGCGTACCGGCGTCCCAGCCGATGCCAAGCCCGCAACAGCGGGTCGCGCTCGCGTTCGCCCCGGGCCAGCAGCCATGCCATCCAGCCTAGCGCGGCCAGTGCGAAGACGATGAAAATTCCCACCAGCTGGCTCGGATCCAGCCGCTCGAAACCAAACGGTTTAAGAAGCTGCTGCTGACGGTTGGCATCGAAGGACAGGACCAGGTCGTTCCAGCCCCGGCGCAGCCAGTCGCCCATCTGCCCGATCTGCAGCCATCGGCTGTCCAGCGTGGCGCCGGCAGCGCCGGCCCCCAGCCGGTCCTCAAGCGTGTCGTAAACGCGCTCCGGCGCAACGGCGGCGGTCGGATCGACCCGCACCCAGCCGCGGCCCGGCAGCCACACTTCGGCCCAGGCATGTGCGTCCATCCGGCGCAGCACCCAGTAGTCGCCATATGGGTTGCGGATGCCGCCCGCGAAGCCGGTCACCACCCGCGCCGGGATGCCTGCATTGCGCATCAATACGACGAACGAGGAGCTGAAGTGCTGGCAGAAGCCGGCCTGCTGATCGAACAGGAATTCGTCCGCGCCATCGCGACCGGGCTCGGGCGTGTCCAGGGTGTAGACGAAACGCGCGCGCACCCAGTCCAGCGCGCGCTGCACGATCGCGGCATCGTTGCTGCCGGCGTCCTGTCGCCACTGCCGGGCCAGCGCTGCCGTGCGCGGATTCAAGCCGTCGGGCAACTGCAGCGCAAGGCGCCGCGCGTCAGGCGTCAGCGCTTCGGTATAGGCCACCGCCGGTGCGGAGGTCAGCCGCCAACGGGTCAGTGCGTTCAACGCCGCGTGGCTGCGCAGGCTGTGGTTGGCATCCAGGTCGCTGCCGGGCGGTGCCTGCAGCGGAAGATCCAGCGCGACCAACTGGCGGCGATCGGTCGGCTCGTAATCGATCTGGTAGTCCCACTGCGTGCTGGCGTGGGTCACGGCGGCCGGCGCACGCTCGATCTGCCGCCGGTCCTGCTCCCAGCGCTTGCCATCGAAATGGGTCAGTACCGGCCCGCGCCAGTAACGTTGCTGTGGCGCGGGGATCGCGCCGAAGAACTGCACGCGAAGCGCCGGGGTGTCATCGGCCATCAGGTCCAGCCACTCCCCGGGCTCCATCGTGTCGGACAGGCCGGGTTTGCCCACCGCGCGATCCGGGATGCCCCAGAGCGGTTCGCTCAACCGCGGGAACAGCCAGAAACCGGCCAGGGCCAGCGGCAGGCCGAGCAGCACCAACCGGCCGATGCCGCGCAACTGGCGTTTGAGGGGCGCTGGCGGTGCCTGTCCCTCCAGGTGTGCCAGGCGTTGCAGGGCGAGCAGTGCGACCAGGCCGGCCAGCACGGCCAGCGTCATCGTCAACGGGCCTTGGTCGAGCAGGAACGCCGCGAACGGGCCGAACAGCCCGAAGCCGACCAGGCTGCGGGCATCGCGCAGGCTGCGCAGCTCGCTGGATTTCAGCGCGAGCATTGCTGCCAGCAGCGCGCAGCCGGTGTCGCGGCCAGGCCGTGGACCCATCTGCCAGTAAATGGCGGCCAGCATGGCGAGCACCGGCAACAGGCGCAGGGCGCCCGGCAACAGTCGCTGCCGCGAGGCCAGCGCGGTCAGCAGTGCGACACTGGCGATGACGGCGGCCAGCACGGTGGGCAGCTGCAGCAGCAGCGGCAACAGGCCCAGCGCCGCGCTGGCCAGCGTCCAGTAGCGCGCACCGGAACTGAGCAGGGACACGGGCCGGTCAGTCATGAGGCAACAGCGCCAGTGCGCGCTGGCACAGGTGGTGATGGGCGCTGCCGTTGCCAGGCCCGAGCACCGGTTGGCCCGGCAGCTTGAGCGTGTAGCGGCGGCCTTCGCGTTCGGCCAGGTCGATCCAGCGCGCCATGCGTGCGATCCGTGCTTCGGTGCCCAGCGGTGCCAGGTGCCACCAGTCCAGCACGATCTCCAGCCCGACCGGCTTTTCGTACTCGCGCACCAACAGGGTGTCGCGTCGCGCGGAGTGTTTCCACGCGATGCTGCGCATCGGATCGCCAGCGCGATACGGGCGCAGCTGATGCAGCTCCTCGCCGCTGGCATGCACGCGGGTATGCAGTGGGTCGCCGCCGCTTTCCGGCAGGGAGGGTGCGTGCGTTTCCGGTGCCGCATAGACCAGCAACGGGGTTTCCGGCCAGACCCACGACCACGCGCGCACCAGGCCGAGCGGTTGCGTGGTGGCGATGCGGATGCGGGCCAGGTCGAACCAGCCGCGCCGGTGCGTGGGCAGCGCGAGATCCACTTCGATCTGGTCGCTGTCGATCAGGTGCCCGAACGCGGCCACGCCCTCGTGCTCCACCTGCAGGCCGCGCCGGGCGCGGGTATCGGCGCGCGACAGACTGATGCGCAGCCGCAACGGCGCGCCCGCGGTGACCGGCTCGGCGGAGACCGCATCCACCTGCAATCCGGACAGCTGCAGGTGCGCGCTGATCGCACTGGCGATGCTGACGGTCGCCAGCAACAAGGCCAGCAGCAGCGCAGGATTGTTGTTGTAGTTCAGCGCGCCGAGCAGCATCGCCGACAGCAGCGCGGCGACGAACAGCCCGAACCGCGTCGGCAGCACATAGATGCGGCGCCGGTCGAACCGGCACGGCAGGTGCTCGGGGTGGCGCGGTCGCGCCAGATGTTGCAGTTGCTGCCAGCGGGCTCCCCAGCCGCGGCGCATCTCAGTCGACCTGCACGGTCTGGAGGATGGCGCGGGCCAGTGCCGGCCCGTTGCCGGCTTCGGCCTCGGGCACCAGGCGATGCCCGGCCACTGCCACGAACAGGGTCTGCACGTCTTCGGGCACCACATGCGCGCGGCCGAGCAGCAGCGCATGCGCCTTGGCGGCGCGCAGCAATGCCAGCCCGGCACGCGGCGACAGGCCCACGCGCACCCCGGCGTGCTGGCGGCTGCGGGCGAGCAGGGCCTGCACATAGGTGATCAACGCCTCGCTGGCATGCACCTGACCAGCCGCCTCGCGCAGCGTGCGCACGTCCACTTCGCTAAGGCGCGCGGTGGCCTGCGCGATCAGATGGCGGCGATCGGTGCCGCGCAGCAGCTCGCGTTCCGATTCCGGATTGGGGTAGCCCAGGGCCAACCGCAGCAGGAAACGATCCAGCTGCGAGTCCGGCAGCGGGAACGTGCCGGAGAGGTCGACCGGGTTCTGGGTGGCGATGACGAAGAACGGATCCGGCAGCGGATGGGTCACGCCATCCAGGGTGACCTGCTGCTCGGCCATCGCTTCCAGCAGCGCACTCTGGGTACGCGGCGGCGCACGGTTGATCTCGTCGGCCAGCAACACATGCGTGAACACCGGGCCCGGGTGGAACTGGAACTGGCGGCTGCCGGCGTCATACACCGAGACGCCAAGCACATCGGCCGGCAGCAGGTCAGAGGTGAACTGCACCCGCTGGAAGCCCAGCCCGAGGCTGGAGGCCATGGCATGGGCGAGGGTGGTCTTGCCCAGCCCGGGCAGGTCCTCGATCAGCAGATGGCCGCCGGAGAGCAGCGCCACGAACGCCAGCCGCACCTCCTGCGCCTTGCCCAGCACCAGCCCGTTGACCTGATCCTGGGCGGCGCGAAGGGACTGTCGCAGTACATCGGTTAGCATGGCTGGCACGGGGGGCGAATGATCCATGTCCGTCTCGATTCGATGATTCCACTGATTCTATAGAGCAATGCAGGGCGAACAACGCGCACGCACCATATTCCTGTTGTTGTGGACGCTGGTCACCGCCGTCAAGCTGGTGGTGGCCGCACGTCTGCCCTTGTTCGTGGACGAAGCTTTTTACTGGCAGGAAGGTCAGCATCTGGCGGCGGCCTATTCGGACCTGCCTGGCCTGACCGCTTGGCTGGCACGCCTGGGCGTGGAAGTGGGCGGCAATCATGTGCTTGCACTGCGCCTGCCGTTCCTGGCGATCGGTGCGTGGCTGCCATGGCTGGTCTCACGCATCGCCACGCGCTGGTTCGGTGCGGTGGCCGGTTGGCAGGCGGGCAGCCTCACGTTGTTGATGCCGCTGTCGGCCACGCTGGGCATGCTGGCCGTCCCGGATGTGCCGATGGCGTTGGCCGCGGTGCTGTGCCTGGATGCCGGCGCGCGCCTGCTGCGCAGTGTCGATGCCGCGGCGGCGGTGAAGCTGGCCGCCGGCCTGGCCATCGGTGCACTCAGCCATTACCGCTTCATCGGCGTGATCGTGGTCGGTTTCATCGCGTTGCTGGTGCTGCCGCAGGGCCGGCGCATGCTGCGCGATCCGCGCGTCTGGGTGGCCTTGGCGGTGGGTGTGCTGGCGTGGCTGCCGCTGCTGTCGTGGAATGCCGACAACCATGATGCGGGCCTGAAATTCCAGGTGGTCGAGCGCCACCCGTGGGCGTTCGAATGGAGCGGGCTGTGGTTCCTGGTGATCCAGCCGATGCTGGTCACCCCGATCCTGTGCATCGCGATGTGGAAGGTGGCCCTGGCGGGCACCCGCTCCGGTGGTGGCGCACGCGCGCAATGGCGTTACTTCGGCCTGATCGGCGCGGTGTCGACGCTGTCCATCTTCGGCCTGGGCTTCTTCACCGATGTGGAGCGCATCAGTTTCCACTGGCCGCTGCCGGGCTATCTGGCGCTGCTGATCGCGGTGCCGGTGGTACTCAACGGCTGGCCGCGCTGGCTGCGCCGTACCGGCTGGTGGTTGGCCGGTGCCGGGCTGGCGCTGGCCTTCGGCTATTACCTGACGGTCTCCATCCCGAGCGTGCGTGAGCAGTTGGCCGGCTACAAGTATTACCCGCGCAACTTCGCCGGCTGGGAACCGTTGGCAGGCGCCGTGCGCGACGAGCTGAAACGCATGCCGCCCGGCACGCGCGTGCTGGCCGGCAACTTCAAGGTGGGGGCGGAACTGGGCTTCCAGTTGCGCGACGCCTCTATCGAGGTGCTGCCCCACCCGTTGAACGACAAGCACGGCCGCACTGCGCAGCTGGGGCTGTGGGGGCTGCTGCACGATGGCCAGCGCGACGCGCCGATGCTGCTGGTGCTCTCGCCCAGCGACCAGCGCTATCGCGATCTGCTGGCGCGCTACCACGCGGTCTGCGAACAGGTGGGCCCGCTGCCGCCGCCGCGTGTGGTCAGCAACGATCATGGTTTCCAGCGCTTCCTGTTGTTCAAGCTGCCGGCCGAGCGGGTCGAGGGGCCGTGCGTTACGCCGGCGATGGCCTGGCTGGATACGCCGCAGCCCGGCGCCGCGGCGGGCAACCCCCTCCAGGTGCGTGGCTGGGCCTTCAAGGATGGCGTGGGCATCGAGCGTGTCGAGCTGCTGATCGATGGCCAGCCGGTGGGCGATGCGGTCTACGGTCGGCCCTACGACATCACCGGCGCGTGGAAGATCTCCACCGATCCGCAGCACCCGAACGTGGCCTTCGATGCCACGCTGAAGACCGACCACCTCGCGCCCGGCCGTCATTGGCTCGGCATGACGCTGCACGGCAAGGACGGCAGCGTGGAGCAGTGGCAGGAACAGGCCTTCACCGTCCCCGCGCGCTGAGCGTGCGTGTTCTTCCATGGATGACACCGTCATGCGCAATGCGCCGCAGGAATCTGCCCCGCTGTCTGCTTCCCACCCGCACGCCACGCCGGTGTCACCCGCGCTGATCCGTGCGTTGTGGTGCGCGGTGGTGGGCATCGTCGCGGTGGGTGTGGCCGCGATGCTGTGGCTCTCACCGCGCGTGTTGTACGCCGATCCGTGGCGCTTCACCCAGAAGCTGCTGGAGATGCCGTGGCCGGGCAACGTGCTGGTGTCGGACAATGGCCACCGCGAAATCCTGCCGAACCTGGTGCGCTACGCCGAGCTGGAGTGGCTGCACGGCAATCAATGGCTGCAGATCGGTACCGGCGTTGCGTTGGCATTGGCCACGGTAGGGCTGCTCGCCCGGATCATCAGGGCCGATGCCTTGGCGCCGCCGGTGCGCGCCGCCGCCACCCTGGTCGCAGCGCTGTCGATCTTCTGGCTGGGCAGCCAGCGCGCGCTCACCCATGCCAACGAATCGGTCCACGCGTACCTGATCACCGTGGCGCTGATGGCGGGCGTCGCCCTGCTGCTGCGTGGCGATCGCCGCGGCGCGGTCGCGGCCGCCGTATGCGGCGTGGCGGCGACGTTCTCCTTCGGCAGCGGCGTGGCCGTGTTCGTGGGGCTGGCGGCGGTGCTGGTGGTGCGGCGTGCGCCGTTGTCGCACTGGGTGCCCTGGATCGCCGGCCTGCTCGTGGCGGTCGGGCTGCACCTGGGCATGGGGCGGACCGGCATGCCGACACAGATGGCGCTGGCCCCGTTGCCGCAGCTGGACGTGCTGCTGCGCTGGCTGGCCTCGCCCTTCATCTATCTGGTTTGGCCGGCACTGGATCCGGCAGCGGCACAGCAGTTGCCGTTCGCGCCCGTGCGCGGCGTGGTGCATGCCGTGGCCAGTGCCTATCAGGCGCAGTTCGGACCGGTGCTGACCTCGCGCTGGCCGCATCTGCTGATCGGTGCTGCGGGGCTGGCCGGGTTGCTCGGCATGACCTGGCGCACCTGGCAGCGCGGCCACCGCGCCGGGGCGGGGGAATCGGTGGGGCTGGCAATGGCATGGTTCGGCCTGGCCGTGGGCGGGCTGGTCGCACTGAGCCGCTGGACCTACTTTGCCGACTACCCCACGCAGCTGGCCGCACCGCGCTATGTGCCCTGGTCGTGGTTGTTCTGGTCCGGTCTGATGCTGTGGACGATCGTGCGCGTCGGCCTGCGCCGTCCCGGGGCGGTGGCCTGGGCAGCCCTGCTGTTGGCCTTGGTGGCCGTGCCGAGTACGGCGTGGATGGCCTACCTCGGTGCCAGCATGCAGCGGGTGGCCAACATGACCGCTACAGCGGCCGCGGCCGGTGTGGTCGATCCGGATCAGACGCATGGCGAAAGCGTGCCCGGCGAAGTGCTGGCCGCGCTGCCCAGCCTGCGCGCGCACGGGGCATCGGTGTTTGCCTGGCCGGAAGTTCGCTATCTGCAGGGGGCGCCAACGACGGCGACCGGCGTGGCCGTCCCGGTCAGCGATGTCTCCCTCGTGGCCGTGCGCAACCTCCTGGGGCACCCGGCCTGGCGCATCGATTTCAGCGCCCAGAGCAGGGCGCCACGGCTGGTCCTGCAATGCGGCGGGCATCCCGTGGGCCTGGCCATGCCGCTGGCGGGCCGCTGGGTTGGTTGGGCCACCGGCGAACTTGATGCCAGCTGCCTGGAGGCGCTGCAGCTGCGCTGAGGCTCAGGGCAGGGTGTAGCCGGCCTGGCGCAGCAGCTGGCTGACCGCGATCAGCGGCAGCCCGATCAGCGCGGTCGGGTCGCGGTTCTCGATCGCCTCGAACAAGGTGATGCCCAGGCCTTCGCACTTGAAGCTGCCGGCGCAGTCCAGCGGCTGCTCGGCCGCCACGTAGCGGGCGATCTCGGCGGCCTCCAGCACCCGGAAGTGGACCCGGGTCAGATCACAGCTCGCCAGGGCCTCGCCATCGCGCACCAGGCTCACGGCCGTGTGGAACGCGACCACCTGCCCGGACATCGCGGCCAGCTGCGCATGCGCGCCCTCGACCGAGCCGGGCTTGC
Source organism: Stenotrophomonas sp. TWI273 (assembly GCF_039674765.1). Taxonomy (NCBI): domain Bacteria; kingdom Pseudomonadati; phylum Pseudomonadota; class Gammaproteobacteria; order Lysobacterales; family Lysobacteraceae; genus Stenotrophomonas; species Stenotrophomonas sp. TWI273. The sequence continues at coordinate 17,612 of NZ_JBDJOA010000016.1, forward strand.
CCAGCGGGGCGCCGTTCAGTTCCGCCACCTGGTCCGAGCCGATCACCCACCGGCCCGGGTGCAGGCGGGCGACGGCCTCGGCCTTCGCGCGCGCCAGCCGCACCGCCACGGCCCGTGGGGCTTCGGCGGGGCCGGGGGTCTCGTCCACCTCGGGGCGGGCGGTCTCCAGGGGCAGGCCGAGCCGCTCCAGCAGTTCACGGCGGTAGCGGGAAGTAGAGGCAAGCAGCAGCGGGGTCATGCGACAATACCGGGCACGGAAGGGCGGCAGTCTGGCCCTTCGGGGCGGGGATCGGCAACCTGACTGCGCAGGCATTTGACAGCGGCCCGGACGATCCTTAACATTCAGCGGCTTATGTCCGCAAACGTGCCCGAAATGCTGGATGCTTGGCGGATGGTCGCAGCACGCAGGTGCTTCGACGGCCAGGTGAATCTAGCGGAATTGACCCGCCTCCAGGGCCTTGTCGCCGATACCGAAGGAACGTGCACCTATGCACTGGAATTCGCGCACGACGACATCCTGCAGGTATCCTATGTTGAACTGTCCATCGACACCGCGCTGCCGCTGATCTGTCAGCGCAGCCTGCAGCGTTTCCTGTTGCCGGTTTCGATGGTGCAGCGGCTCGGCCTGATCCGCAGCGAAGAGGAAGAATCCTCGCTGCCGGAAGGCTGGGAACCGTGGCTGGTGCCGGAAGACGGCATGCTGCGACCGCTGGAACTGGTCGAGGACGAACTCGTCCTGGCCGTGCCCGTCGTGCCGCTGTCTCCCGATGGTGAGGCCGTGGACAAGGACTGGGCACCGACCGAAGAAGAAATCAGCAAGGCCAATCCGTTCGCGGCGTTGGCGGCACTGAAAAAACAATAGCAGCCGGATTGTCGTCGGCGGCTGCGGCGAAAGCGAAAACTGTGCTGGGCGCTGGCGTCCTGCGCGACGATACGACGAAGCAAAACGAACCGAGTTTGGAGCAATCCCATGGCTGTGCAGAAATCCCGTGTCACCCCGTCCCGCCGCGGTATGCGCCGTGCGCATGACGCCCTGAGCGCCAAGCAGCTGTCCACCGATCCGACCACCGGTGAAGTGCATCTGCGTCACCACATCACCGCTGACGGTTTCTACCGTGGCAAGAAGGTGATCACGACCAAGTCGAACTCGGCCGTCGAAGAAGATTGATTTGTGAAGGCCGCTGCCCGGTCGGGCAGCGGCCTTTACCCCATTCTTCCCGATCGTCACGTTTGGCGATCGAGCTACAGGACATGCAATGAGCAAGCGGATCTACTCGAGGATCGCGGGCACCGGTAGTTATTTGCCCGAAAAAGTGTTGACCAACCAGGATCTGGAGAAAATGGTCGACACCAGCGATGAGTGGATTCAATCGCGCACTGGTATCCGCGAACGGCACATTGCGGCCGAAGGCGAAACCACCAGCGACCTCGGCTACCACGCCGCGGTACGTGCGCTTGAAGCGGCCGGTATCGACGCTTCGCAGCTCGACATGATCGTGGTGGGTACCACCACGCCTGACCTGATTTTCCCGTCCACCGCGTGCCTGATCCAGGCCAAGCTCGGTGCGAGCGGCTGCCCCGCCTTCGACGTCAACGCGGCCTGTTCGGGCTTCGTGTTCGCGTTGAGCGTGGCCGACAAATTCATTCGTTCCGGTGATGCACGCCATGTGCTGGTCATCGGTGCGGAAACGCTGACCCGTATCGTCGACTGGACCGAGCGCACCACCTGCGTGCTGTTCGGCGATGGCGCGGGCGCTGTCGTGCTCAAGGCCGACGAAGAGACCGGCATCCTCAGCACCCACCTGCATTCGGATGGCAGCAAGAAAGAGCTGCTGTGGAACCCGGTGGGCGTCTCGGCCGGCTTCGGCGAGGGCGAGAATGCCCGCGGCGCGATCCTGATGAAGGGCAACGACGTGTTCAAGTACGCCGTCAAGGCGCTGGACTCGGTCGTCGATGAAACCCTGGAAGCCAACGCGCTGACCAAGGACGACCTGGACTGGCTGATCCCGCACCAGGCCAACCTGCGCATCATCGAAGCCACCGCCAAGCGCCTGGAGATGTCCATGGACCAGGTGGTGGTGACGGTCGACAAGCATGGCAACACCTCCTCGGCCTCCGTGCCGATGGCGCTGGACCACGCCGTCCGCTCCGGCCGTGTCGAGCGCGGCCAGCTGCTGCTGCTGGAAGCCTTCGGCGGCGGCTTCACGTGGGGTTCTGCTCTGCTGCGCTATTGATAGTGTCAGTTACGGCAACGTGACGCTGTCGTTACGGCCCCATTACGGGGCCGTATGCATTTCAGGAGAACTGCCATGGTTGAGCCCATCGTCATCGAGGGCCAACGCGCCTGGCTGAAGCAGTACGGCGAAGGCAGCCGGGTGGTCGCACTCGGGCTGCTCAATTTCATTGCCCGCCGCTTCCAGCTCGACGCCCTGCGCCCACCGCCGCACCGCGGTGGCGACGCCGCCCGCGAAACCGAGGCCCGCCGCTTGGCCGAACTGCAGGCGCAAGGTGTCAACGTCCCCAGTGTGATCGGCAGCGGTCATGCCGCCCTCGTGCTCGGCGACAACGGCTCCTCGTTCAATACCTGCCTGCGCGAAGCCGACGATGCCGGCCGTGACCGCCTTGTGTCCGCCGCGATGAATGCCATTGCCCAGGCGCACCGCAAGGGCGCGTACTTCGGCCAGCCGCTGCCGCGCAACCTCACCTGGGATGGCAAGGAGATCGGCTTCATCGATTTCGAGGAAGATCCCCTTGAGGTCATGGACCTCGCCCAGGCCCAGGCCCGCGACTGGCTGATGTTCGGTTACGGCGTGGCCAAGTACTACGAGAACCGTCCGCAACAGCTGCAGACCCTCATGGCCCAGGCCATGGACGGCGCCGAAGCCCCGGTCCTCGCCCATGCCCACGATGTCACCGGCCGCCTTCAGGGGCTGGCCCGCGCCAGCATGAAGATGGGCCGCTCCGCCCGGGCGCTGGCCCATTCCATCCTCATCGTGCACGGTGCCACCACCCTGGGCGTGCTGATGCTGGCCGTGATCTGCATCGATTTCTTCAGTGACGGCGACCTCGACATCCTCCAGCTGTTCACCTGAAGAAAGACCCCACATACGCGGCAGTACAGACGAAGGGCGACGTTCCCCTTTATCATTCGCCGTTCGATTTTTGCAGGCGGATGATCGCGTGACCGATACCAATCTCGCATTCGTGTTCCCGGGCCAGGGCTCGCAGTCGCTGGGCATGCTGGCCGAACTGGCCGAGCTGCACCCGCAGATCCGCGAGGCCTTCACCGAAGCCTCCGACGGCGCCGGTGTCGACCTGTGGGCGCTGTCGCAGGGCGGTCCCGAGGAAATGCTCAACCGCACCGAATACACCCAGCCGGCCCTGCTGGCCGCCAGCATCGGCGTGTGGCGCGCCTGGAACGCCGTTGGCGGCGTCCAGCCGGCCGTCCTGGCCGGCCATAGCCTCGGCGAGTACACCGCCCTGGTGGCCGCCGGCGCGCTGACCCTGCGGGACGGTGCCCACCTGGTGCGCCTGCGTGGCCAGCTGATGCAGGAAGCCGCCCCGACCGGCGTGGGCGCCATGGCCGCCGTGCTCGGCGCCGAAGACGCGCTGGTCGTGGAGGTCTGCGAGCAGGCCGCCGGCAGCCAGGTCGTCGTGCCCGCCAATTACAACTCGCCCGGCCAGATCGTCATCGGTGGCGACGCTGCCGCCGTGGATCGTGCGCTGGCGCTGCTGGCCGAGAAGGGCGTCCGCAAGGCCGTCAAGCTGGCTGTCAGCGTGCCCTCGCACACTCCGCTGATGCGCGAAGCCGCCAACCGCCTGGCCGAAACCATGGCCGGCCTGGATTGGCGCGCCCCGGCCCTGCCGGTGGTGCAGAACGTGGATGCCCGTGTGCATGACGGCGTGGACGCCATCCGCCAGGCGCTGGTGCAGCAGCTGTACCTGCCCGTGCAGTGGACCGGCTGCGTGCAGGCGCTGGCCGCCCGTGGCGTCACCCGCGTGGCCGAATGCGGCCCGGGCAAGGTGCTGAGCGGATTGATCAAGCGCATCGACAAATCGCTGGACGCGCGCACACTGTCCACGCCCGCCGATTTCGAGACGGCCCGCGAGACCTGGGCCGCCTAATGTCTTCCGATCGCGTCCGTGCTGGAATGGCTTCGCGCCAGCCCGGCCGGACCGGTCCCGTTTGAGGAAATGAGATGAGCAAGCCCCTTCAGGGTGAAATCGCACTGGTCACCGGCGCCAGCCGGGGTATCGGTGCCGCGATCGCCGACGCACTGGCCGCGCAGGGCGCGACCGTCATCGGCACCGCCACCACCGACGCCGGTGCCGCCGCCATCGGTGAGCGCCTGGCCGCCGTGGGTGGTCACGGCCGCGCGCTGAACGTCACCGACGCCGCTGCGCTGGAGGCCGTGCTGGACGGTATCGCCAAGGAGTTCGGCGCCATCAGCATCCTGGTCAACAACGCCGGCATCACCCGCGACAACCTGTTGCTGCGGATGAAGGAAGAAGACTGGCAGGCGATCCTGGACACCAACCTGACCAGCGTCTTCCGCACCTCCAAGGCCGTCATGCGCGGCATGATGAAGGCGCGCAAGGGCCGCATCATCAACATCGCCTCGGTGATCGGCGTGACCGGCAATGCCGGCCAGGCCAACTACGCCGCGGCCAAGGCCGGCATCATTGCCTTCTCCAAGTCGCTGGCCAAGGAAATCGGCTCGCGCGGGATCACCGTCAATGTGGTCGCGCCGGGCTTCATCGATACCGACATGACCAAGGCCCTGCCGGAAGAGCAGCGCACCGGCCTGGTCAAGTCGATCGCCCTGGAGCGGCTCGGCGAGCCGTCCGATATCGCCAACGCGGTGGCGTTCCTGGCCGGTCCTTCGGCCAGCTACATCACCGGCGAAACCCTCCATGTGAACGGCGGCATGTACATGCCGTAAGCATGTGGCGCAAGGATTGCGCCGCAAGTGGTTGATCCGTTTGATGTTTTGCTGCAATGCAAGGTGTCGCTGGTTTCCACTACACTATCCCACGGTCATCCCTCACCGGATGGCGTCATTTTTGAACCACTACTCCATCTGGAGCGATATCCAATGAGCACCATCGAAGAACGCGTCAAGAAAATCGTCGTCGAACAGCTTGGCGTCAAGGAAGAGGAAGTCACCAACAGCGCATCGTTCGTCGATGACCTGGGCGCTGACTCGCTGGACACCGTTGAACTGGTGATGGCGCTGGAAGAAGAGTTCGAGTGCGAAATCCCGGACGAAGAAGCCGAAAAGATCAGCACCGTGCAGGCTGCGATCGACTACATCAACGCCCACGTCAAGGCTTGATGTCAGGCGGCTCGCGCGCGGCCGTGGCGATCGCTGCGACCGCGTGCGGCAAACCCATGGGGCCGCGCTTGCGGCCCTGTGCTTTTGAGCGTTTTACCGCGTGATACCCGCAACACCCGGGTCAGGAGAATCTGCAATGAAGCGTCGCGTCGTCGTTACCGGCATGGGCATGGTCTCGCCATTGGGCAATGATATGGCCAGCAGTTGGAAGGGCATCACCGAAGGCCGTTCCGGCATCGGTCCGCTGACCAACGTTTCGCAGTCCTACCTGGACCGTTTCACCACCAAGATCGCAGGTGAGGTCAGGGACTTCGACATCACCGCCGACAACGAACAGTTCGGCAAGTTCCGGGTCACTGGCAAGGATGCCAAGAAGATGGACCCGTTCATTCATTACGGCCTCGGTGCCGCCTTCATGGCCTTGAACGATTCGGGCCTGGAGATCACCGACGGCAACGCCGAGCGCATCGGCGCCATCGTCGGGGCGGGCATCGGCGGCCTGCTGGGCATCGAAGAGCAGACCATCGATTTCCACGAAGGCAAGAAGATCTCGCCCTTCTACGTGCCCAAGACCATCATCAACATGCTTCCGGGCCAGTTGAGCATCATCACCGGCCTGAAGGGGCCGTCGTTCTCGGCGGTCTCCGCCTGCGCGACCTCGAACCACTCGATCGGCACCGCGATGCGCATGATCCAGTACGGCGATGCGGACGTGATGGTGGTCGGCGGTGCCGAGCGCGGCTCCTCGCCGACCGCCCTGGGCGGCTTCTGCGCGATGAAGGCGATGAGCACCCGCAACGATGCCCCGGCGGAAGCCTCGCGCCCGTGGGACAAGGAGCGCGACGGCTTCGTGCTCGGCGACGGTGCCGGCATCCTGATCCTGGAAGAGTACGAACACGCCAAGGCGCGTGGCGCGCGCATCTATGCCGAGCTTGCCGGTTTCGGCGCCAGCTCGGATGCGTACCACATGACCGCCCCGAGCGAGAACGGCGAAGGCGCGGCACGCTGCATGACCATGGCGTTGAAGGACGCCGGCGTGACCCCGGACCAGGTCGGTTACCTCAACGCGCACGGCACCTCCACGCCGCTGGGCGACCTGGGTGAAACCATGGCCATGAAGACCGCCTTCGGCGACCACGCCTACAAGATGATGGTCAGCTCCACCAAGTCGATGACCGGCCACCTGCTCGGCGCGGCCGGCGGCGTGGAAGCGATCTTCTCGGTGCTGGCGCTGCGCGACAACATCATTCCGCCGACCATCAACCTGCATGAAGCGGGCGAAGGCTGCGACCTGGATTACGTGCCCAACACCGCACGCGAGGCCAAGGTCGACGTGGTGATGTCCAACGGCTTCGGCTTCGGCGGCACCAACGGCACGCTGGTGTTCAAACGCGTCTGACCGCACGTTCCGTGCATCCCCACCCGGGCCGCCATCATGGCGGCCTTGGTGTATCTGGCCCCCGCGCACGCTGCGCGCCCCCTCCGGTGTCCTGTCATGTTCCAGACGCTTCCGCTGCCCGCCACCACCGACCTGCTGGCCCTGCAGCGCCTGGCCCCTCAGCGCTACCCGCTGCTGATGGAATCCACCGCCTCGGGCACCGCACAGGGGCGCTGGGACCTGCTGCTGATGGGCAACGGTGAAGCGCTCTCACTGCAGGCCGACGGCGTGGTGCGCGATGCCGATGGCGTCGCCCATGAGGGCCGCTTCCTAGAGGTGCTGGACGCGCACTGGGCCGCGCTGCGGCTGCCGCGCGAAGCGACCACGCTGCCGTTCCGTGGTGGCTGGGCGCTGATGCTGGATTACGAGCTGGCCGGCCAGATCGAAGACGTGCTGGCCTTGCCGGCGCGCGCCGATGGACTGCCGTCCGCGCTGGCGCTGCGCTGCCCGGCGGCGGTGCTGCACGACCGCGTGCTCGGCCAGTTCCATGCCGTCTGCGAGACCGGCCAGGCCGCGCTGCTGCAGACCCTGCAGGACGACCTCGCCGCGGCCGCCACGTTGGCCCCGCTGCCGACGTGGCAGCCACCGGTGGCGATCGGCGAGGACGCGCCGCAGCGCTTCACCGATGGCGTCGGCAAGGTGATCGATTACCTGCGCGCGGGTGACGTGTTCCAGGTGAACCTCTCGCGACGCTGGAATGCGCAGTTCGCCGAGGCGCTCTCGCCGCAGGCGCTTTACGCGCAGCTGCGCGTGGCCAACCCCGCCCCGTTCGCCGGGCTGTTCATGGCGCAGGGCAGGGCGGTGGTCAGCTCCTCGCCCGAGCGCCTGGTCTCGGTGCATGGCGATGACGTCCAGACCCGCCCGATCGCCGGCACCCGCCCGCGCTTCGCCGGCGATGACGATGCCGCGCGCATCCAGGAGCTGGTCGGCCACCCCAAGGAGCGCGCCGAGCACGTGATGCTGATCGATCTGGAGCGCAACGACCTCGGCCGCATCTGCGCACCGGGCAGCGTGGAGGTGGATGAGCTGATGACCGTGGAGAGCTACGCCCATGTGCACCACATCGTCAGCAACGTGCGTGGCCGCCTGCGCGAGGACGTGAGTCCGGGCCAGGTGATCGCCGCGACCTTCCCCGGCGGCACCATCACCGGCTGCCCCAAGGTGCGCTGCATGCAGATCATCGCCGAGCTGGAGCAGACCGCGCGTGGCGCCTACACCGGCGCGTTCGGCTGGCTGAACCGCGATGGCGACCTGGACCTGAACATCCTGATCCGGACCGCCGAAGTGGCCGCCGACACCGCCAGCTTCCGCACCGGCGCCGGGATCGTGGTCGATTCGGTGGCCGACAGGGAACTGGACGAAACCCGCGCCAAGGCCCGTGGCCTGCTGCGTGCGCTGGGCAGCGATGCCTGAGCCGTTTGGCGGTGTGCAGCACCCGCGCGGTATGCTGCGCGGCGAAGAAATGGATTCGAGGTGAGCATGGCGGGTGCGAAACGGGGATGTCTGGCCGTACTGGCCGTGTTGCTGGTGCTGGCCCTGCTGGTGGCGGCCGCAGGGGCATGGTTCTGGCATCGCCAGGGCGCCTTTGCCGATGCACCGGTCACCCCCAGCGCGGAGAGCGTGGTGATCGCCTCCGGTGATGGCTTCAGCACCGTGCTCGGCAAGCTGCGCCAGGCCGGCGTGGACGAAGGCAGCGACACCCAGTGGCAGCTGCTGGCACGCCAGCTCGATGCCGCCGGCAAACTCAAGGTGGGTGAATACGCGCTCGATCCGGCGCTGACCCCGCGCGAGCTGCTGACCCGCATGCGCCAGGGCCGTGTCCTGCAGCACCGCGTCACCATCGTGGAAGGCTGGAACATCCGCCAGTTGCGCGCTGCGCTCAAGCGCGCCGATCCGCTGGTGCACACCACCGACGACCTGGATGATGCCGCGCTGATGAAGGCGGTCGGCTTCCCCGGCGAACACCCGGAAGGCCGCTTCCTGCCCGAGACCTACGTCTACCAGCGCGGCGACAGCGACATCGACGTGCTCAAGCGCGCGCATGCCGCGATGGAAAAGGAACTCACCGCCGCGTGGGACAGCCGCGTGGACGATCTGCCGCTGAACTCGCCGTATGAGCTGTTGATCCTCGCCTCGATCATCGAGAAGGAAACCGCACTGCCAAGCGAGCGTCCGCAGATCGCCGGGGTGTTCATGCGCCGCCTGAAGATCGGCATGCGCCTGCAGACCGACCCGACCGTGATCTACGGCATCGGCAGCAGCTACGACGGCAACATCCGCAAGCGCGACCTCACCACCGATACGCCGTACAACACGTACACGCGCGCCGGCCTGACCCCGACCCCGATCGCCATGCCCGGGCGCGATGCGCTGCATGCCGCCGCGCAGCCAGCCAAGGGTGACGCGCTGTACTTCGTGGCCGTCGGTGATGGCAGTGGCGCGCACATCTTCTCGGCCAACTACACCGACCACAACGCTGCCGTTGCCCGCTACCTGCAGCAACTGCGCAGCAGACGTACCAACGAGGCCGCACCCCAATGAGTCCCGCGCTGCACCGGCACCCGCATTTCGTCAGCCTGGAAGGGGGCGAGGGCGCCGGCAAGACCACCGCCATCAACGCGATCCGCGAGGCCCTTCAGGCCCGTGGCCATGAGGTGGTGCTGACCCGCGAACCCGGCGGCACCGCCCTGGCCGAGCGCATCCGCGCGCTGGTGCTCAAGCCGGATGCGGAGATCGCCGCCGAGCCGCTCTCGGCCGAGGCCGAGCTGTTGCTGGTGTTCGCCGCCCGTGCCCAGCACGTGCGCCAGGTGATCGCCCCGGCACTGCAACGCGGCGCCTACGTGTTGTGCGACCGCTTCACCGATTCCAGCTACGCCTACCAGGGCGGCGGCCGCGGCCTGGACCCGGCGTGGATCGCGGATCTGGAGCGCCGCGCCGTCGGCCTGCTGCCCGGCCTGACCCTGCTGCTGGATGTGGACGTGGCCGTCGGCCGTGCGCGCGCCAACGTCCGCGACATGTGGCCGGACCGGATCGAAAGCGAGCACGATGATTTCTTCCAGCGGGTGCGCGCGGTGTTCCGCCAGCGTGCCAGCGAAGACCCCGCACGTTACCGCCTGATCGACGCCGGCCAGGACCAGGCCGGCGTCGCCGGCGCGGTGGTGGCGGCCGTGGAGGCATGGTTGGCACAGGAGCCGGATCGTGGCTGAACCCTTTTCCCCCTGGCAGCAGCGCGCCTATGACCAGACCGTGGCCGCGCTCGACGCCGGTCGCCTCGGCCATGGCCTGCTGTTCTGCGGCCCGGCCGGCCTGGGCAAGCTCGGCGTCGCGCTGCGGCTGGCCGAGCACGTGCTGGGGCAGGGTGAGCCGGCCGCGGCCAAGCGCAGCGCCCAGCTGCTGGCCGCCGGCACCCACCCGGACCTGCAGCGGATCTCGTTCATCCCCAACAAATCCGGCGACAAGCTGCGCACCGAGATCGTGATCGAGCAGATCCGCGAGGTCTCGCAGAAGCTCTCGCTGACCCCGCAGTACGGCGTGGCCCAGGTGGTGATCGTCGATCCCGCCGACGCCATCAACCGCGCCGCCTGCAACGCCCTGCTCAAGACCCTGGAAGAGCCGCAGCCCGGCCGCTACCTGTGGCTGATCAGCGCCGACCCCGCGCGCCTGCCGGCCACCATCCGCAGCCGCTGCCAGCGCCTGGAGTTCAAGTTGCCTCCGCGCGAGGAAGCGCTCGCCTGGCTGCAGACCCTGGGCCACAGCGATGCCAGCGCCCGCGAAGCGCTGGACGCCGCCCGCGGCCACCCCGGCCTGGCCGACCAGTGGCTGCGTGAGGATGGCCTGGCCCTGCGCCGCCAGGTCGCCACGGACCTGGAAGCCCTCGTCGCCGGCCGCGCCGGCGCGGTTGAGCTGGCCCAGCGCTGGACCGCCGACGACAACGCCGCCGTGCGCCTGCGCCACGCCGCCGATCTCGCCCTGGCCCAGGCCACCGGCGGTGGCTTGACCGATCCCGATCGATTGCACAAGCTGGCCGCCTGGTTCGATGCGGCCAACCGCACCCGCGACCTGCTGCGCACCACGGTGCGCGCCGATCTTGCGGTGGTGGAGCTGCTGCTGGCCTGGGGAAAGGTCAACGAACGGCACGCCAAGGGGAATAGAGCATGAGCGCCACCAACGCCCGACAGGGCATCCTGTCCCTTGCCGTCAAGGACAAGGCCGCGCTGTACAGCGCCTACATGCCGTTCGTGAAGAACGGCGGCATCTTCGTGCCCACGCCCAAACGCTACTTCCTCGGCGATGAGGTGTTCCTGCTGCTCACCCTGCCGGACTCCAGCGAGCGCCTGCCGGTAGCCGGCAAGGTGATCTGGGTAACCCCGGCCGGAGCGCAGGGCAACCGCGCGGCAGGCATCGGCGTACAGCTGGCCGACGGCGCAGAAGGGGAGACCGTCCGCCATCGGATCGAGACGCTGCTGGCTGGCATCCTGACCGCGGACAAGCCCACGCACACGATGTGAAGAAATTTCGGTGAAACCGTTGACGTCGAAATTTGCCGCCCTATAATGAGCGGCTCAGCAGCATCGGGCGGTTAGCTCAGCGGTAGAGCATTGCCTTCACACGGCAAGGGTCACAAGTTCGAACCTTGTACCGCCCACCATGATTCAGTCGAAAAAGCCTCCGGAAACGGGGGCTTTTTTGTTGGGTTGGGTTTGGGTGGTTCAAGGGCTGCGCAGCGCGACGTGGTCAATTCTCTGGACCAGGCGTCCCGATCTCCATCAAGCGCAGATCTGCCGGCGAAGGAGGCAGGCGATGGAACGAATTGCGCGAGCGGAACACCGATGTGCGATCCACGCTGCCGCACCTCGCGCTCGTTAATAGCCTCCACTAGAATCCGGAGGGTTGCCAAGACGCGCCGGTCTCTGGCCCCGCTGGAGATTGTCCGTGAGCTACTGGCAGCTGGTTGAACCAGTCTGGGACACCGTGTCCATTTACGACGGTGCGGAGGTGTTTTTGCATCAATATAATGCCGCCCCGGAAGCATCACGCATTTTGTTCGCCGCGCACTGGTGCCAATCCGAGATCAACAATGGTGGTTTTGAGCAGTTCTTCTCGAACAGCACAGGGGTACTCGCCCCTGAAGGTGCTCGAGCCTTTCGTGCCCTCCACATGCCGCTTACCGCGGAGCTGATCGTCAAAGCGATGGCTGCCTTTGGTCCCCGGTATCCGAGAGAGCGAACCGAGCGCGACCTCGCGATGGACGAGATAGGGGCGAACAGCGATGACCAAGCAGGTCCTTTCCATCATTTGGACGAGGAATTCTTTGTGCTGGTGGAAACCGAGAACGGAGGGTTCAGGAGTGCGGCGAACGCTTATGCCGTGTCGATGGCGCATTGAACCGCCGTTGCCCTCGGTAGCGCTGCTTCGGTCCGCTCGCGTCCGCTTTTCGGCGATAGCGAAGATCCCCTTCAGCGAGCTCTCCCTGCTATGAGTGCTATTGCACCGCGCCAGCGGCCAAGCTGTCCCAGATACGTCCGTCACGTTGCGCTTCAGTGGTGATGTTGATCACCGCCTGTTCGCCCAGACGATCACGCAACTGCTGCAGATACAGGCTGCGAGGTGTCACCACCTGGCCCACCGATTGCACGATCCCTGCAGGTTCCTCAGGCGGGAATTTCCCGGGTGCAATGGCGCCCACCTGTCCCACGCTCCAGTTCATCGCGAAGGGCGGCGCCTGGACGACGTAGATGTCGTGCTCGGTGTTCCAGAACATCTGCTGCGCGCCCGCCCACCCGTGCCCCGTTCCGCTGTACCGGCGGTTCTGTGCCCGCAGCATGTATCCCTTGGTGTTGTCATACAGCGTGCCGGTGGACCAGCGATGATGTGGACCACTGTCGTTGCTGTCACCTACGGCGAGGCAGTCCAGAAACACATTGGGACCGGGTACCCGTGCGCCGATGACGAAGGTATGCCTGCCGCCCTGGTTGTAGCAGCGCTGGATCAGATTGAAGGCGGCGTTGCCCTCGTAAAGGAACACATAGCGGCGGGCGCCTTGGGTTGCGCCATACCTGGGGTCGAGATAGGCAATGTCCTGCAGGGTATTGAACTGGGCGCCGTTGCGGGTCACGAAGCCATGCGACACATAACGCACGGTCACGTCGCGAACCCATGAGTCGTAGATTGCACCCAAGCGGAGTGCGGTAAAGGGGCCGGAATCGGCGGTGCCGTTGACCGTCCCGGTCTCGGGGTTACCCTCAAGGCGGAGGTCTTCGATGCCGACCTGCGAGATACGGATGGGATCCGTGCGATAGACGCTGCCGCCACCGAAGCGCGTCGCGATGGCATCCATGATCGGGGCATCCAGGCTGATCGTGTCGTGGTCTACGGCAGTGACGACGCGTTCGCTGTACACAGCGTAGTCGCTGGGCGTCCATCGGTATCGTGCGGTATCGATGCCCTCGGGGCCGACCCAGCGGGCATTGGGTTCCCTCGCGATCGACACCGTATCGCCCACGCGATAGCCGGCTGCGGACTTCACTGTGATCCGCATCGCTCCCACCGGCACGTAGTCCATGGTGATGGCGGTCCGGCGTGGGTCCAGAGCGGCGCGGGGAACCGCGGATTCGCTGCTGCCCACTTCAAGAATCCTGCCCTGCCGATCGCTGACTTGGGAGCGGATCACCGTGCCGTCGGCACCTCGACCTTCACCGCGCAACACCACGCCGCTGGCCCGGATGGTCAGCGTCTTGCTCAACCTATAACCGCCGCGCCGCAGCAGGACTACGCCGCGTAGGCCCCGGCTGTCCTGGACACGCACGGCGACCGCGTCGATGGCGGCCTGGATGCGGGGATAGTCGTCACCCTCCGCGTTTGGCTCAAGGACCTCAATAACAGGAATGCTGGAGCGGGTGGGCAGGCTGACACCGCCGCCCTGGTAGCCGGCGCGGGAGAAGTCCGGGACGATGTTGCGCGCGTGATCGCTACCGCGTTCGGAGTACAAGGCATAGCGCAGCAGGCCGTTGCTGCCCAGTGCTACCAAGGGGGCGTCTTCGGCATCGTTGATGGGGTGGATGAAGGCGCTGGTCTCGGAAGCAGGCCCCGCCGCTGATAAGGTAGAAAACGGACAGACCGGCAACGCCAGGAGCGTCAGCGCTGCGACGCGGCGAAACGCCGGGAGGAAAGGCATGCGGGCGACGTCCTTCCATTGAGGAGTAGCTTGCAATGTTAGCAACTGCTTCCAACGATGCAGTCCGTGCTGAAGAGTCAGGCTGGTCTGCTTTTCCGGCCGATCGCGGACTTTTCGGACAACAGAAAGGCGCCAATCGCTGCAGTGTCCGTTTCTGGCCGTCAGCGGCCCCCGCCTGCGAAGGCGGCCAGCTCCTCCGCCTGACCCTCGGGGAAGGATTCCTTGAGCAGGTCGAGCAACGCCGCCACCCTTGAGCTGAGCAGTCGTCGCGAAGGGTACAGCGCCCATATTTCGATCGGCGGGGCCTTCGCATGTCCCCACGACACCAATGCGCCCTCCCTGAGATCGTCGGCAACCAGCGAGAAGGGCAGCATCGCCGCGCCGGTGCCTGCACGAACGGCATCGCGCACCATGGTCAGTGCGCCCAGGCGCAGCACCGGATCCACCGCGATACGTATCTCGCCTCTCGGCGTCACCAGGTCCCAGCCGGTGGCATTGCTGGACGGACGGAACACCACAGGCGCCGTCTCGCCCAGCGCGGGCAGGGGCAGGTCCGGGTGCGCCACCGCCACGAGGCGGTCCCGGATCAGCACCCGCCCCACCAGCCGTTCATCTGGATCCGGATTGACCCTTATCACCAGGTCATAGCCTTCTTCCACCATGTCCACGGCGCGGTCTTCGGTAGTGACATCGAGCCGCACCTGTGGATAGCGCTTCACGAATTCGGCTGCGATCTTGCCCAGCGCCATCTGCGAGAACAGCATCGGTGCGCTCACGCGCAGCCGCCCACGGGGCGTGTCGCCGCCTGAGGAAATGGACGTGGCCGCTTCGTCCAGTTCGGTAAGCAGCGTCTCGGTGCGCTCGAACAGCGCCCGACCCTCCTCGGTGAGCTTCAGCGTGTGCGAGCCACGCTCGAACAGCCGCACCCCCAGGCTGGCCTCCAGCTCAGCCACACGCCGCGAGAGCGTTGCCTTGGGGCGGTCCGCTGCGCGCGCGGCACGGCCAAACCCGCCGTGGCGCGCCACCAGGTTGAAGTCGGCCAAGGCCAGTAGGTCCATGTGTTCCACCAGCGAGACAGGTGGTCCAAGTATATGGGCTATCGGCCCGCACGCGGATCAACAACCATGAGGCCTCACCACCCACCCGGAGTACCCCATGACCATTCTTGTTACCGGCGCCACTGGCACCATCGGCCGTCAGGTCGTCCAGCACCTCACCCAGCGCGGCGCAAGCGTTCGCGCACTGGTCCGCACCCCCGCCACTGCCAACCTGCCCGCCACCGTGGAACTGGTGCAGGGCGACATGCTGGATGTGGATGCCCTCCGCCAAGCTTTCGAGGGCGTCTCCACGCTGTTCCTGCTCAACGCCGTGGTCGCCGACGAATTCACCCAGGCACTTATCACCCTCAACGTCGCCCGCGAGGCGGGGGTGAAGCGCGTGGTGTACCTGTCGGTGATCCACAGCGACCGCTATGTCAACGTGCCGCACTTCGCCGGCAAGTTTGGCGTGGAGCGCATGATCGAGCAGATGGGCTTCAGCGCCACGATCCTGCGCCCGGCCTATTTCATCGATAACGACCTCACCATCAAGGACGTGGTGCAGGGCTACGGTGTGTACCCCATGCCGATTGGCAGCAAGGGGCTGGCGATGATCGACACCCGCGACATCGCCGAGATTGCCGCCATCGAACTGCTCAACCGCGAACAGGCGCCGGACAACAGCGCGCTGACCCGACTCAACCTGGTCGGCCCGGAAGCACTCACCGGAGAACAGGTGGCCGCCATCTGGAGCGGTGTGCTGAACCGCCCGATCGCCTACGGGGGCGATGACACGGCCGCCTTCGAGCAGAACCTGCGCCAGTTCATGCCGGCGTGGATGGCCTACGACATGCGACAGATGGCCGAGCGATTCATCAGCGACGGCATGCTGCCGGGCGCGGGTGACGTGGAGCGGTTGATGCAGTTGCTGGGTCGGCCGCTGCGTACGTACGCAGCGTTTGCGGCGGAGCATGCGTCAGCGGGATGAAGGCCGAGCCTGGGCAGCGGTTGAACAGCCAGCTGTTAGAGCCCTCAGCCTTCGCCATCTGGAACATCCACTTGGCAAGCAGACGCCGCTTGATCGCTTGGCGCGGCGCTGGGCTTGTGAACGTCCGCTTCTGGCCGAAAGTGGACCTTCGGGGAGGACGGTGGCGCCGACCGCTGGTAATGTCCGCTTTCGACGGCGGTTTCAACTGGTCAATGCAACAGCTTGTTGATATCGCTCGATCCGTGTCTGGAAGTCCCGCGCGACTGGATGAAGAGCGTGCGATAGATCGTCTCGTGTGAGACCTGGCAGCTCGGATCGTCCGGGTAAGTCCGCTTGAGCCAGCCAGCGATCTGTTCGGGCGACCACTGCTGCATCCCGCCAGTCTCCGCGAGAACCCCTTCGCACGGACGAGTGATGCCGATCGAACAGCCTCGCCATCTGGTGCAACGACTCGCCCTGCCGCCAGCGGTCCCACATCAGGGCCTTGTGGCTGTCGGAACCGCCACTCAAAGCGGACACCACGGGCGACGACTCAGCGCCATTTCGTCGGCGATCCGGGTGATTCATCGGCGGCTTCTGTGGCTTGGTCGCAAACGGGTAGCCACGCCCCCGCGCGGATGGCAACTTGCAGCGGCGATCACGTCGACCTGGAGCCCCGCATGACCCCCGTTGTCCTGTATTCGCCCGATCCGGCCCGCGGCTGGCTGCCCTGGGCCTGGCTGACGCCGATCCTGATGATCCTGTTCAACGCGGTACCGGTGATCGCGCTGGACGGATGGATGCAGTCGCAGCATTGGTCGACGCCGGGCGGCGATCCGATCGGCCTCGCTGGCTTGCATGCGCTGCTGTGGATCGGCTTCGCGCCGACGCTGGCGGCCGTGCTCGCCTGGGTACGCTTCGTCGAAGGGCGCTCGCTGGCGAGTATCGGGCTGACCGGTCCGGCGCCGCTGAAAACCTTCCTGCGCGGACTGGCCGTTGGATCCGGCACGATCGCGCTGGTCGTAGTCGCGATCTGGATGGCTGGCGGCATGCAGGCGGCGGGCTTGGGGCAGGCCTGGCGGTCGCCCGTCAGTCTGCTGCACATCGGTCTGCTGCTATTGAGTTTCATGTTCCAGGCGAGCGTGGAGGAAGTCATCTTCCGCGGCTGGATGCTGTCGGTGGTGGCGCGCAAGACCAATGTCACGGTGGCAGTGCTGCTGGTGTCGCTCGTTTTCTGCTTCCTGCATTTCAGTCCGCACCAGCCGCCCCTGGTCATGCTCAGCACGTTCCTGTTCTCGCTGTTCGCCTGCGCCTGGGCGCTGCGGACCGGCAATATCTGGGGCGTGATGGGCTGGCACGCGGGGTGGAACTGGTTGCTCGCAACCGGCTTTGAACTGCCCGTCACCGGCATGGATGCGCACTTGCCGGCGCTGCTGGTGGCGCTGCGCCCGCAAGGCCTCGACACCCTGACCGGTGGCGCGCAAGGGCCGGAAGGCAGTTACCTGTGCAGCGTCTTCTTCGTCACCGCGATCGCGTGGATCCAGTGGCGAAAGACGCGCGGAGCTCAGAACTTCTCGCCGACCAGCAGGTAACGCCACTGCCCGGGCGGCATCGCCCCGTCCGGGCCCTTGCCGATCGGATGCTGGTTCGCGCCGTACCGGCGACGACGTCCGCTCCAGATATTTAGCGAACCCGAGACAGCTCAGGTTCGGGATGCGAGTGCCACTACCGGCTGGAACCGAGACTGCCTTTGCTGAAGTGTCAACAAAGGGTGATCTGGCTTCCTCGATAAAGCTCGACTAGGCCACCTTCGGCTTACGTTTCGCGACGACTGCTCCTGGCCGGAAGCCGACATGCGCCTCCTTTGCCGCGCTGACCAATCGCGAATGCCCGGCGCGCCCAGCTCGCTGCCCCGCTTACGAGGTCGCCTTGTTGAAGATATCGCTCGACGATGTGCATCTGCTGGCCAATGTCATGCCGTAGATATGGCATATATACCCCCCATGCATGAGTGATATGCGTGTGCGCGCTTCTTCCAGCATGGCCCCGACGGTAGATTTCCCTGACAATCTGTCACGGAGTGACCCATGCAGACACGCACCCGCCTTCGCACTCTGGTGCCTGGCTTTCCCTCCACGCTGATCTGGATGGCGGTTTCCCTCTGTTCCACGGCCGCCATGGCCAACGAGCCACTGCAGATCGAGGCGCAGGGGAGTTTCCTCGCGGGTGGCATGGAAAAGACGGAACCTGGCACGTTCGATCCGTTGAAGCCGTCCAATCCGCAGGGCCAGAGCTACCACGGTGATCACGCCTATGCCTTCTACCAGACGCCGGTGAATGCGCGTTCGCTGCCGATTGTGATGTGGCACGGTGCGGGCCAGTCGTCCAAAAGTTGGGAAACGACGGCCGATGGGCGCGAGGGCTTCCAGAATCTGTTCCTGCGTCGTCGCTTCACTACCTACCTGATCGATCAGCCACGGCGAGGCAAAGCCGGCCGAAGCATCGTCGAGTCCACGCTGAAGCCTGTGGCAGACGATCAGATGTGGTTCAACCAGTTCCGAATTGGCCTCTGGCCAACGTACTTCGGTGGCAGTCAATTTCCGACAGGGGAGGCGACGCTTGACCAGTTTTTCCGTTCGGTCACGCCGAACACGGGGCCGTTCGACCTCGGGCTGGTCTCCGACGGAGTAGCTGCCGTGCTGCAGAAGACCGGTCCTGCCATCCTGTTTACCCATTCGCAGGCGGGTGGCCCTGGCTGGAGGACGGCGATAAAAAGCCCGAATGTGCGCGCCATCGTCGCCTTCGAGCCTGGCAGCAGTTTCGTATTTGCCAAAAACGACGCGCCGGCGCCGATTCCCAGTGCATTCGATACGGTCGCACCGGCGGTGGTTTCGCCCGAAGCGTTCAAGGCGCTGACGCGGATTCCCATTCTGGTGCTGTATGGCGACAACATCCCTGACAAGCCCGTTGACCTGCCCGCGCAGGACAGCTGGCGGGCACGCTTGGAAATGGCGCGCGCCTGGCGCGACGCCGTCAATCGGCAGGGTGGGGACGTGACCCTGATACATTTGCCGGACATGGGGATCCGTGGCAACAGCCACTTCTTGTTCTCGGACCTCAACAACGTCCAGATCGCCGATCTGGTGAGCGGGTTTCTGGCGAAGAAGAATCTGGATCATTGAGCCGGATTGCCTCGTGCATTGATCGCGCCATGAAAGGCGTGTGGCGCCATGGCGGCTGCGTCGCCCGCCAGATTCATATCATTCATGCATGAGTGATATCCGGCTGATGCTCTTTTTCTATGAGTGCACGGCGGTTAGTTTTACGCCTGATCCCCGCCAACGTGGGCGCGCCACATGCACCGGCCGGGGTAACGTCCACACTGGGAGCAGTTGAATGAAGCACATCGTGCACGCCACGCTGTTGGCGATGTCCCTTGGCTTGGCGGCAGGCAACACGTCCGCCGCCGACTACAAGCTCAACCCCTTCAAATTGGCCTACGAAGGTGCGATCACACGGAATGTGCCCAGCGAGGTCAACGTCCACTCGGTGTCCTATCCGCTGAATGGAATCGAGATCGCGGCAAACTTCTACACGCCGGCCAACTTCGATGCCGCACGGAAATACCCGACCATCGTGGTTGCCCACCCCAATGGTGGGGTCAAGGAGCAGGTGGCCGGCCTGTACGCGCAGCGTTTGGCCGAGCAGGGCTACATCGCCATTACCGCCGATGCGGCCTATCAGGGCGCGAGTGGCGGCCAGCCGCGCAGCGTGGACATGCCTTCACACCGCATCGAAGACATCCACGGCATGGCGGACTTCATCAGTCGATTCCCCTGGGTCGACACTACGCGCCTGGGTCTGCTGGGCATCTGTGGCGGCGGCGGCTATTCGTTGGCGGCCGCGCAGACCGACAAGCGGTTCATGGCCGTAGCCACGATCAGCATGTTCAACTCCGGCCGGGTGCGCCGTAACGGCTATGCCGACTCGCAGCTGGACACGATCCAGCAGCGCCTGCAGCAGGCTTCCAATGCGCGAGCACAGGAAGCCGCCGGCGGCGAAGTGCTGTACTCCGGCGACGCCAACCTCACCGACGCGCAGATCGCCACGCTTCCCTTCGATCTGTATCGGCAAGGTTATGCGTACTACTGGAAAACGCACGCCCATCCCAACTCCACCTTCCGCTATGCGACCAGCAGCCTGCTGGACCTGATGCGTTGGGACGCCACCGACCAGATCGAGCTCATCAACCAGCCGCTGCTGATGATTGCCGGTAGCAAGGCTGACAGCCTGTACATGACCCAGGACGCTTTCGCCAAGGCGACCGGTACCGCCGACAAACAACTGGTGCTGCTGGACGGCGCTACGCATATCGAAACCTACTGGGTGCCGAAATACGTGGACGCCGCCGTCGCCTCGCTGACCACGTTCTACGGCCGGACGCTTGCGCCATGAGCGCGCCTCGTAAATCAACCGCGCAGACGGCGCTGCTTGGCGCGGCATTGAGCGTGGCGGCACCATTCGCTGGCGCCGTCGAAACACCTACGCAGCAGATCACCCGAGCGGGAACGCAGTCGTCCGTTGCCGGTCCGGCAGCGACCTTCGTCGGCAAGGTGCGGGTAGATCCGCTGTTCCCGGCGGACGAGCAGGTGCACGTCTCTTCCGCATACGTCAGCTTCGAACCGGGTGCGCGCTCGGCCTGGCACACGCACCCCTCCGGTCAGCGACTGGTGGTTACCTCCGGCGTTGGGCTGACCCAGGAATGGGGTAAGCCGGTGCAGCAGATACACGCCGGGGATGTGGTGGTGTGTCCTGCCGGGGTCAAGCATTGGCACGGCGCCGCGCCCCACAGCGCAATGACCCACCTTGCCGTGACCGGGGTAGCAGACGGCAAGTCGGTGGCGTGGCTGGAGAAGGTCAGTGATGACCAGTATCGCGAGGCATCAGCAGGCATCGTCGCTCCCGTTGCCGGGCAGCTTTCGCCCAGGCAGCAGGCGATCCCGCTGATTGCGGCCGCCGCCGCCAGCAGCGACATGCCGCAGCTCACTGCCGCGTTGCGCCGGGGACTGGATGCAGGGCTGACGCTGAGTGAGACCAAGGAAGTGCTCGTGCAGCTGTATGCCTATGCGGGTTTCCCGAAGAGCCTCAATGCCTTGGGCGAGCTGATGGAGGTGGTGCGCGTACGTCAAGCGCAGGGCGTCGCCACTGCACCCGGGCAGCCGCCCACCAGGAACGTTCCCGTGGGCGACGCGCTGCGCGCGGTGGGCACCGCCAACCAGACCCGGATCTCCGGCGCCCCGGTGACCGGGCCGCTCATGGACTTCGCCCCGATCATCAACCAGTACCTGCAGACGCACCTGTTCGGCGACATCTTCGAGCGCGACAACCTGGACTGGCAGAGCCGTGAACTGGCCACGGTTGGCGCGCTGGCAGTGATGCCCGGCGTGGAGGCGCAGTTGCGCTCGCACATGGCGGCCAGCCAGCGCGTGGGCCTCAGCCGCGCACAGTTGCAGCACCTGGCCCAACTGCTGGCCCACAGCGGCTACGCAGCCGCATCCGCTCGCGCAGTGCAGGCACTGGAACAGACCCCGGCACCCGGGCCCTGACAGCGCCCCACATGGAGACCCCAATGAACACCCTACCCACCAATGCCCAACGCCGCTCCCTTCTGAAGGGCGCCGCTACGCTGGCGGCGCTGCCGCTGGCCGGCGCGCTGGCCACGTCCACGGCAAACGCCTCCCCCGCAGCTGCCGCGCAGAAAATGGACGGCCGCCGCACGCTCGGAACGCTGCAGGTTTCCAGCATCGGGCTGGGCGTGCAGAACATGAGCCGCACCTACCAGACCACCATCCCCTCGCGCACCGAGATGCACCGCATCATCCGTGCCGCGTTCGATCGGGGGATGACGTTCTACGATGCGGCCGAGGCCTATGGCCCGCATGAAGTGGAACGAATCCTGGGAGAAGGCGTTGCCTCATTCCGCAACGACGTGGTGATCGCCACCAAGTTCGGCTGGAACATCGACCTGGAAACCGGTGCGCGTGGCCCGGGCCTGATCAGCAGGCCCGCACATATCAAGCGGGCGGTGGAGGGCATGCTCACGCGGCTACGTACCGACCGCATCGACCTGCTGTACCAGCATCGCGTGGACCCGCAGGTGCCGATCGAAGACGTGGCCGGTGCGATCCAGGACCTGATGACCGAGGGCAAGGTGCTGCATTGGGGCCTGTGCGAGATGGGGCTGAAGACGCTTCGCCGCGCGCACGCTGCACTGCCGGTGACCGCTGTGCAGAGCGAGTACTCGATGCTCTGGCGCGGACCGGAACAGGAGGTGCTTGCTTCGTGCGCCGAGCTGGGCATCGGATTCGTGCCATGGAGCCCACTGGGCGTAGGCTTCCTGACCGGTGCGATCGACGCCAGGACACGGTTTGCCGAGGGCGACATTCGCGGCATCGAAACGCGCTTCACGCCGCCGAACATCGAACATAATCTGGCCTTGGTGCGCCTGCTCAGGGACTGGGCCGAGCGAAAGCAGGCCACGCCTGCGCGGATTGCACTGGCCTGGCTGATGGCGCAGCAGCCTTGGATCGTGCCGATTCCCGGTACCACGCAGATGGCACATCTGCTGGACAACGTTGGCGCAGGCGAGGTGGTCTTCAGCGCAGAGGAGCTGCGGGAGCTCAACGCTTCAGTTGCCGCGGTGGCAGTGCAGGGCGAGCGTCTTCCGCCAGCGGTGCAGGCCTACAGCGGCGTGGAGGCGCCTCTGCGTTAGCGCTCAATCCCGATAGCGCAACGCATCACGCAGCACGGTGAACGCCGGTGACGACTGCCTGCGACTGGGGTAGTACAGGTGGTAGCCGGGGAAGGAGGGGCACCAGTCCTGCAGGACGTGAACCAGGGTGCCCGCCTGCACATGGGCGCGCACCAGATCCTCGGGCATGTAGGCCAGTCCCAGCCCCTCCAGCGCGGCACCCAGGCGCAGGGCGATGTTGTTGAATACCAGTTGGCCTTCCACCCGTACTTTCAGCTCCTGTCCCTTCTTCTCGAACTCCCACGCGAAAATGCCACCGTGGGTCGGGAGGCGGATGGTGATGCAGTTGTGCTGGGTGAGGTCGTGCGGTGATTTCGGCTTCGGATGGTGCTGGAAATAGGCAGGCGATGCGACCACTGCCATGCGCAGGTCCGGCCCCACGCGCACGGCGATCATATCCTTGGCCACCTGTTCACCCATGCGGATACCGGCGTCGAAGCCCTCGGCCACGATGTCGGTCAGTCCGTAGTCGACGATCACCTCGATGTTCAGGTCGGGATTGGCCGGCAGCAGTTTGCCCAGTACCGGCTGCATCACGGTGAGCGCGGCATGCTCACCCGCCGTGATGCGCAGGCGACCGGCGGGCTTGTCGCGGTAAGCGTTGAGCTGGGCGAGCTCCGTGTCGATTTCCTCGAAGCGCGGTGAAATCACCCGCAGCAGTTGCTCTCCGGCTTCGGTGGGCGAAACACTGCGCGTGGTCCGGGCAAGCAGGCGCACACCCAGGCGCTCTTCCAGCTGACGCATCGATCGGCTCAGGGCCGGCTGGGACATGCCCAGCTGGGCGGCAGCCCGGGTAAAGCTGCGCTCCCGCGCCACCAGGACGAACATGGCCAACTGGTCGTAATTGTCTACGCTCATTGATGCGCACCGGATATAAGCGATATCCGATTATGCCTCTGCAAGAATGTGTTTGGGGGGCGTAGATTGGCGCCATGACGATTCCAACCCCCAACCATGGTCGCCGGGCAGTCGTTGCGGCGCTCGCGTCGCTGCCGCTGGGATGCTCCGCTGCGGAGCCGCAGGAGGGCGCGGCCGCGGGTCGATCAGACGCACGGACACTGGTTGCCTGCTTCTCACGCTCGGGCAACACCCGGGTCGTTGCCGGCCTCATTCATCGCAGCATGCCCAGCGACCTGTTCGAGATACAGCCTGCCGTGGACTACCCGGCGGACTACCTGGAAACGGTGGCCCAGGCGCGGCAGGAGCGCGACGATGGGGTAGAGCCGGCACTGCGCACCCGCATCGCCGGCATGGATCGCTATGACACCGTCTACCTGGGCTTCCCCATCTGGGGCGAGACCGCGCCGCCGATCATTCGATCGTTGTTGTCGCAGCACGACATGAGGGGCAAGACGATCGTGCCGTTCATCACCCACGGCGGCTTCGGCGTGGGCAGCAGCCTGCGCGTGGTCGCCAGCCACGCACCCAACGCCCGCATCCTGGATGCATTCGTGATGCAGGCCGACCAGGAACGTAAAACCATGGAGAGCGTCAACGCCTGGTTGACCACTCCGCACACTGCCCGATGAGGAGTCGACCATGAAGACCCGTACCCTTGGACAAGGCCTTGAAGTTTCCGCCCTCGGCCTGGGCTGCATGGGCATGAGCGCGGCGTATGGCCCGGCCGCAGACAAGCAGGACATGATTGCGCTGATCCGCGCGGCGGTGGAGCGTGGCATCACCCACTTCGACACCGCCGAAGCCTACGGCCCCTTTGCCAACGAAGAACTGGTGGGCGAGGCACTGGCGCCCGTTCGTGACCAGGTGGTGATCGCCACCAAGTTCGGCTTCGACATCGACCCGGTGACGGGTGCCCGCGGCACAGGTACCAACAGTCAGCCCGCACACATCCGCGCTGCCGTAGAGGCCAGTCTGAAGCGGCTTCGCACCGAGCGCATCGACCTTCTTTACCAGCATCGTGTTGACCCGGCGGTGCCGATCGAGGATGTTGCCGACACGGTGAAGGCGCTCATTGCAGAGGGCAAGGTTGCGCATTTCGGTTTGTCCGAAGCGGGTGTGCAGACAATCCGCAAGGCGCATGCGGTGCAGCCGCTGACGGCGGTGCAGAGCGAGTACTCGCTGTTCTGGCGTGAACCGGAGAAGGCGCTTCTTCCTTTGCTTGAAGAACTGAGCATTGGCTTCGTGCCCTTCAGTCCGCTGGGCGCGGGGTTCCTTACTGGAAAGATCGACGAGAACACGCAGTTCGATGCAACGGATTTTCGTAATGCGGTGCCGCGCTTCTCGGCTGAAGCACGCCGGGCCAACATGGCATTGGTCGCAGTGGTGAAGGCAGTGGCGGCAGAGAAGGGCGCCACGCCTGCCCAGGTGGCTCTGGCTTGGCTGCTGGCCCAGCGATCGTGGATCTCGCCGATCCCCGGCACGACCAAGCTTCATCGTCTGGATGAGAATCTGGGTGCGGTGGATCTGATGCTGGATGTGGCCGACCTGGCGCGTATCGATGAGGACGTGGCCCGGATCAGTATCAGCGGTGCGCGCTTGCCGGAAGCGGCCTTGAAGATGACCGGCAAGTGAGCGGGCTGGGTGGAAAGCGCTTATATCGACCCAAGCTCCCCACGCACCTCCTCAACAAACGCCCGCCCCACCGGCACCTCAGCCCCATCATTCAGCACCAACCAGTAACGGCTCCCCGAAGCCGCATGCAACGTCCGCACATGCGTCAAATTGACCAGATACGACCGATGGCAACGCACAAAGTCCGGCGGTAGCACGGCAGTAAGAGTCGCCAGCGATTTGTCATGCAGCTCACTCCGCCCATCGCGCATACGTACTTCGCTGTAGTCCCCATCAGCACGAATCCAAAGCACATTGGCGAGCTCCACCATCGCCGTCCCCTGCGCATGCCAGATGCCCAGGTAACGCGCCGCCCCGGACCGATACCGCCCAACATCCAGCAACCGCTCCAGCGCCTGCCGCAACCGCTCGCGCGAGAACGGCTTCGGCACGAAATCCAGCACCCCATGCTCAAACGCCTGCAGCGCCCGCTCCCGATGCGCGGAGACCACCACGCAGTGGTATCGGCCAGCCACCACACGCTTCAGCAGGTCGAAGCCATCCTCTCCCCCCAGATTCAAATCCAGCAGCAGGCCGTCATACACGCTGCGCTGCAGCCGGTCACCGGCGGCCTCAAGGTCGGCCACGGCATCGAATCGCGCGCGGCTGCCAGCCAGTTCGGTGCACATCCGCAGCAGCCGCTGGCGGACCAGCAGTTCGTCCTCGACGATCAGGATGCGCATGTCAGCTCCATGCGGCCGTACCAGTCGCTGCCATCGGGGCCTTGTTCAAAGCGCCAGTTCTCGGGGCAGGTGGCGGCCAGGCTTGCCTCGATGTAGCGGGTGCCCGTGCCTTGCCCGCGATGCGGGGCAGTGCCGCGTGCGCTGCGCAGCTCCAGCATCCAACGGTCGCCGTCGCGTTGGATACGCAGGCGGAAGGGATGCTCGGCACACGCGACGGCTCCTGCATGAGTCAGCGCATTCTCGACCTGCGCATGCAGCACGCCGGGCGGCAGCCACAGGCCCGTGTGCTCGCCGTCGAGCTCGAAGCCGATGTGGCGATCCAACGCGAGCCCGACGATGTCCAGGTGGTTGCGGCACAGCGCAAGTTCTTCGTCCAGCGGCACGCTGGGGCGGGTGCTGCTCTCGCGCAGGCGGTCGAACTGCTCGGCCAGCGATTCGACCAGGCGGCTGGCGCGCATCGGTGCCTGTTCGATCAGTTCCTGCAGGCCGGTGAGGGTGTTCATCAGCCAATGCGGCTGGATGCCCCGTTGCAACAGCTGCAGCGAGAGGCGGGCACGCTCTTCGCGCAGCTGCGCGTTGTGGTGGTCCAACGTACGCAGCTGGGCGGCGTGGCGGATCAGCAGGAAGCCCATCAGCACGGCCAGGAACAGGAAGTAGGGGCCGTCGAGGAAGATGCCGCCGGCCAGCGGCACGGCGAGTGCACCGGCCACCACCAGGGTCAGGATTGGCCAGCGCTCGTCGGGCTCGCCGCGGGCGCGCAGCAGCACGTAGGCGGAGGTCAGCAGGCTGAGCAGCAGGAGTGCGGCACCGCGGCCGTCGAAGCTGGGCACGAAGGCGGCCAGCGCCAGCAGTGTGGCGAGATAGGCGACGCGGGCTGTCTTCGGCACCGCGACGCCGAAACGACGCGCCAGGTAAGCCGGCAGCAGGATCGCCGCGGCGAGGTGCAGCAGAAGCAGCATGAGCAGTCGCGGGCCGTGCCACGGATAGCCATAGCCGACCAGCGGCCGCCACGCTTCGACGACGGGCAACGCCAGGCCGACGACACCCAATGCGAGCAGCAGGCGCGCACCCGGTACCCGTGGACGGCCGCGCTGTGCAGCGAGGAAGTAGAGGCAGGCTGCACCCAGCGCCCCCGTGGCAAGCGCGGCGATCAACCACGGTCCAAGGTTGAGGCTGTAGATCGAGGCAGCCGGCCCGACCGCAACGAAGGCATCCGCGCCCCGCAGTTTGAACCACTGATGATGGCTGGAGGCGAGCAGCACCACCGTATCGGTGCCACTGGAGGAAGAGGGCGGCAGCACACGGATGATGTCCACCTGTCCCGGCTGCTCTTCGTCCGCGTTGCGGCCGACGGTGCCATTGGCGGCCAAGGGCTGGCCGTTCCAGAAGGGCTGGCTGGCGGCGCGTACCGAGATGCGCAGGGCACGGTCGGCCGCGCCGTGTGCTGGCTGCGCAGGCAAGCGCCAGCGCAGCCAGTAAGGGCCGCGCCACTTCACCAGTTCGCGTTGGTTGGCCGCTTGCCATTGCAGTGCCGTCGGTGGTGCGGTGGGCAGTGCGCCGTCGGCATCCAACGTGGCGGGTGCCATCTCCTGTGGCTCGTAGTAGTGCACGCCCGGTGGGGGCGCGACCAACAGCAGCCACGCGGCGACCGCGATGAGCAGGACGACGAGGGCGGTCAGGGTGCGTGGGATCTGCATGCGTCCATCGTATCGGTTGCACGGAGTCACTGGACCCCCGCCTGGAGCTGTTCGGCGGACGGGCCGTCCTCGGCTGCCGTGGGGAAGGTGATGCTGACGGCGTGGTGCATGCGCCGTCACTCGGTGCTCGATTCCCTTACCTCCCACCCGGAGTCCGTCATGTCCAACGTCCCGATGTCCCTGTTCCGTTCTCCTGCTCCCGGCCTGTGCCTGCCGGTCACGCGTTGGGCAGCGCTCTGCCTGACCCTGGTCGGCGCGTCACCTGTGCTGGCACGTGATGCGGCGGCGCGGCTGGAGTTCGCCCCCTATGCGTTCGAGACGCAGAAGCACGGCACCATCGCCGCCGAGGCGGGCTACCTGGAGGTGCCGCGCCGGCATGCCGACCCCAACGGCCCGCGCATGCGTCTGCGGGTCGTGCGCCTGCCGGCAACGGGGGGCGATGGCAATGCGTCGCCCGTGGTGTACCTGGCCGGTGGTCCGGGGGGCTCGGGGATCGGGACCGGGCGCGGACCGCGCTGGCCGGTGTTCGATCAGGTCCGGCGCGAAGCCGACGTGCTGCTGCTCGATCAGCGCGGGGCGGGCGAGTCCGAGCCGCCGTCGGCGTGCCCGCATGAGCACACGTTCGACGATGCAAAGCCGCTGCAGCACGATGCGGCGCTCGCCGCGCTGCGTGACGTTGCCGCCCGCTGCGTGGCGTACTGGCGGGAGACGGGCGTGGACCTGGGGGCCTACACCACCGCGGAAAGTGCCGGCGATCTGGAGGACCTGCGGCGTGCGTTGAAGGTGCCGAAGATCAGCCTGTGGGGCATGAGCTATGGCACGCATCTGGCGCTGGCCACGGTGCGCCTGCACGGCGCCGGTCTGGACCGCGTGGTGCTGATGGGGACGGAAGGACCTGATGACACCTTGAAGCTGCCGCTGTCGGCCGATGCGCTGCTGGCGGAGCTGGGCGTGTTGGCCAAAGGAGCGGGCTTCGATGATCTGACCGGCTCGGCCACGCGCGTGCTGGCGGCCCTGCGCGAGCAGCCGCGCCAGGGCCGCAGTGTCATGCATGGCGGCAAGCCCGTGATGATCGGCGAGTACGACGCGCAGCTGGCGATCAGTGCCTGTCTCGGGCGCCGCATGACCCAGCAGTGGCTGCCGCTGATCCTGCGCGATGCCGAGAACGGCGACTACGATCTGCTGGCGGCAATGGTCCTGCTGCTGCGCAGTGAGTACGGCAGCTACGGCGCGATGTCGCTGGCGATGGATGTGGCCTCTGGCCAGACTCCGCAGCGCCGCGCACTGGCCGAGGCGCAGGCACGCGAGAGCCTGTTCGGCGATGCGCTGAACTTCCCGTTCCCGGCACTGGGGGATGGCCTGGGGCTGGTCGATCTTGGCGATGCTTTCCGTGGGCCACTGCGCAGCAACGTGCCGGTGCTGTTCATCAGTGGCACGCTGGATGGGCGCACGCCGCCGGCCAACGCCGAGGCGCTGCGGCCGGGCTTCAGCGACAGCCGCACATTGCGGGTGCGCGGGGCCAGCCACGACAACGAACTGTGGCTCGGGAATCCCGCCATCGCCGCGGGCATCACGGACTTCCTGGCAGGTCGGCCGGTGGGTGATGCGGAGCTGGACGTGGGGGCGCCGGTGTTTGCGCGTAGCAAGAGCGATCTGGTCGATCCGCGGGGGCGCTGAGGGCTGCCGGAAGTGCGACTGTGTGCAGGCGCTGTGGACCGACCGAGGTGTATGGTTTCGGCTGGCCCGGCGCTTGCGCCAACACAGGAGGACGCGATGACCGATCCAACGGTGACTTCCGTGCACGGCACGCCCGATGATTATGGCGACACGCTGTACCGGGTGTATGTCGAAGTCGGGGAATCGGAGGACATCGCCCGCGATGCGATCACCACGTTCCTCGTTCAACGCGCCAGCGACAATCCTGCCTTCGACTTCGACGCCTCGCTCCTGCACGCCCGTCCGCACGGCTATGAAGTGGACCTGCCGATGCAGCTGATTCCCGAGGTGGTGCGTGCGCTGGCCGAGCGGAATATCGCGGTGTACCAGGTGGTCAGGCTCGGCGGGGTATAGGGGCGCCGCCGGGCGCCACGGGACGTCGCTTCCTTGCTTGCCTTGGCGCTATCCTTCCGCCAGCGCCAGCCGCACCCTGCGTGCTGGCCGGATCGATACTCTCAACCTGGATAAGGCAGCAATGGCAGATCCTTACAACAGCGGTGGCCGCGCAGGCCCGGCAACCCGGCTCGACGATTCCATGGTGACCACGGCGATGGAGCTGCCCGGCTTCCGCGTGGTGCGCAGCCTGGGCGTGGTGCGTGGCATCACCGTGCGTTCGCGTTCCATCGTGGGCAACTTCCTCGGCGGGCTGCAGACCATCTTCGGCGGCAACATCACCATCTACACGCAGCTGTGCGAGCAGGCGCGCGAAGAGACCTACCGGGACATGTCCAACCATGCGCGGCTGCTGGGCGCCAACGCGATCATCGCGATGCGCTATGACGCCACCGACGTGATGACCGGCCTGACCGAAGTGCTGTGCTACGGCACGGCGGTGATCGTCGAGCCCACGCACCGCTAAGCATCTCGTGTGCGATACGCCCTGCGTATCGCAGCAAGCTGTCATCGGTATTGGCATCCGCGCTGTCCAGGGCGGATGCTGTCCGCATGACGATCAACGACACACTTTCTTTCGCCGGGCAGGTCGCCCTGGTCACCGGCGCCGCAGGCGGCCTCGGCTTCGCCTACAGCCGGTTGCTGGCCCAGCGCGGCGCGCATGTGGTGATGCAGGACGTGGGCGCTACGCTGGACGGTACCGGCCGTGATCCGCAGCGGATCGATCACGCTGTTGCGCGTCTGCGTGCAGAGGGGCTCTCTGTCGAGGCCAGCCACCAGGACATCCAGTCCCGCTCCGCGGCCGCTGCACGGGTCGCCGATATCCTGCAGCGGCATGGCCGCCTGGACGTGATCCTGCACAACGCGGGCTGGGTCGAGTACCAGCGGATCGATGCGGTGGACGAGGATCGTTTCGACCACATGATGGCGGTCGTGGCCAAGGCGCCGTTGTGGCTCGCCCAGGCCGCGTGGCCGGCGATGCAGGCGCAGGGGCATGGCCGCATCGTGCTGACCACCTCCGACCGCGCGCTGTACCCGCAGTACGTGCAGCACGGGCTGGCGGCCTACGCGGCGGCGAAGTCGGCCGCGGTCGGCATCGTCAATGTGCTGGCTGCCGAAGGCGCCGCGCATGGGATCGTGGTCAACGCGGTTTCACCCGTGGCCAAGACCCGCATGTGGGGCGTGGAAGGCGAGCCGGATGAGCTGCACCCGGAGGCCGTGGCGCCGGGCGTCGTGTTCCTGGCCTCGCGCGCCTGCATCGAGGGTGGCTGGATTCTGCGCGCCAGCAACGGCCAGTTCCATGCCACGCGGCTGAGCGAGGCCGAGGGCGTGCGCTATCCGCGCGATCTGCGGGCCGTAGTGGCCGGTAACATCGAGGCGGTCGCCAGGCAGTGGCCGCAGATCGCCAAGTCGGCAGTCGAACCACGCTGACACCCGCTCACGTCCTGACGTCCTACGCTTGCCGGATTTCCCGACACGGCCCGCGGGTGGCAGCCGTCGAGCGTCAGCACGTCAGCACGGCCTCCAGCGCGGCCATGGCCTCACGTGCCACCGCATGTGGATCGCGGGCCTTCAGCGCATCGTTGAACACCTCCAGCCCGATCGGCCCGCCGTAACCCATCGCGGCCAGCGCATCGATCAGCGTCTCCAGCGGCCAGAGGCCATCGCCCGGCAGGCAGCGGTGATGCCGCGCCTGCGTGGTGACCTGGCCGGGCAACGGCTGGGTCAGCACATCCGATAGCTGCACCAGCGCGATGCGCTCCACCGGCACGTCGTGCAGATCGTCGGCGGTGCGCCCGGCGGCGAACAGGTGGAAGGCATCGACCACGATGTCCAGGTTCGGCGCGCCGACCTGCTCGATCTGCTGCCACGCAGAGGGCAGGGTGGAATGCAGGCGGCTCCAGGCCATGCCTTCGTAGGCGATGCGCAGGCCACGTTCGGCGGCACGCGCGCACAGCCAGCGCAGGTCGTCGGTGACGCGGTCGGGCACGTAGTCGGTCGCGGTGCAGGCGGGCACCAGCACCGTGCCTGCGCCCATGTCGTGCGCCAGCGCAAGCAAGGACAGTGCCTCTGCACGCTTGCCCTCGCGGGTGGCCGCCGAAGCGCCATCAAAATCCAGCAGCACCTGCACGTCGGTGAGCTGCAGGCCGGTGCGCGTCAGGGTTGCACGCACCTCGGCGACGGATGAGGACTCGACATCCTCACGCCACAGCTCGACCTGTGCGAACCCTGCCGCGGCGGCGGCACCGAGTTTCCCGGCCGTGTCGCCGCCAAGCAGGATGGTGTTGAGGAAGCGCGGGCCGGGCAATGAGGACATCGAGGGGTACACCTTGCAGCGAATCAAGCGTCGCCGCCGATGCTAGTGGCTACCGCATCGCCGCGATGTGCAGGCGGCCGGGTGTCAGCGAAGCCCCTCCGCCGCGCAGCGGATGCTCAGCCATGCGCCGCCGCCCGGCGCATCCCCGGCGCGGACCCGGAACCCATGGAGGCCGGCGATGGCGGCCACGATCGAAAGCCCCAGCCCGAAGCCCTCGGTCGTCTCGCCGCCGCTACCGCTGCGGAAGAAGCGCTGGTAGATCAGGCTGCGATCCTGCGGCGGAATGCCGGGGCCGTTGTCGATCACATCGATGCGCGGTGCGCCGTGGTCATCCACCGCGCGCAGCACGATCCGGCCCTGCGCCGGGGTGAAGTGCAACGCGTTGGAGAGCAGGTTGGCCAGCGCCTCGAACAGCAGTTCGCGGTCGCCCCACAGCGTGCCTACCTGCGGGGTGATCTCCAGCAGCAGCTGCTGGTCCTTCTCCTCGGCCAGTGGCAGGTAGAACGCGTGCAGTTCCTGCAGCAGCTCGCCCGCATCCAGTTCGACGAAGGCCGAGCGGCGCTGGTGGCTTTCCAGTTCGGAGACGCGCAGCAGCGCCCCGAAGCGCGCCATCAGCCGGTCGGTTTCGGTCAGCGCCTTGTCCAGCTGCGCGGCACGCGGGTCATCTTCTTCCAGCCCGACACGGGTGCGGTAGAGATGCGCGCGCAGGCGGGTGAGCGGGGTCCGCAGATCATGCGCGATGCTGTCGCACACGCCCTTGACCTCGGTCATCAGCTGCTCGATGCGTTCGAGCATGGCATTGACGATGCTCGAGAGACGGTCGATCTCATCCGGGTGGCCGGACACGGGCAGACGCTGGCCGAGATCGCCGGCGATGATGCGGTTGGTCGCGGCCTCGATCTGCTGGATCCGTTTGAGCGGGCGCCGGCGCAGGATGTGCCAGCCGGCCAGGCCGGGAAGGACGGTCAACGAGACGCCCCACAGCAGCGCATCGAGAATGATGCTGTTGACCGCGGAGAGCTTGCCGCTCTGGCGAACGAACACCAGCAGCCGGCCATCCTGCGTTTTCACGCCGAGCGCGCGCCCGGGCGCCTTGATCGGCCCACTACGCAGGGACCAGCGTTCCACCGCCTGCGCGTGCCCGTCGATGCTCAGGCCATCGGGAATCGCCAGGAGTGGGCCGGACAGTGGCTGCCCGCTGCGGCTGAAGATGCCGTAGGCATACGCCCCGTGCAGGTCATAGCGCAGGCTGTCGCGCAGCGCATCGTCCAGCGCCGGGCCCTCGAACTTCTCGAACAGGTGCGCGCGCTGCTGCAGGCCGGACTCGGCGAGGTCGTTGAGGTAGTCCGAGACGCGCCAGTACATCACCCCCAGCAGTACGCTGGACCAGGCCACGAACAGCACGCAGTACAGCCCAAGCAGCCGGCTGCTGGAGGAACGCCAGTGATCAGACATGGTCGTCCAGGACATAGCCGGTGCCACGCACGGTGCGGATCGGCTGGGCACGCCCGGGCTGGTCGATGCGCTTGCGCAGGCGCCCGATGTGGACGTCGATCAGGTTGGTGCCGGGATCGAAGTGGTAGCCCCATACCTCCTGGAACAACATGGTGCGGGTGACCACCTGGCCGACGTTGCGCACGAGGAATTCCAGCAGTTTGAACTCGGTCGGCAGCAGGGTGATCTCCTCGCCGGCGCGGCGGGCGGTGCGGGTCATCAGGTCCAGCTCCAGGTCACCGGCGCGCAACTGGTTCTCCGCCACGGCTGGCTGCCCGTGGCGACGGATCAACACCTCCACGCGGGCCGCCATTTCGTCCGAGGCGAAGGGTTTGGTCAGGTAGTCGTCGCCGCCGGCGCGCAGGCCCCGGACCCGCTCATCCACATCGGAAAGGGCGCTGATCATCAGCACCGGGGTGGTGATGCCCTGGCGCCGCAGGGCCGTGACCAGGGCCAGGCCATCCATGCCCGGCAGCATGCGGTCCAGGGTGATCACGGCGTAGTCGCCGCGGCAGGCCATGGCCAGGCCGTCCTCGCCATTGCCCACCCGGTCCACCTCGAAGCCGTGGCTGCGCAGTTCCGTGGCGATCTCCTCGGCGGTGACGAGGTCGTCCTCGATGGTGAGTACGCGCGGCATGGGCCACTTTGACGATTGGGACCGGTGCATCGTCGCAACCCCCCGGAGGGACTGCAAATGAAAAATGTTTCATGCGGTTTTCGCCGGATCCTCGCCCCGCTTCTCCTATATTCGCCCCGAGCAGTGGCCCTGCCGCCCGGGGCCATGTGCCCCGTTCACGCCTGGAATACCCTCCCCCATGACCGATCCGCTCCCGTCCTCCCCGGCCCCCGGCCTGTTGTCCGGCCCTTGGCGCCTGCCGCTGCTGGGGCTGGCCGTGGCGTTGGGGCTGGCCGCCTGCAGCAAGGAAGCGCCCAAGGCAAAGGGACCGGCGCCGGAGGTGACGGTGCTGACCCTGCAGGCGCAATCGCTGGCGCTGGCCCAGGAATTGCCCGGACGCACGGTGGCCTCTCAGGAATCGGATGTACGCCCGCAGGTTTCCGGGGTATTGCAGGCGCGGTTGTTCGAGCAGGGCGAGATGGTGAAAGCCGGGCAGCCGCTGTTCCAGATCGAACCGGCGCTGTACCAGGCCTCGGTGAACGAAGCGCAGGCCAACCTGCGCACGGCCGAGGCCAGTGCGGTGGCGGCGGGGTTGCGTGCAAAGCGCATGCAGCAGCTCGGCGTCGGTCAACTGGCGGCGCAGCAGGACGTGGATGATGCGGTGGCCACCCACCAGCAGGCCGAGGCGGCGGTGCAGGCGGCGCAGGCGGTGCGCGATACCGCACGCACCAACCTGGGCTTTGCGCGGGTGACCGCGCCGATCAGCGGGCGGATCGGCCGCGCGCTGTTCACCCCGGGCGCGCTGGTGACCAACGGCCAGGCCGAGCCGCTGGCGCGCATCCAGCAGGTGGATCCGATGAACGTGGATATCACCCAGTCCAGCAACGAGTATCTCGCGCTGCGCCGCGCGATCGCCGACGGCGGCGTGGAAGCGACGACCGCGCCGGTGCAGCTCAAACTGTCCGACGGCACCGATTACGCCCTGACCGGCACGCTGGAATTCGCCGACATCGATGTGGACCAGGAAACCGGCAGCATCACCCTGCGGGCACAGTTCCCGAATCCACAGGGCCAGCTGCTGCCCGGCATGTACGTGCGCGCCCAGGTCGGCCAGGGTACGCAGCAGCAGGCGCTGCTGGTGCCGCAGGCCGCCGTGGACCGCAGCCCGAAGGGCGAGGCGCTGGCGTGGGTGGTGGGCGCGGACGGACGCGTGCATCAACGCACCTTCGGGACGGCGCGCGCGGTGGGTGACCAGTGGCTGGTGCTCGAGGGTCTGCGTGCTGGTGAGCAGGTCGTGCTCAGTGGCCGCCAGGGGCTGAGCGAAGGCGCCACGGTACGGATCAAGCCCGCGGGCGAAGCCGCACCGGCCGCGGCGCCCGCCGCCGCGCCGGCCGGCGAAGGCTGAGCCGCCGATGCTGCCGCGCTTCTTCATCCACCGCCCGGTCTTCGCCTGGGTCCTGGCCATCTGCATCATGGCGCTGGGCACCATCGCGGTGACCCAGTTGCCGGTGGAGCAGTACCCGGACATCGCGCCACCGCAGGTCAACATCACCGCCAACTACACTGGTGCCTCGGCACAGACGGTGGAAGACAGCGTAACCCAGGTGATCGAGCAGCAGATCAAGGGCATCGACCACCTGCTGTATTTCTCCTCCACCAGTTCGTCTTCGGGCCAGGCGCGGATCACGGTCACCTTCGACCAGCGCGCCAACCCGGACATTGCCCAGGTGCAGGTGCAGAACAGCGTCAACCAGGCGATCAACCGGCTGCCGCAGGAAGTACAGCAGCAGGGCGTCACCGTGGCCAAATCGCAGGGTGATTCGCTGATGGTGGTGTCGCTGTATGACACCCACCGGCGCATGGAACGGGTGGACGTCTCCGATTTCCTGGTCAGCAATGTGCAGGACCCGATCAGCCGCATTCCCGGCGTGGGCGAAATCAACGTGTTCGGTTCGCCCTATGCGATGCGCATCTGGCTGGACCCGCACAAGCTGCGCGCGTTCGATCTGATGCCCTCGGATGTGCGCACCGCGATCCAGGCGCAGAACACCCAGGTCACCGCCGGTGAGCTGGGCGCGTTGCCAACCGGGCCGGCGCAGGCGCTCAACGCCACCGTCACCGCGCAGTCGCGGCTGCAGACCGCCGAGCAGTTCCGCGCGATCATCCTGCGCACCCTGCCCAGTGGCGCGGCCGTGCACCTGAGCGATGTCGCGCGGGTGGAAATAGGCGCGGAAAACTACCAGACCAGCAGCTTCCTCAACGGCTATCCCGCAGCAGGCTTCTCGGTGACGCTGGCCTCCGGTGCCAACGCGCTGGAGACCGCCGATGCGGTGCGCGCCGAGATCGAGCGGTTGCGCCCGAGCTTCCCGCCCGGGCTGGAAGTGGCCTACCCACGCGACAGCACGCCGTTCGTGCGGGTCTCCATCGAGGGGGTCATCCACACCCTGATCGAGGCGATCGTGCTGGTCGTGGTGGTGATGTTCCTGTTCCTGCAGAACCTGCGCGCCACCTTGATCCCGGCCATCACCGTGCCGGTGGTGTTGCTGGGCACGTTCGGCGTGCTGGCGGTAGCTGGCTTCACCATCAACACGCTCACCCTGTTCGCGATGGTGCTGGCGATCGGCTTGTTGGTGGATGATGCGATCGTGGTGGTGGAGAACGTCGAACGCATCATCCATGAGGAGCACCTGCCGCCGCGCGAGGCGACCGAGAAATCGATGGGCGAGATCACCGGTGCGCTGGTCGGCATCACCGTGGTGCTCGGCGCGGTGTTCCTGCCGATGGCCTTGTTCGGCGGCTCCACCGGCATCATCTACCGGCAGTTCTCGATCACGATCGCCTCGGCGATGGCGCTGTCGGCACTGGTCGCGCTGACGCTCACCCCGGCGTTGTGCGCGACCCTGCTCAAGCCATCGAGCGCGCAGAAGCCACCGGGCCGCTTCTTCGCCTGGTTCAACCGCGGCGTAGAGCGCAGCCAGAACGGCTATCGCGGCAAGCTGGGCGGCATCGTGGCGCACCCGCGGCGCTGGATGGCCTTCTACGTGCTGCTGGTGGTGGGTGTGGTCGCCTTGTATGCACGGATGCCGACCGGCTTCCTGCCGGTGGAGGATCAGGGCCAGGTGACGTTCCAGTTCTCCACCCCGGAAGGCACGCCGATGGCGCGCACCGAGGCGTTGGGCGAGCAGATCAGTCGCTATTTCATGGAGCACGAGAAGGACAGCCTGGACGTGGTGTTCGTGGTGGTCGGCCGCAACAACGCCGGCACCGGGCAGAACGCGGGGCAGGGGTTCATGGCGCTCAAGCCGTGGTCCGAACGCGATGCCAGGCACAGCGCCGGGGCGATCATCGCCCGCGCCAACGCGCATTTCCGCAACCTGCCCGATGCGAAGGTCAACGTGCTGGCGCCGCCGGCGGTGCGTGGGTTGGGACAGTCCAGCGGGTTCGAATTGTGGTTGCAGGACAACAGCGCCGCCGGCCGGCCGGCGCTGCAGGCCGCCCAGGCAAAGGTGGTGCAGGCTGCCAGCGATGACGACCGGCTCACCTCGGTGCGGTTGAATGGCCTCGGCGACAAGGCCGAGCTGCATCTGGACATCGATCAGGCGCAGGCCAGTGCGCTGGGCCTGGCCCAGGCCGACATCAATTCAACGCTGTCCTCGGCGTGGGGCGGCACGTACGTCAACGACTTCCTCGACCGCGGTCGGGTCAAGCGCGTGTACGTGCAGGGCGACCAGCCCTACCGCAGCGTGCCCGACGACATCGGCCAGTGGTATGTGCGCGGCAGCAACGGGCAGATGGCCTCGTTCGCCAGTTTCGCCAGCAGCCACTGGTCACGCGGGCCGCAGCTGCAGCAGCGCTTCAATGGTCTGCCGGCGATGCAGATCCAGGGCAGTGCCGCCGAAGGGCGCAGCTCGGGCGAAGCGATGCAGACCATGCAGACGCTGGTGGCCGAGCAGCCCGGCTTTGCGCTGCAGTGGAGTGGGTTGTCCTACCAGGAGCAGCTGTCCAGCAACCAGACGCTGTGGCTGTACGCGGCCTCCATCGCCTTCATCTTCCTGTGCCTGGCCGCGCTCTATGAGAGCTGGACGGTGCCCGTGGCGGTGATGCTGGTGATCCCGCTGGGCGTGATCGGCACGGTGATCGCCACCACCGCGGCGGGCTTCGTCAACGACATCTACTTCCAGGTGGGGCTGCTGACCACGATCGGTCTATCGGCCAAGAACGCGATCCTGATCGTGGAGTTCGCCGAGGCTGAGTACCGCGCGGGCAGCTCGGCGGTGGAGGCGGCACTGAAGGGCGCGCGCCTGCGCCTGCGGCCGATCGTGATGACCTCGCTGGCCTTCGTGGCTGGCGTGATCCCGCTGGCCCTGGCGACCGGCGCTGGCGCGGTGAGCCGGCGCGAGATCGGTGTCAGCGTGATCGGCGGCATGCTCTCCGGCACGCTGCTGGCGATCCTGCTGGTGCCACTGTTCTTCGTGCTGGTGCGGCGCCTGGGCAAGGCCCGCCCCGATCCGGTGGCAAAACACTGAACGGAGATGCCCTCCGGACCCCTGATTTCATCTTGTTGACCCATTCCGTTCACGGTTTCAATGCCGGTGCGCCATTAGCGTAGATCGTCCCCACACCGCTTGGAGACACGCCATGAATCCCCTGCAGACGGTCGCTCGGACCATGCGAAACGGGTTGGAAGAAGTGGCGGCCCTGCTGGTCGGCCAGCGTGCCGAGTCACTGCGCCAGGACGATACCGCCGCGCCCGGGGTGGGCATCCCGATGCCGCGCCGGCTGCCGCTCAAGCGCCCGCTGCTGCATGGGCGCAAGGGCATGGCCCCGTGGCAGAAGATCGGCCTGGGCCGTCGCTAAGCGCGGTTGGCATCGGCGGGGTGGTTGACCCCGTCATTCACCGGCACCTCGCCGATATCGAACGGATTGACACCGTCCAGGCAGCCGACGTTGTAGCCATATTCCTCCGGTGAAGAACGTCGCTGATGGTGCGTGTAGATGCCGCACACGCCGCAGAAGTGGTGGCGGGCGACGTGCGTGTTGAACTGATACAGCCGCAGTTCGTCATGGCCCTGCACGATCTCCAGATCCGCCAGTTTCACCGAGGCCACGATCGCGCCGCGGCGGCGGCACATGGAGCAGTCGCAACGCCGGGGCGCGACCACGCCGTCGGGCAGGTGCAGGCGCAGGACGACGGCGCCGCAGTGGCAGCGCAGCAGATGGTGGCGCTGGATCGGCACGCCGCCGATGGTGGTCAATCCCTGCATGAGGGGCGCTTCCCGGGTAGCCGTTGGTGGCCAAGTATGCGATCGGGTGGGCAGGCGACGCCATGTGGTGCCGGGTCCGGGGTGAACGCCGGCCCGAAGCTGAACAGGCTCGACATGCAGCGCACACAGGGGTTATGGCTAACTAGCGCCCCGGATAGACGACGGATCGATGCGTGAAGAAGGCAGGACGATGGGGGCTGGCGTTGCTGATGCTGCTGGCGGCGCTGTGGATCACCGGTTTGCTGGCCTACCAGCTGCCGGGTCCGGG
Organism: Stenotrophomonas sp. TWI273; assembly: GCF_039674765.1. NCBI lineage: Bacteria > Pseudomonadati > Pseudomonadota > Gammaproteobacteria > Lysobacterales > Lysobacteraceae > Stenotrophomonas > Stenotrophomonas sp. TWI273. The sequence goes on from NZ_JBDJOA010000016.1 coordinate 57,394, forward strand.
CTGGGTGCGGTATGTGCTGGTCGGCCTGTGGGCGCTATTTGCCGTCACCGGTGCGATCGGGGTGGCGCGTGCGCGCGCCGGGCGCTGGCCGGGCGTGCTGTACGGCGTGGCGCTGGTGCTCTCGGGCGTCTGGTGGCTGCTGCTCACCCCACGTCAGGATCGCGTCTGGGCCGATGATGTCGCCCAGCGGCTGAAGGTGGTCGAGGTGGATGGCCCGCGTGTGGTGCTCGACAACGTGCGTGATTTCACCTGGCGCAGCGAGACCGACTACGACGCGCACTGGGTACGCCGCGAGTACAACCTGGACCAGCTGCGCTCGGCCGATCTGATCATGTCCTACTGGATGGGCCCGGCGATCGCGCATACGCTGATTTCCTTCGGCTTCGACGACGGTCGCTACCTGGTGTTCTCGCTGGAGATCCGCAAGGAGCGCGGCGAGTCGTTCTCCGCGCTGGGCGGGTTCTTCCGCAAGTTCGAGATGACCCTGGTCGCTTCGGAGGAAACCGACATCGTGCGCACGCGCACCAATGCGCGGGGCGAAGATGTCTATCTGTACCGCCTGCACGGCATGACCCAGGAGCAGCTCAAGGCGCTGTTCGTGTCCTACCTCGGCGAGGCCCGCAAGCTCGATGCCGCGCCGGCGTTCTACAACACGCTGACCAGCAACTGCACGACCATCGTGTACGAACTGGCCAAGCAGATCGCGCCGGGCCTGCCGATGGACTACCGGCTGCTGGCCTCGGGCTACTTCGCCGAATACGCGCGCGATCTGGGGGTGCTCACGCCGGGGGTACCGTTCGAGACGCTGAAGGCACGCGGGCGGATTACCGACCGTGCGCGGGCGAGCAATGCAAACGATGATTTTTCACAGGTGATCCGCCGGGACGTCCCGGGGACAGGGCAGGGAAGCGTTCCATGAGTTCCGCATTGAAGCTGTTGCCGCACCGCGCCTTGCCGATGCTGGCCGTGGTGCTCTCGCTGCTGCTGTCCAGTGGCTGTGCGATGGTCACCATGAAGCAGGTGGCCCCGACCGAATACCTCGCCAACAAGCGCGGCGACGTGCTGACCTCGGGCAAGCTCAGCGCTGCCTCGCAGGAAACGCTGAGCGTGATCGGGATGGACGTGGCGCAGTGCGAAAAGGACGTGGCCAGCTGCCAGAAGACGCTGGAAGAGACCGATGTCCTGCCCGAGGAACAGCGCCTTTCAGCGCAGTCCGAGCTGTGGGTGAAGACCGCGTTGGCGCTGACCCCCAAGCCCAAGGACCGCGAAAAGACGCCGATGTCCGACGCCGCCCTGGATGCGTGGCTGGAAGCGGCGCGGTATGCGTATGCGTACCTGTTCTTCAGCGGGCGCACGCCTTCAGACCGCGCCTTCGAGGATCGCCAGACGCAGGTACGCGATTACTACAACTACGCCGCCGAGCAGACCGCGTCGGTGGTGTTCAAGCGCAGCCGCGAGAGCGCGCTGGAAGGCGAGGATTACAACGCTGCCGTGGCCGGGGAGCGCTGGACGCTGACCTCTGATTTCGATGAGCTGCGCATGCAGAGCATCCCGACCCGGATGGTGTCCGCCTCGGCGGTGAGTTTTGCCGGGCTGCGCAGCACCTATCGCCGCGATGGCTTCGGCGCCGAGCTGGTGGTGATCATGGACCCACCCAAGCTGGTCGCACCGGCCGACGGCGGGAAGGCGGAGATTCCGCAGTACAGCGAGATGTCCGCGATCAACGCCACCGCCCTGCTGCGCTTCAAGGGTGACAATCTGCAGCAGGTGCTCGATACCACCCAGGTGCTGTTTGATGTGTACTCGCCCGAGTCCACCGAGAGCGTGGACCTGCACGGTGAGAAGGTTCCGCTGGCGGGCAACTTCACCGCAGCCTACGGCTTGTGGCTGGCCCAGTCCGGCTTTGCCACGCAGTCGCTGCGCACGCTGTTCGGCCTGAGCGAAGGCATCGGCGCGCCGCACATGTACCTGATGCAGCCGTGGGACCCGAATCGCCGCATCATCTTCATGCTGCATGGCCTGGGCAGCAGCCCGGAAGCCTGGGTCAACGTGGCCAACGAGATCATGGGCGATCCCGAGCTGCGCCGGCATTTCCAGGTCTGGCAGGTGTACTACCCGACCAACGCCCCGATCGCGTTGAACCGCTACGAGATCAACCAGGCCTTCAACAACACGCTCAAGCACTTCGACCCGACCGGCAGCACGCCGGCCGCCAAGGACATGGTGTTCATCGGCCACAGCATGGGCGGCGTGCTTGCACGCCTGCTGGTGACCTCCTCCGGCGATGTGCTGTGGAACGATCTGCTGGCCAACTACGATCTGAAGGGCGAGCGCCTGAAGCGCGTCGAGGCCAAGCTCGGCCCGCTGCTGCACTTCACCGCCGAGCCGAACGTGGAGCGGGTGATTTTCATCGCCGCGCCGCACAAAGGCACGGACATCGCGGGCAACCGGCTGGGGCGCCTGATCGGCCGGCTGGTGCGGTTGCCGATCACCATCCTGGGCAAGTTCGAGGATGTGTTCCTGACCCTGCAGGAATCCGAATCGGCCAACAGCACCACCAAGCTGCAGATTCCCAACAGCATCGACAACCTCAAGGCCAGCGATCCGTTCGTGAAGGCCGCTGGCGCGCTGCCGATCACACCGGGGCTGAAGTACCACTCGATCATCGCCCAGCGCAAACCGGAGGTGCCGTTGCTGCAGTCCGACGATGGCCTGGTGCCGTACTGGAGCGCGCATCTGGAGGGGGCGGTATCGGAGAAGGTGATCATCTCCGGGCACAGCGTGCAGGAGACCCCGCAGGCCGTGCTGGAGATCCGCCGCATCCTGCGAGAGGACCTGAAAGAGGTCGGCGACACGCATCCGTGAGGATGCGCGCGCCACGCCACCGCGCTCAGATCCGCCGCGCCACCGCCACGCTGAGCATCGCCAGCACCAGCATGATCGCGAAGGTCAGCAGGTAGCCCAGGGCTTCCCGGCCCTCCAGGAACAGCGCGAACAACGAGCCGGACACGGCCAGCGTGGTCGCCACGCCCAGGGCTTCGCTGAGCTGCAGGGCGGAGGTGTTGGCGCCCTGGTGGGCCGGCGCTGACAGCGACAACGTGAGCACCGACAGGCTGGGATAGATCAGTCCCATGCCCAGCCCGGTCAGCACCCAGCCCACCATCGCCGACCACAGCGGCATGCCCGGCTGGATCGCCAGCGACGTGGCCAGGATGCCCACGCACATCAACAGCGCGCCGGACTGCAGCAACTGCCGGCGTGACCAGCCGCGCTGCTGGTGGCCCTGCAGCCACGAGCCGGCAAACCAACCCAACGCGCCCAGGCTCAGTGCCACGCCCGCCAACAGCGGGGTCAAGCCGCGCTCGCGCTGCAGCAGCAAGGGCAGGAAGGCTTCGCAACCGAAAAACGCGGACGCCGCGATCCCACGCAGCGCGATCACGCTGGGCAGGCCGCGGCGCAGGGTCAACGTGCCGGTAGGCAGGAGCTTCCAACTGCACAGTGCCAGCACGGCCAGGGCCGGTGCCAGCAGCGCTGGCGCGAGCCATCCCTGCTGCTGGCCGCCGATATACAGCATCAGCGCGCCGAGGGAGGCACCCACGGCCCAGGGCACGACGTTGCGGCCGGTGCTGCCCGCGGCCACCACGCCGATCTGGCGCAGGGCGGGGCGCAGCAGCAACGCCGCCGGAATCGCCAGCAGCGGCACGATCAGAAACACCCAGCGCCAGCCCAGGTGCTGCACGATCAGGCCGCTGATGCTGGGGCCGATCAGCGAAGGCACCACCCAGCCGGCGGAGAAGGCGGCGAACACGCGTGGCCGCATCGGCTCGGGGAACGAGCGCCCGACCAGCACATACAGCGCCACGGAAATCGCGCCGGCCCCCAGCCCCTGCATCAGGCGCCCAAGCACCAGCACCGGCATGTGCTGGGCGAAGCCGGCGACCAGCAGGCCGGCGATGAAGCACGCCAGGCCCAGCCACAGCGGGCGCGCCGGGCCCTGCTGGTCGCTCCAGCGCCCGGACAGCGTCATCCCGATCACGCTGGTGGCCAGGGTGCCGCCGAACGCCAGCGCGTACAGGCGCAGCCCGTCCAGGTCATGGGCCACGGTGGGCATCGCGGCGGCCACGGCCAACGCCTCGAAGCCATGCAGCGAGACCAGCGCGACCATGCCGATCGTGGTCGCCCGGTAGGCCGGCGACAGGATCGAGGGGATCGGCGTGTCCTCCACCGGGACGGTGGCGGGCGGAGAGGAAACTTCAGCGGACATGCGGGTTCCAGACATCGGGAGGAGCGCCGGGCTTGCAGTGCACCCCCAGCGGCGCGCAGGATGCCACCTGAACCATGGTTGAGGTCAAGCAGTGATCGCGCAGGAACTGAGTGTAGGCGAGGTCGCCAAACGGAGCGGGGTGGCCGTCTCGGCGTTGCATTTCTATGAGCGCAAGGGGCTGATACGCAGCCTGCGCACCGCCGGCAACCAGCGCCGCTTTGCCCGCGATGTGCTGCGCCGGTTGGCGGTGATCCGTGTGGCCCAACGGGTCGGGATGCCGCTGGAGGCGGTCGCGACCGCATTTGCGGCGCTGCCGGAGAACAAGACGCCGACCAAGGCCGAGTGGGCGAAGATGTCGGCGTTGTGGCGCAGCGAACTGGACCAGCGCATCGAGCAGTTGCTGCTGCTGCGCGACCAGCTCACCGACTGCATCGGCTGCGGCTGCCTCTCGTTGAAACGCTGCCGCCTGACCAACCCCGGCGACACGCTCGGCGATCAGGGCGACGGCCCCCGCCGCTGGGAGTAGTGGCGGGCCCCGGCCCGGGAACGGAAGTGCCCCCCGCGGGCGGAGGCGGGGCCACGCCCGCCC